>CAZNMF010000156.1:0-8271 GCA_964573795.1 uncultured Solibacteraceae bacterium
CACGTTCTGGGCGATGGACAACATCATGTACTCGTCCGAGCACACGCGCGATCTGCGGCTCGAGAACGGCAAGTTCGAGATACTGCCGGCGCTCAGCCGCGGACAGTGGCAGGTGTCGCAGGACGACGCCGGCCGGATCTATCGCAACGTGAACGACGCGCCGCTCTACGTCGACTACACGCCGTCGCGCTACTTCCTCCGCAATCCCGACGTCGTGCGCACGCGCGGGCTCTACGAGCTGCTCATCGAGCAGTTGGACGCCACCGTCTATCCGGTGCGGCCGAACCGCGGCGTCAATCGCGGCTACCGCGACTCGTTCTTCCGCGCCGACGGATCGTCGATCGTCATCCAGGGCGCGGGCACGCCGACGATCTATCGCGGCGATCGGTACCCGAAGGATCTCCAGGGCGACGCGTTCATCACCGACTCGCCGACCAACCTCGTCCATCGCATGAAGATCGTCGACGACGGGACGGGCAGGCTGACGGCGAAGAACGGCTATCCGCGCGGCGAATTCCTCGCCTCGTCCGACGAGCGCTTCCGCCCCGTCTCGCTCTCGTCGGCGCCCGACGGCACGATGTACGTCGTCGACATGTATCGCGGCGTCGTGCAGGCCGGCGGCATCTGGAGCGAGTACCTGACCGATTACATCAAGGCGCACGACCTCCAGCTGCCGGTCGCCAAGGGCCGCATCTGGCGCGTCGTGTACGGCACGGGGCCGAACGCGCGCGGCCCGCAGCCGTCGCTCTCGTCGGCGACGCCCGCGCAGCTCGTGCAGACGCTGTCGCACCCGAACGGCTGGTGGCGTGACACCGCGCAGCAGCTGCTCGTGCAGCGGCACGATCTGTCCGTCGTGCCGCAGTTGACGACGGCCGCCGAGACGGCGCCGGATTGGCGCACGCGGCTGCACGCGCTGTGGACGCTCGACGGCCTCGACGCGATCGAGCCGGCGGTGGTGCTGAAGGCGTACGCCGACGCGAACCCGAACGTCCGCGCGGCCGGCATCCGCATCGCAGAACGCTGGATGAGCCAGCCCGATCAGCCGGTCGTCGCCGCCGCGTTGAAGCTGATCGACGACAAGAGCTGGACGGTGCGACGCCAGCTCGCGGCGTCGATTGGCGAGCTGCCGGCGGCCGCGCGCCTCGAGCCGGCGACGACGATCCTGACGCGCGAGGGCGCCGATCCGATCATCACGGACGCGGTGGTCAGCAGCTTGAAGGATCTCGAGAGCGACGTGCTGAGCCGCGTGCTGCAGGCGAGAGCGCCGCAGGCGGGCGGCGCGCCGGCCAGATCCGCGGCCGCGCAGCCGACCGAGGCCGTGTCGATGCTCGTCGCGGCCGTATCGAAGCGCGGTGACGTCGCCGGTGTGCAGAAGGCCATCGATATCGCGACGAACGACGCGACGCCGTTGTGGCAGCGCGCAGCGCTGCTGCAGGGCCTCGACATGGCGATGCCGGCAGTTGCGGCGCGCGGTGGCGGGCGAGGCGTCAATCTTGCCGGTCTGAGCGCGCCGGGCGGACGCGTCGTCGTCACGCCGGGCCGCGGCATCACGCTGCCGGGCGAGCCGGCGGCGCTCATGAAGCTCGCGTCGGGAACAGGCGATCTCGCGACGCTGGCGCTCATGGTGTCCAACAAGCTCGACTGGCCGGGTCGTCCGGCGCCGAAGGTGGTCGCGACGCCGCTCACGCCCGATCAGCAGAAGCGCATGGCCGCCGGCGCCGAGATATACAAGAACGTTTGTCTGGGCTGCCATCAGGAGGACGGACGCGGCAAGGACAAGGTCGCGGCGAACCTGGTGGACTCGGCGTACGTGAACGGCGGCGACCTCACGCCCATCATCCGGATCCTGCTGTCGGGCAAGGAGGGACAGATCGGCCTGATGCCGCCGGTTGGGCCCGCGATGAACGACGAGCAGATCGCCGGCGTGATCACCTATATCCGCCGGTCGTGGGGGCACACGGGTTCCGTGCCGAGCCCGCTCGAGGTCGGTGAGATCCGCGCGTTGACGAAGGCGCGCAACAAGCCGTGGACCGACGCGGAGCTGCAGACGCCCGCGCGCGGCTTCGGTGGCCGCGGACGAGGCGCGGGCGGACCGGGCCGCGGACGCGGCGGCGCGGCGCAGCAATAGCCACGGGCGCTCATCACCAGTGGCCGCCACGCCGACGCACCCGCAAACGGCCGCCTTCGAAGAGGCGACCTACCGGAAAGTGACGTGGCGGCTGCTGCCGCTGCTGATCCTCTGCTATCTCGTCGCGTATCTCGATCGCGTGAACATCGGGTTCGCGCGGTTGCAGATGATGGACGATCTCGGCTTCAGCGAGACCGTTTACGGCCTCGGCGCCGGGATCTTCTTCATCGGCTACTTCCTCTTCGAAGTGCCGAGCAACGTCATCCTGCACCGCGTCGGCGCGCGGCTCTGGATCGGCCGCATCATGATCACGTGGGGCCTCGTCTCCGGGGCCTTCGTGTTCGTGAAGACGCCGTGGATGTTCTACACGCTGCGGTTCCTGCTCGGGCTCGCCGAAGCGGGCTTCTATCCCGGCATCATCCTGTATCTGACGTACTGGTATCCGTCCGGCCGCCGCGCGCGGATGACGTCGCTGTTCATGACCGCGATTCCCATCTCGGGCATCTTCGGTGGTCCGTTGTCGGGGTGGATCATGCAGTCGTTCGCGGGCACACGCGGATGGGACGGCTGGCAGTGGCTCTTCGTGATCGAGGCCATTCCGTCGCTCCTGCTCGGCGTCGTCGTGATGCTGTATCTCGACAACGGCATTCGCGCCGCGCGCTGGCTCTCCGACGAGGAGAAGGCGCTGCTCGAGCGCCACGTCGACGCCGAGGCCGCCGCGCTACCCGCGCACGGATCGATCCGCGCGGTCTTCGCCGATCGTCGTGTCTGGTGGATGTGTCTGATCTACTTCGCGTGCGCCGTCGGTCAGTACGGACTGACGTTCTGGATGCCGGTGCTCATTCAGACGGCCGGCGTGCGCGGCGTGCTGGAGATCGGCGTGCTCACGGCCGTGCCGTACGCGGCCGGCGGCATCGCGATGCTGGTGCTCGGCCGCCGCGCCGATCGCCATCGCACGCGTCGCGCGCACGAGGCGTTCGCGCTCGTGCTCGGCGCCGCCGGTCTCTCGGCGAGTGCGCTCGCCGGGACGCACACGACGCTCGCGATCGCGTGTCTGACGATCGCCGCGGCCGGCATTCTGTCCGCGGCGCCGCTGTTCTGGAGCCTGCCCACCGCGATCTTCAGCGGCGCGGCCGCCGCGGCCGGCATCGCGACGATCAACTCCGTCGCCAATCTCGGCGGCTTCATCAGCCCGACCGTCGTCGGCAGCTTGCGCGATCTGACCGGCAGCACGGAAGCCGGCATGTTCGCCGTCTCCGCCACGCTCGTCGTCGGCGCCATCGTCGCGCTGCGCATGCCGCGCGTCGTCGACAAGTAAGAGCGGCCCTCGTGGCCGCCCGCCGTAAGGGCTTTCGTTTCGCGAAACTCGATCGTCCGTTCGCGTGATCGCACGCACGATCGCGCCATGGCAGCGCTCTTGCCAGATTCGACGGCAAGAGGTCTGTCTGATGCGAACCATCTCGACCGTTGCTCTTCTTGGATGTCTTCTCTCCGCCGCCGCGTGCGGCAGTAGCTACAACTCGGGCCCGACCGGGCCCACTCAGGAGCCGATCGCGGCCGGACCGAACATCGTGCTCGTGCCGAGCGGCACCGCTTCGTCCAACCGCGCGCCCGGCTACGCGCCGACGCCGCTGACCGTGGCGGCCGGTACGACCGTCACGTTCGGCAACAACAACGGCACGTCGCACACGGCCACGGCCGACAACGGCGCATGGAACGTCTCGCTCGCGCCCGGCCAGACGGGCACGGCGAAGCTGACGACGCCGGGGACGTACACGTATCACTGCACGATCCACGCGTTCATGACCGGGACGATCGTCGTGCAGTAGCGCAAGAAAGACGGTTTCGTCTCTTCTTCGCCATGCTACGATGCGGGGACCGTGACGACGCTCCCCGCCGTGACCGGCGACAAGGATCATTCGCTGCAGGCGGCGCTGGCCCGCATGCTCGCGGAGCACGAGCGTGCGCTGGCCGACGAGGCCGGGGACGCGCACGTCACGGCGGCGCGGAAGCTGCCGGCCGTGGAGGCGGCGTACGCGCCGTGGCCTGAGGCGCTCGACGCGCGGCTGCGGCGCGCGCTCGAGGCGCGTGGCATCGCACAGCTCTACACGCACCAGGCGGAGTCCGTCGCGCACGCGCTCGACGGGCGCAACGTCGTCGTCATCACGCCGACCGCGTCCGGCAAGACGCTCTGCTACAACGCGCCGGTGCTGAGCCGCATCATGGCGGACTCGTCGACGCGTGCGTTGTACCTGTTTCCGACGAAGGCGCTCGCGCAGGACCAGCTCGCAGAGCTGCACCAGATGGCGCAGCTCGTCGGCGCCGAAGGCGCGGGCGAGGTCGGCGTGTTCACGTACGACGGCGACACGCCGCAGGACGCGCGCCGGGCGATTCGCGCGCGCGCGCACGTCGTGCTCAGCAATCCCGACATGCTGCACGCCGGCGTCCTGCCGCACCATCCGCGCTGGGCCAAGCTCTTCGAGAACCTGCGCTTCGTCGTCATCGACGAGCTGCACGCGTATCGCGGCGTGTTCGGCAGCCACCTCGCCAACGTCATGCGCCGGCTCCGCCGCGTATGCCGCCATTACGGATCCGATCCGACGTTCATCTGCTCGTCGGCGACGATCGCCAATCCGCGTGAATTGGCCGAACGTCTCGTCGGCGACGCGTTCGAGCTCGTCGATCGCAGCGGCGCGCCGCGCGGCGAGAAGTATTTCCTCATCGTCAATCCGCCGGTCGTCAACCGCGAGCTCGGCATCCGCCGGTCGTATCTGGCCGAGACGCGCCGCGTCGCGATCGAGTTCCTGAAGCGCGGCCTGCAGCTCATCGTCTTCGCGCAGAGCCGGCTGTCGACCGAGATCCTGACGACGTACCTGAAGGACGCGTTCGCGGGACCGCCGGGATCGGCGGACGTGATCCGCGGCTATCGCGGCGGGTATCTGCCGCTCCGGCGGCGCGAGATCGAGCGCGGCCTTCGCAGCGGCGAGGTCCGTTGCGTCGTCTCGACCAACGCGCTGGAGCTGGGCATCGACATCGGCGCGCTGGACGTGGCGGTAATGGCCGGCTATCCCGGCACGATCGCGGCGACGTGGCAGCGCGCGGGGCGCGCTGGACGACGGTCCGGGCGATCGGCGGCGGTGCTCGTCACCTCGAGCGCGCCGATCGATCAGTTCGTCGCGCGCCATCCGGACTTCTTCTTCGACGCGTCCCCCGAGCACGCGCTCGTCAATCCCGACAACCTGCACATCCTGCTCGATCACGTGAAGTGCGCGGCGTTCGAGCTGCCCTTCGGCGCGGACGAGCCGTTCGGATCGATGGACGTGCAGGAGATCCTCGCGATCCTGAGCGAAGAAGGCTTCGTGCACAAGGTCGGCGACCAGTGGCAATGGACGCAGGAGTCGTATCCCGCCGACGCGGTGAGCCTGCGATCGGTGACGTCGGACAACTTCGTCGTCGTCGACACGACGAGCGGCGAGCGCGTGATTGGCGAGACGGACTTCACGAGCGGCCCGTCGACGCTGCACGAGAAGGCCATCTACATCGTCGAGGGCGCGCTCTATCAGGTCGAGCGCTTCGACTTCGAAGGGCGGAAGGCGTTCGTGAAGGCGGTCGAGTGCGACTACTACACGGACGCGATCACGTACACGAAGGTGACGATTCTCGAGACGTTTGCGACGTCGAGCGCGGAGACCGCGCTCGATGCGCGCGCGGCGATCGACGTCGCTGCTGAGGCCGCGGGCATCGACGACGATCGCGAGGACGAGATGCCGGCGCACGAGCTGAGCACGTACGTGCCGCCCGCGCCGTTGTCGACGATGCTGGCCGTCGATCGCTCGCACGGCGAAGTGCACGTCGTCTCTCGCGTCGTCGGCTTCAAGAAGATCAAGTTCTACACGAACGAGAACGTCGGCGCCGGCGAGCTGGATCTGCCGGAGCAGCAGATGCACACGACGGCGTACTGGCTGACGATTCCGCGGACCGTGATGGCGCAGTTGCCGTTCGGCACCGCGGATCGGCGCGATGGCGTCGTCGGCCTGGCGCACGCGATGCGCAACATCGCGCCGCTGCTGCTGATGTGCGACGGCCACGATCTCGGGATGTCGATCGACGGCATCGGCGTCGAGGGCGCGAATCGGCTCGGTGGCACGATGCGTGGCGCAGCGCCGCCGGAGCTGGCGGCCGATCCGACCATCTTTCTCTACGACAACTATCCGGGCGGCATCGGCTTCAGCGAGCCGCTCTACGGCATGCACGAGGTGCTGATCGTTCGCACGCGCGAGTTGATCGACGAGTGTCCGTGCGAGTCTGGATGTCCGTCGTGCGTGGGGCCGGAAGGCGCCACCGGGCCGCTGGCGAAGGCCGTCGCGTCGCATCTGCTGCGGCTATTCGAGAGCGACGCCGTTTCGGCGCCGCCGTTCTAGGGAAACGCGTTCGTGATCAAGAGCCCCAAACGCGTCTCGTCAACTTCGAAGTTCGAACTTCGAAGTTCGAAATTCTGATACCGCCCACGATGCGCGATCTCACCGCCCGCTTGAGAGACATCGTTCGGCGCGAGACGCCGGCTGGCGCGCAACCGCCGCCGGTCCGCGAGCTGACGTACGTGCCGGATCCCGATCCCGTCCGCGCGCCGGAGCAGGCGGCGAGCGCGCTCGGTGGGCACGCGGTGGATCCAGCGGGCGCCTGCATTGTCGTCGAGCGGACGCACGAGGCCGATCGATCGCACGGCCGCCGGCGCATGGAGACGTGCGTGCCGGCGGCCGGTGCTCCGCTGCACCTGTTCGACGCGCGCGTGGCGGCGCACGAAGACTGGTGGCGGCGCGTCGTGTTCTTCGACATCGAGACGACCGGGCTCAGCGGCGGCGCCGGCACGCTCGCATTCCTGGCGGGCTGCGGCTGGTTCGACGCGTCGGGCGCGTTCGTCGTGCGCCAGTTCTTCCTGGCCGGGCCGGCGGGCGAGCGCGCGATGCTCGACGCGCTCGGCGGCATCTTCGACGAGGCGTCGCTGATCGTGACGTACAACGGCCGCACGTTCGACGTGCCGTTCATGGAGACGCGCTGGGCGTTCCATCGATCGGCCGCGCCGACCGATGACCTCGCGCACTTCGACATGCTGCCGCCCGCGCGGCGGCTGTGGGGCCGCCGCGAGATGGCGTCGCCGGAGCACGACGGCTGCAGCCTGTCCGCGCTCGAGCGGCGCGTGCTCGGCTTCCATCGCCTCGCCGACGTGCCCGGCTTCGAGATTCCCGCGCGCTACTTCCAGTTCCTGCGCACGGGCGATCCGTCCGTCGTCGCCGGCGTGCTCGATCACAACCGCCACGACCTCGTGTCGCTCGCCGCCGTCATGGCGCATGCGCTGTGGCTGGTGCAGGAAGGGCCGGAGGCGTGCCGCGAGCCGGCCGAGCAGCTCGCGCTCGGCCGCGTCTACGAGCGCGCGGACGAGCTCGCGCGCGCGCAACATGCCTACGAGGCGGCGGAGCGTGCCGGTGATGAGGAAGTCCGGCGCCATGCGCTGGCGCGGCTGGCGTTGTTGCACCGGCGCGCGGCACGGCACGCGGAAGCCGCAGCGGCGTGGCAGGGCGTACTGGATCTGGTGCCGCGCGGCCGGCGGGCGCTCACCGCGCTCGAACGGCGCGCGGTCGAGGCGCTCGCGATTCATCACGAGCACCGCGCGAAGGACTTGACGAGCGCCAGGCGCTTTGCGGAAGCGCTTGGCGCATCATCGACGGGACGGCAGCGTCAGGACACCGATCGCCGCCTGCAGCGGCTGGCGAAGAAGATGGAAGGGAAGCTGATCTAGGCGGTCGCCGACGCCTTCTTGCTCTTCGCGCCGGCCTTCGCGGTCTTGGCCGCCTTCGTCGCCTTGCTGGCTTCCTTCCGCGCCGCGGCGGTCTGCGTGCCGAACCGCTTGGTGAACCGCTCGACGCGGCCCTCCGTGTCGATCAGCTTCTGCCGGCCGGTGAAGAAGGGATGGCACTGGTTGCAGATTTCCAGGTGCAATTCCGATTTCGTGGACCGGGTCTTGAACGTGTTGCCACACGCGCACCGCGCTTCGACTTCCTGATACTTCGGATGAATCCCGGGCTTCACAGCGAGCTCCTCGGCTAGACGGACAAACACCCATTATAGACAAGTCAAAAGTTCGA
>CAZNMF010000157.1:0-7487 GCA_964573795.1 uncultured Solibacteraceae bacterium
GCTTATACTGGCGTGACCCGACTCTGCCCGGCTGGCCTCGGTCGCGTTGGCTGGCTGCCTCCAGGAGTTACGTCGACTTGGACTTGGAGATCACTCATGTGGAAGCGTGACGAGGCCGTCAAGCCGCCTCAACCAGCAGCACCCGTTGTACCCCCCGTACCCCAGGATTCGTCGTCTGGCCGTGCCGATGCGCTGCGGCACCAGGAGAAGGACACCGTGAACATCGGCAAAAGCGTCATCATCAAGGGCGACCTGAGCGGCAGCGAAGATCTCACGATCGAAGGGCAGGTCGAAGGCAAGATCGAGCTCCGGCAGAACGTGCTGACCATCGGCCCGAACGGCAAGATCAAGGCGACCATCTTCGCGAAAGCGGTCGTCGTCCAGGGCGACGTGCAGGGCGACATCACGGCGAGCGAGCGCGTCGACATCCGCGACAACGGATCGGTCGACGGCGATCTGTCGGCGCCGCGCATCGCGATTGCCGACGGCGCGCACTTCCGCGGCAGCATCGACATGCAGCGGCAGGGCGGCAAGACCGAGACGGTCAGCAAGCCGGCCGAGGTGAAGCCGGTGTCCACGCCGCCGGCGGCCGTGTCCGCGGTGCGGTAGATCGATCGCGGCGCGCCGCGCCGCGAGAGCCCGTCGTGACCGGACTGTTCAAATGGGGAGGGCGGAAGGACGAAGGGCCTTCCGCCGCGCCCGCTGCGACCGCCGCGGCGGTAGAGCCGACGTCCGCCTCGAAGATCCTTCCGAAGCTGATCTCGGTGCTGTCGCACGTCGAGAGCCCGATCCTGATGGATCTCGGCCCCGTCGTCGGCTCGAACATCTCGTTCTTCGGCGAGCAGCTCGCCTGCAAGATCTTCGTGGAGGATCTGTTCACGGAAGTCGAGACGCGCGCGCGCCGCGGCGCGCGTGAGGAGCTGGCGGCGGCCGTGGTCACGCGCCTTGCGCGTCCGCCTGCGTCGGTCGACGGCATCCTCTGCTGGGATCTGTTCGACTATCTCGACCGCACGGCGTCGCAGGCGCTGGCGGCGCACCTGGTCGGGCTGCTGCGGCCCGGCGGCGTGCTGTACGGGTTCTTCGGCGCAACGCAGGCCGAGCTGAAGCACTACACGCGCTTCATCGTCGACGACATCCACGGATTCCGCCTGCGCCAGACGCCGGCGACGCCGACCAAGCGCAACGTGCTCGTCACCCGCGACATCAACCGCATGTTCGAGGGGCTGGTCGTCGCAGAATCGGTCTTGCTCAAGAGCAACGCGCGAGAGACACTGTTCCGCAAGCCGTCTTGAGGTCGCGCAGGGCCACGTTGGTCCCCGGCGCCTCCTCTCCAGGCTCTCGTCATGGCAAAGTCGCTGATCGCGTTCCTCAGTGATTTCGGCACGCGTGATCACTACGTCGGCGTCATCAAAGGCGTCATTCTCGGCATCAATCCCGAGGCGACGGTCGTCGATCTGTCGCACGATCTGCCGCCGCACGACATCGAAGGCGCCGCGCGCGAGCTCGCGGCGACGTACCGGTACTTTCCCGCCGGCACGACGTTTCTCGTCGTCGTCGATCCCGGCGTCGGCTCCGCGCGCCGCGGCATCGCCGCCGACGTGGGGGAGTGGCGCTTCGTCGCGCCGGACAACGGCGTGCTGACGGCCGTCTTCGAGGAGGCGCCGCCGAAGAAGGTCGTCGAGCTGACCGAGCGCCGCTACGCGCGGCCGACGGTCAGCCGTACGTTCGAGGGGCGCGATCGCTTCGCGCCGGCGGCCGCGTGGCTGTCGAAGGGCGTGCACCTGCCCGCGCTCGGACGCGCGTTGACCGACTACACGATCCTCAATCTGCCGAAGCCGCAGCTCGACGGGGCCGTCCTGTCCGGCGTCGTCGTGCGCATCGACCGCTTCGGCAACGTCGTGACCAATCTCGATCGCCACTCGTGCGAGCGGCTCACCGAGGGCGTCGGCGTGCTACAGCTCACCGCGGGCGGTCATTCGATCAATCGCATCGTGTCCACGTACTCGGAGATCGGGCCGGGCGAGATCGCCGCGCTCTTCGGCGGCACCGATCATCTCGAGCTGTCGATGCGCGCGTCGAGCGCGGCCGAGCGGCTGGCGGTCGCCGTCGGCGATCGCGTCGAGCTCCGCCGCGTATGATGCGCGTCGACCCGGCGAGCTGCCGGGCCGAGGATCTCGCCGCCGCGCGCGACTGGCTGCGCGCGGGCCGCATCGTCGCCTATCCCACCGACACGTTCTACGGCCTGGCCGTCGATCCGACGAACGCGGCCGCGGTGCAGGCGCTCTTCGATCTGAAAGGGCGCGACCCGCGCGTTGCGATGCCGCTCATCGCGGCGTCGATGGAACAGGTGCGCGCGATTGCCGGGCCGCTGAACGACGCGTCGTCGCGCCTGGCGCGCGCGGCGTGGCCGGGACCGCTGTCGCTCGTGCTCGACGCATCGCCGGCCATCGCGGCGGAGGTCCACGCCAGCCGCCACACGATCGCGATCCGGATTCCGGCGCACCGCGTCGCCTCGGCGCTCGCCGACGCGTTCGGCGGCGCGATCACGGCGACCAGCGCGAACGTGAGCGGCGAGCCGCCGGTGTCGTCGGCCGGCGCGCTGGGCGTCGTGGGCCGCGATCCGCGCGTGATCGTCGTCGACGGCGGCACCACGCCCGGCGGCGCGCCGTCGACGATCGTCGACGCGCGCGGCGACGCGCCCGTGCTGATTCGCGACGGCGCGATCGCGTGGAATCGCGTGCTAGACTGGCTGAAAAGATGACCGCGCGACGCCGGAGCACGACCGAACGACCGCGTGAACGCGCGGCGCTCGTCCGGCTGAGCACGCGCGCCTCGCGCACCGTCGACGCCGAAGCGGCCATCGACGAGCTGGCCGGATTGGCCCGCGCAGCCGGCGCGGACGTCGCGCTGACGGTCGTCCAGGAGCGCGCAACGCCGGATCCGGCCACTTTGATCGGCGCGGGCAAGGCGGAGATGCTGGCGCGGGCGTGCGACGAAGCCGGCGCGGATCTCGTCATCGTCGACAACGAGCTGTCGCCCGCGCAGACGCGCAATCTGGAAGAGGCCTGCCACCGGCGCGTGATCGATCGCACGGCCTTGATTCTCGACATCTTCGCGCGGCGCGCGCGGACCCGTGAAGGGCAGTTGCAGGTGGAGCTCGCGCAGTTGCAGTACCGCCTGCCCAGGCTCGCGGGATCCAGCGACGCGCTGTCGCGTCTCGGCGGCGGCATCGGCACCAGAGGCCCCGGCGAGACGAAGCTCGAGACCGATCGCCGGCGCATCCGTCATCGCATCGCCGTGCTGAAGTCGGACATCGCCGACGTGCAGCGCCGGCGCGGCTATCTGCGCGCGCGGCGCCGCCGCGCGGACGTGCCGACCGTCGCGCTCGTCGGCTACACGAACGCGGGCAAGACGACGCTGTTCAACTGGCTGACGGGCGCCGCGGCGACGGCCTCCGACGCGCTGTTCGTGACGCTCGATCCGCTGATGCGGCGCCTGAAGCTCGGCGACACGCAGCAGGCGCTGATCGCCGACACGGTCGGGTTCATCGATCGCCTGCCGCATCAGCTCGTCGCGGCCTTTCACGCGACGCTCGAGGAAGTCGCGGGCGCCGATCTGCTCGTGCACGTCATCGACGCGTCGGCGCCCGATCGCCAGCGCCGGCGCGACGCCGTGCGGGCCGTGCTCGCCGAGGTCGGCGCACAGCACGTGCCGGTGCTCGACGTGTTCAACAAGATCGATCAGCTCACGGCGGACGAGCGCGAGGCGCTGCGGGCGGCCAATCCGGAGGCCGTCGCGATCTCGTCGCGCGATCGCCTCGGACGCGAGGACCTGCTGGCGGCGATTGCCGGCCGGCTGTCGCTCGACGCGACGCGCGTGCGGCTGTCGCTCGACAGCTCGATCGACGCGGACCGGCGCCTGCTGGCCGAGCTGTACCGGCACGCGCGCGTCATGACCCAGACCGAGACGGACGCGCGCGTGTCCGTCGAAGCCGAGATCCCGCGCCGGCTGCTCCCGCGGTTCGCGCGCGCCACGGTGCCGGCATGATGCGGCGCTCGGTCCTCGTCGTGGCGGTGGCGATGCTCGCGCTCGCGGCGGCGTCGTGTCTGAGCACGGCGCCCAAGCCGGCGACGCCCGCGGCGGTGGCGACCGCGGCGAAGGACTATCCGACGCCGGACGTGCCGGCGTCGCTGGCCGTCGCGCCGGCTGTCCGCGACCAGCACCTGGCCGCGTGGCGGCAGTTCCAGGCCGGTGACGCGCGCGGCGCGTCGCGCGTGTTCTCGCAGCTCGTCAAGAAGCAGCCGGATTTCTATCCCGCGCGCGCGGCGCAGGGATTCGTCCAGCTCGCCGCGGGCCAGTACAAGAACGCGAACGCGCGGTTCACCGAGGCGATCGCGGCCAACGATCGATATCTCCCCGCATGGATCGGACAGGCCGACGCGCTGCTCGGCCTGCATCGCGACGCCGACGCGGTAGCGGCGATGGAGCGCGTGCTGGCGATCGATCCGAAGCGCGAAGCGGTGCGGACGCGCCTCGAGCTCGTGCGGTTCCGGCTGACGCAGTCGCTGATCGAATCGGCGCGACGGGCGAAGAGCGCGAAGCGTCTCGATGACGCGGAGGAGCAGTACGAGCTGGCGCTCCGGCAGTCGCCGCAGAGCACGATGATCCTGCACGAGCTGTCGCTCGTCGAAGCCGACGCGAAGAAGTACGACGAGGCGGAGGCGCACGCGCGGCGGGCGGCGGAGATCGAGCCGCGCGAGGCCGAGTGGCAGGCGGCGCTCGGCGCCGTGCTCGAGGCGCGCGGTCAGTATCGCGACGCGGCGGCCGCCTACGGACGCGCGGCGGCCATCGATCCGCGGCCGGAGTGGCGGACGCACAGCGCGGATCTGCGTGAGAAGGCCGAGTTCGCGGCGCTGCCCGAGGACTTCATGCGCCTGCCGCAGGCCGCGACGATCACGCGCGGGGATGTCGCCGCGTTCATCGGCATCCGGCTCCAGGATCTCATCGGCGCCGCGCCGCAGCGCATCACGGACGTCGCCACCGACGTGCGCACGCACTGGGCCGCGCCCTGGATCGTGCCGGTCACGCGCGCCGGCGTCATGTCGATTTTTCCCAACCACACTTTCCAGCCGGCCTCGACCGTGAGACGCTCGGACCTGGCGTCCATCGTCGCCGCCCTGGTCCGGCTGGTCGGCAGCGATCGCCGCGCGGATCTGCAGCGCTGGCAGGCCGTGCGGCCGCGGCTGTCGGACGTGCCGGCGACGCACGTGTCCTACCGGTCTATTGCTCTGGCCATCGCGTCCGGCGCGATGGCGGCCGACGAGACCGGACGATTCGATCCCGCGAGGCCCGCGTCGGGCGCCGACCTCGACGCCGCGGTTCGCCGCATCAGCCAGTTGTCGGCTCGATAGAATCATCAGGTCGTGTCCGTCCTGACCGCCGCCAACCAGCTCACGCTGCTCCGGCTGCTGCTCGTGCCGGTGTTCGCGCTGTCGATGTTCTACACGCGCCCGGGATGGGCGCTGCTGATCTTCGCCGTGGCGGGCGTGACCGACGCGTTCGACGGCTTCATCGCGCGGCGCACGGGGCAGTCGACGACGCTCGGGGCATGGCTCGATCCGGTGGCGGACAAGCTGCTGGTGGCGACGATGTTCGTGATGCTGACGGTGCCGGGGCTCGGGATGCCGCAGCGCCTGCCGCTGTGGCTGACGGTGCTCGTGCTGAGCCGCGACATCGCGATCGTGCTGACGGTGACGATCATCAATCTCGCGGTCTCGCGCCGGACCTTCCGGCCGTCGCTGCTCGGCAAGTTCGCGACGGTCGTCTTCGTCCTCACCGGCGTCGTCGCGCTGTACGCGAACTACCGCGGCGCGCCGCTGCCGATCGTCACGTGGTTCTGCTGGGCGTCGCTCGCGATCACGATCGCGTCGAGCATCGAGTACGCCGTGCGCATCGCGCGGGAGTAGGGATCCATTCGGAGGGGCGGACCTTCAGGTCCGCCCGCAACGGCCGAACCTGAAGGTTCGGCCCTCCGGACGTCAGGCCATTTTCTTGCGGAAGTATTCGATCGTCGACGTCAGCCCCTGCTCGAGTGGGACTTTCGGCTCCCAGCCGAGCAACGTGCGCGCGCGGGTGATGTCCGGCTGGCGGACCTTCGGATCGTCGGTCGGCAGCGGCTTGAAGACGACCGTGCTCGACGACCCCGTCATCTTGATGATGAGGTGCGCCATCTGCTCGATCGACATCTCGTGCGGGTTGCCGATGTTGACCGGCTCGTTGATGGACGACTCGGCGAGCTTCAGGATGCCGTTCACCAGATCGCTGACGTAGCAGAAGCTGCGCGTCTGCGCGCCGCTGCCGAAGATCGTGACCTCCTCGCCGCGCAGCGCCTGCGAGATGAAGTTGGGCACCGCGCGTCCGTCCCTGATGCGCATCCGCGGGCCGTACGTGTTGAAGATGCGGACGATCTTCGCGTCCACCCCGTGATACCGGTGGTACGCCATCGTCATCGCTTCGGCGAAGCGCTTGGCTTCGTCGTAGACGCCGCGCGGGCCGACCGGGTTGACGTTGCCCCAGTACGTCTCCTTCTGCGGGTGCTCGAGGGGATCGCCGTAGACCTCGGACGTCGACGCGAGCACGAACCGCGCGCCTTTCGCCTTCGCGAGGCCGAGCGCCTTGTGCGTGCCCAGCGCGCCGACCTTCAGCGTCGGGATCGGCCACTCGAGGTAGTCGATCGGGCTCGCCGGGCTGGCCCAGTGGAAGACGATGTCGACCGGGCCGTCGACGTGGATGAAGTTCGTGACGTCGTGCTTGACGAAGACGAAGTCGCGTCCCGCCAGATGCGCGATGTTGGCGAGATCGCCGGTGATCAGATTGTCGATGCCGATGACCGAATGTCCGCGGTCGAGCAGCGTTTCGGAGAGGTGCGATCCAATGAACCCGGCCGCGCCGGTAATGACGATTCGGCTCACGAAACGACAGTCCCCTTCTCGCGGCCGCGCAGGAGCGTCAGCCACATGATCTTGAAGTCCAGCGAGAGCGACCAGTTCTCGATGTAGTAGAGATCGAACTCGATGCGCTTCTCGAGCGACGTGTTGCCGCGCCAGCCGTTGACCTGCGCCCAGCCCGTGATGCCGGCCTTCACCTTGTGCCGCAGCATGTACTGCGGAATGCGGTGCTTGAACTGCTCGACGAAGAACGGCCGCTCCGGGCGCGGGCCGACGATGGACATGTCGCCGCGCAGCACGTTCAGGAACTGCGGCAGCTCGTCGACGTCGTGACGCCGCAGCCAGCGGCCCACCGGCGTCGCGCGCGGGTCGTCTTCGCGCGCCCAGACCGGGCCGCTTGCGTCCTCGGCGTCGACCGGCATCGATCGGAACTTGTAGACGGTGAACGCCTTGCCGTCGAGGCCCATGCGCGTCTGCGTGTAGAACACCGGGCCCGGCGAGCTGCGCTTGATGAGCGCGGCGATCACCAGCCCCGGGATG
>CAZNMF010000158.1:0-2990 GCA_964573795.1 uncultured Solibacteraceae bacterium
CAGCATCCTGTGGATCCCGGTGATCCCGTACCTGAGCAGCCAGCTCTACCAGTACCTGCAGAGCGTGCAGGCGTACGTCGCGGCGCCGATCACGGCCGTGTTCCTCGTCGGCGTGCTGTGGCGCGGCGCGACGGCCCAGGCGGCCTTCGTCACGCTCGTCGTCGGCGGCCTCATCGGCGCGTTCCGCTTCCTGCTCGACGTGCTGCGCGACGCGCTGCACTGGAACCTCGGCGCGCTCGAGCCCATCGCGCGCTTCAGCTTCCTCAACTTCGCCATCGTCGTCTTCACGTTCTGCGTGCTGATGATGGTCGCGATCAGCAAGGCGAGAGAGGTTCGGCCGCCGAAGGCCATCGCGGACCTGACGTTCGACTGGTCCGGCGGCGGCATCGCCAGCCTCAAGGGCACGACCTCGGACGTCGTGATGACGCTCGCCGTCGCCGCGGCGATTCTCGGGATCTGGATTCACTTCGCGTAGGGCTGTACGCCGGACCTGAAGGTCCGGCGCTCCGAAAGGCGGGTCCGATAGCTCTTCGGAGGGCCGAACCTTCAGGTTCGGCCAAGACGAAAGGACCTTCAGGTCCGGCGTACCGACTTACGAACTCGTCGAAGACCAGTCGCGCGGCCGAAGCCTCGCGACCGCTCCGTCGTCCATTCGCGCTGGCCGGACTTTCGCAAGGAGGTCGAGTCGTGACCGATTTCCTTGGCCGCGCGCTGCCACTGTCCGACGATGGCCTCGACGAAGCCGTCGACGCCCTCGGGACGACGACGCCGACGCTGTGGGCCGTCGTCAGCGTCGAGACGCACGGCTGCGGGTTCCTGCCCGACCGGCGACCGGCGATCCTCTTCGAGCGCCACATCTTTCACCGGCGGACGCACGGCGCGTTCGATAACGCCGCGCCGGACATCAGCTCGTCGTCGGCAGGCGGCTATCTCGGGGGTGCGTCGGAGTACACGCGCCTGACGCGCGCGATCGCCCTCGATCGTGACGCCGCGCTCGAGAGCGCGTCGTGGGGGCTCGGGCAGATCATGGGCTTCAACGCGGCGCTCACGCGATTCGAGGATGCCGAAACGATGGTCGACGCGATGCTGCGCACCGAAGACGCGCATCTGCAGGCGATGACGGACTTCCTCATCTCCAAACGCCTCGACAAGCCGCTGAAAGCACGGGACTGGTCGGCGTTCGCGCGCGGGTACAACGGCACCAGTTACAAGAAGAATCAGTACGACACGCGCCTGGCATCGGCGTACGCGGCGCTCCGCCGAGGCCCGATGCCCGATCTCGCCGTGCGCCAGGCACAACTGCTGCTCACGTTTCTCGGGTTCGCGCCCGGGGTGATCGACGGCATCCTCGGCAAGCGGACGCGAAGCGCGGTCGCGCTCTTCAGACAGCAGCAAGGGCTCGGATCGTCGGACTCCGTGAACGGGCCGCTGCTCGACGCGCTCGCGGCCGCCGTCGACCTCCTTCCCGCGTGATCTTCTCGACATCGCATGTCCACGCCAGCTCTCTCCATCATCATTCCCGCGCACAACGAGGCGCATCGCCTGCGCGAGACGATCCTCGCTGTCGAACGCGCCACCGACGTGCCGTACGAAGCCATCGTCGTTGACGACGCGTCGACGGATGGCTGTGCGGCGTTTCTCGACGACGAACCGCATCCGCATGTGCGGCTGATCCGCAACGAGTCCGCGCTTGGCGTCGCGGGCGCGCGCAACCGTGGCGCCGACGAGGCTCGGGCGCCGGTCGTGCTGTTCATGGACGCGCACTGCTATCCGGAGTCTGGGGCGATCGCGACGATGCTGCGCGCGCTCTACGGGCTCGGCCGCGGCGTCGTCGTGCCCGCGATCGCGGTGCACGGCGCGCCGTCCAACGTCGGCTTCGGCATGACGCTCGCCGGTCCCGACTTCTCGCCCGTGTGGCTGCCGCAGCTTCGCGGCGATCCGTATCCGGTGCCGATTGCGTGCGGCTGCGTGCAGATGTTCTTCCGCGCGTGGTTCGATCAGATCGGCCGGTACGATCGCATGCGGACGTACGGCGTCGAGGATCTCGAAATCTCGCTGCGATCGTGGCTGCTCGGCGGTCCGGTGCTCGTCGTCCCTCGCGCCTCGATCGCGCACTATTTCCGGACCGCGACGACGTGCCGCGTGACGTGGCCGGACGTCATTCACAACGCGCTGCGCATGGCGCGCCTGCATTTCGACGGCGAGCGTCTCGATCGCATCGAGCGCTACTGGGCGGCCCATCCGGCGAGAGACGAAGCCGTCGCGCTGCTCCGCGCCGGCGATCTCGACGAGCAGCGCGCGCGATTCGATCGGCGGCGTCGCCGATCGGCGGACTGGTACTGCGAGACGTTTGGGATTGGGATCTAAGACCCGGAGACGGGTTCTGAGGTTCTCGGTTCTAGGTTCCGGGGTTCGGGTTCTGGGTTCTGGGTGCTGCTCTTCGCCGTAGCCGGCAGCCTGTCGCCCGTAGCCTGCTTGTGGGGCGGCCCCCCGTGGCCGCCCGGCGCTCGACGCATTCCCCATACGCAGGCAGAACGTACCAGTCGTTGGACCGCTGAGCGAACTAGCCGATCAATTCGAAGAGTCCTTCGGTTACCTCCGTCAGTTCCTCGTCCGACACACGGCCAAGGCGTCGACCAATTCGCTCGGTGGAGAGCGTTCGGACTTGACCGATCTTCACCCATGAGCGTTTGGGGAGCCTGGCTGTCCGCACTTCCAAGGTCAGCGGAAACTGCGCGCGCGGTTCATGGCTCGTCAAGGCCACGGCGATCACGGTTCCCGATCGCTCGTTGAAGACATCGTGGCTGAGCACCAGAACCGGACGCTCGCGGGCCTGTTCATGTCCCCGCACCGGGTTCAGGTCCGCCCATCGAACCTCACCTCTCAGTATTCGGGCCATACCGCATCCGCTCCGATCGCCTCATCCGCCAGTCGACGCTCTTCAGCAGGGTCCAGCTTGGCGCACTCTTCGGCGAGCCGCGTGCGCGCTA
>CAZNMF010000159.1:0-2410 GCA_964573795.1 uncultured Solibacteraceae bacterium
GCGTTCGGCGCGAGCGTGCGCGCGGCGCAGTTCCTGATCCTCGGCGCGAAGGCCAAGGCGCTCACGGAGGGCCGGTACCACGTGAGCTTCGACGACATCAAAGCGCTCGCGCATCCCGTGCTGCGGCACCGCGTGCTGACCAACTTCCGCGCCGAGTCGGAGGGCGTCTCGAGCGACGCGCTCATCGACGAGCTGCTGAAGGTCGTGCCGGTGCCACGATCGGGGATGTAAGAACGAGAGGTTCCGAGGTTCTCGGTTCTGGGTTCTGGGTTCGGGTTCTGAGCGAGAACCCAGAACGAGAACCGAGAACCCAGAACCGAGAACCCCGGAACCTAGAGTCTATGGAACCCCACTTGATTCCCGGCGCCCGCTTCGTCGATCCGAAGGTCCTTGCACGTGTGAAGGACCTGGAGCTGCTCGCACGCTCGGTCGTGGACGGCTTCATCAACGGCCTGCACCGGGCGCCGTACTTCGGGGCGTCGATCGACTTCGCGGAGCATCGCGGCTACGTGCCGGGCGACGACATCCGGCGCGTCGACTGGCGGCTGTACGCGCGGACGGATCGCTATTTCGTCAAGCAGTACGAGGCCGACACGAACGCGAACTTCTCGGTGCTGCTCGACGTGTCGAAGTCGATGGGCTTCGCGAGCCAGGGCGTGTCGAAGCTCGAGTACGCGAAGTTCCTGGCCGCGTGCCTCGCGTACCTGTCGCACCGCCAGCGCGATCGCGTCGGCATCATCACGTTCGACGAGGAGGTCGTCTCCCACGTGCCGGCGTCGGCGAAGCACTTCAACGTGCTGCTGCACACGCTCGACCGCGCGACGCCGTCGAAGCCCGGACGTCTGCTCGCGAATCTGACGCTGCTGGCCGAGCACTTCAAGCGTCGCAGCATCGTCGCGCTGATCTCCGATCTCTATGAGAACCCGGACGATCTGCTCGACGCGTTGAAGCCGTACAGCTACCTCGGCAACGACCTCGTCGTGTTCCACGTGCTCGATCCCGCGGAGATCACGTTTCCGTACGACCAGCCGTCGCGCTTCGTCGACCTCGAGAGCGGCGAGGACACGCCGGTCGTGCCGGAGGACTTCGCCGACGAGTACCGGCGTCTGATGCAGGAGCACATCGCGGCGCTGCGATCGAAGTGCTCGGACGCGCGCGTCGACTACGTGCTGCTCGACACGTCGAAGCCGCTCGACGAGGCGCTGTTCAGCTATCTCGGCAACCGCGAGCGCCTGATGCGCGTGCGGTAGGAACGACCGATGTCCTTTCTCGCGCCGCTCTTCTTCGTGGGCCTGGCCGCCGCGGCCGTGCCGATCTTCGTGCACCTGATCCAGCGCGAGCGGCGCAACGTGGTCGAGTTCCCGTCGCTCATGTTCATCCGCCGCATCCCGTTCCAGTCGACGGAGCGCCGGCGGATCCACAACTGGCCGCTGCTGCTGCTGCGCCTCGCGGCGCTGGCGCTGATCGTCGCCGCGTTCACGCGCCCGTTCGTCCGCGTCGATCCGGTCAAGGCCGCCGCGCGCGCGACCGGCGCGCGCGAGATCGTCATCCTGCTCGATCGCTCGGCGAGCATGGGCTACGGCAACCACTGGCAGCGCGCGCAGGACGAGGCGCGGAAGATCGTCGGCGGCATGGGCGGCGACGACCGCACGACGCTCGTGCTCTTCGACAACAGCCCCGAGGAGGCCGTGCGCGCGACCGCGGACCGCGGGTCGCTCACGGCCGCGATCGCGGAGGCCACGGTGTCGTCGGGCGCGACGCGGTTCGCGCCGGCGCTGCGCGTGGCGCAAGGCAAGATCAACGCGTCGGACCGCGCGCGCCGCGAGGTGTTTCTCATCAGCGACTTCCAGCGATCGGGCTGGGCGCGGCAGGAGGAGATCCATCTGCCCGACGGCGCGACGATCACGCCGGTGCCGGTCGGCGAGCTCGAGACGGCGAACGTGTCGGTGTCGTCGGTCTCGCTCGCGCGCGGGGCGTTCTCGGGCGAGGACCGCGTCACGATCACCGCGGGCGTCGTCAACCGCAGCGGCCTGCGCGTCGCCAACCTGCCGGTGCAGCTCGAGATCGACGGCCGCGCGACCGGGACGCGCACCGTGACGGTCGAGCCGAACGGCACGGGCTCGGTGACCTTCGATCCCATCACCATTGGGGAGCCGAACACGCGCGGCGTCGTCCGCGCCGGCACGGACGCGATGGCCAGCGACAACACGTTCTACTTCGTGCTGTCGCCGAGCCGGCCGCTGTCGGTGCTCGTGCTGCAGAACGACGCGGCCGATCGCCGCGCCAGCGTCTATCTCACGACCGTGCTCGGCCTGAGCAAGGCGCCGCCGTTCAAGACCGACGTCGTCGCGGCCTCGCGCGTGACGCCCGGCCAGCTCGACGGCCGCTCGCTCGTCGTCGTCAACGACGC
>CAZNMF010000160.1:0-4959 GCA_964573795.1 uncultured Solibacteraceae bacterium
GATCGAGGGCGTGCCGAAGACGATCCCGATCTCCGACGAGGAGATCCGCGAGGCGCTGGCCGAGACGGTCAACGTCATCGTCGACGCCGTGCGCGTCGCGCTCGAGCGCACGCCGCCCGAGCTCTCGGCCGACATCGTCGATCGCGGGATCGTGCTGACCGGCGGCGGCTCGCTGCTCAAGAACCTCGACAAGCGCCTGCGCGAAGAGACCGGCCTGCCGGTCGCCATGGCCGAGGACCCGCTCTCGACGGTCGTGCTCGGCGCCGGAAAAATGCTGTCGAACTTCGAGCTCCTGAGGAAAATCTCGCTAGACTAGACGGCTATGGACCAGCCGGGTCGCGGGCGCCCCCGACGCGCATGATCCGCCGTCGCACGCTGACGCTCTTCGTCGCCGTGTGCCTCGGCCATGTGCTGCTGATCTCCGCGCAGGTGCAGTCGCGCAGCGGGCTGCCGGTCGTCGAGTCCGTGGCGTTCGGCGCCTTCGCCGGCGTACAGCGGCTCACGACGGGCCTCGCCGACGCGGTGAGCGGCGGCTGGACGAACTACTTCGCGCTGCGCGGCGCGGCCCGCGAGAACGCCGCGCTCAAGCAGCGCATCCTGGACCTCGAGGTCGCCATCCAGCAGCAGCAGGCGCTCGTCGCGCGCACGCGCTCGCTCGAGCAGGCGCTCGCGCTCAAGCAGACGCTGGCCAATCCGCTCCTCGCCGCCGAAGTCATCGCCGGCAATCCGCAGCCGGGCACGCTCACCGTCACGATCAATCGCGGCACGTCGGACGGCGTCGGCGAGGACATGGCCGTGATCGGATCGCGCGGCGTCGTCGGGCGCGTGATCGGGCCCGTGTCGCCGAATGCGGCCACCGTGCAGCTCATCACCGGCCGCGAGGCCGCGCTGGCCGTGGTCTTCGAGCGATCGAACGCGGGCGGCATGGCGGTCGGCGGCGCGGCCGACGGCCTGCTGCGCGCCGAGTTCGTGCCGGTCCTGGCCGACGTGCAGGTCGGCGAGCGCGTGACGACGTCGGGCCAGGACGGCATCTTCCCGCAGGGATTTCTCGTCGGCACCGTCGAGCGCGTCAACCGATCCGGGGCCGACCGCGAGATCGTGATTCGCCCCGCCGTCGACTTCTCGCACGTGGACATCGTCATGGTCGCCACGCGCCGGCCGGCCGCCGCGGCGCCGGCGCCGGACGCGGCCAAGGCCGGGGGCCGCCCGTGAAGGCAATGGGGTTGCTGCTCACGATCGTCGTCTCGGTCGTGCTGCAGGTGACGCTGGCGCGCTACACGGTGGGCGGCCGCTGGGTCTTCGATTTCGTGCTCGTCGGCGTCGTCTTCGCCGGATTGCAGTGGGGGCCGGTGGCCGGCCTGTTCGGCGGGACGATTGGCGGCCTGCTCCAGGACGTGCTGTCGGGCCAGATCGTCGGCGTCGGCGGCCTGGCCAAGACGATCGTCGGGTTCGCGGCGGGCGTAATTGGCACGCAGTTCGTGCTCACGCGGCCGCAGGCGCGGACGATTATCGTCGTAGGGGCCACGTTCCTGCACCGCCTCCTGATGATTGGGCTCGGCAGCCTGATCGATCAGCAGTGGCTGGGCGTCTCGTGGGGCGCTATGCTGGCGGAGATCGGCCTCAACACGCTGGGCGCGTTCGTCGCGTTCCAGGTGACCAGCGCCATGCCTGGCGCGATGGATCGGTATCGGATGAATCGCCGTACGCGGCTGAGCCGGCGGCAATGGTGAGCGGCGGATGTTGACGTCAGGGGCGTTCGAGGAACGGCGCACGAGCCAGGGGCGGCTGCTGGGCCTGCGCATCCTGTTTGCCGTCAGCTTCGGCCTGCTCGCCGTCGCGTTCTGGTCGCTGCAGGTCGTGCAGCACGCGAAGTACGAGGAGCTGGCGGCGAACAACTTCACGCGCGCGATTCCGCTCCGCGCGCCGCGCGGCGTGCTCTTCGATCGCACCGGCCGCGTGCTCGTCGAGAACCGGTACTCGTTCACGATCGCGATCGTCCGCGAAGAGACCAAGGATCTCGACGCGACCATCCAGCACCTGGCCGAGGTCACCGGCGTGCCCGAGGCGCAGGTGCGCGAGGCCGTGCACCGGCGCCTCTCCGAACCGGTCTTCCGGCCGCTGCCCGTCATCGAGCATGCGACGTTCGCCCAGGTCGCGGCGGTGACCGCGCGTCATCTCGAGATGCCGGAGGTCAAAGTCCAGCAGGTGCCGACGCGCAAGTATCCGACCGCGATGGCCGCGCACCTGTTCGGCTACGTCGGCGAGGTCACCGAAGCGCAGCTGCAGACGGCCGCGTACGCCAACCTGCAGCCGGGCGCCGTCGTCGGCCAGGCGGGGATCGAGCGGATCTACAACGATCGGCTGATGGGCGTCGACGGCAACCGGCTGTTCTCGGTCAACAGCAAGGGCCGCGAGGTCGACGAAGTCCGCAAGGACGATCCGATCGACGGCCAGCGGATGCAGCTCACGCTCGATCTCGACCTGCAGCAGGCGCTCGAAGACGCGTTCACGCAGTCGGGGTATGCGGGCGCGGCGGCATTCCTCGATCCGAAGACCGGCGAGGTGCTCGCGATGACGAGCCGGCCGTCGTACGATCCGAACGACTTCGCCAACGGCCTCGACAGCGCGACGTGGTCGCGTCTGCTCACCGATCCGCAGCGGCCGCTGACGAACCGGCTGATTCAGGGCACGTACTCGCCGGGCTCGACGTTCAAGATCGCGATGTCGGTCGCGGCGCTCGAGACCGGCGTGATCGGCCCGGATTTCACCGTCTATTGTCCCGGCCACTTCGAGTTCGGCGGGCGATCGTTCAAGTGCAGCCTGTCGGGCGGCCGCGGCCACGGTCTCGTCAACCTGAGCCAGGCGATCGAGAAGTCCTGCAACGTCTTCTTCTACACGGTCGGCGCGAAGATGAAGATCGACACGATCCACGACTACGCCGCGCGGCTCGGGCTGGTCGGGAAGACAGGTATCGACCTGCCCGGCGAACAGGACAGCTTCGTCGCGTCGACGGCCTGGTCCGAGCGCGTCCGCAAGCAGCCCTGGTATCCCGGCGAGACGATCTCCGTCTCGATCGGCCAGGGCGCCGTCAGCGTCACGCCGATCGCGCTCGCGACGATGATCTCGACGATTGCCAACGGCGGGACGCTGATCACGCCGCACCTGGTGAAGAGCGTCGACGAGGGATCGGGCTGGCAGCCGATCCCGACGCCTGCGCCGAAGTCCGAGCTGTTCATCAAGCCCGACCACTTGCAGGCCATTCGCGACGGCCTCTGGATGGTCGTCAACGAGGCGGGCACCGGCAGCGGCGCGCGCATCGCCGGACGCGACGTCTCGGGCAAGACAGGCACGGCGCAGGTCATCTCCAACGAAGGCCTCGCGAGAGCGAGGGGCCGCACGGACAAGGACCTGCGCGACCACGCGTGGTTCGTGTTCTTCGCGCCGCGCGATCATCCGCAGATTGCCGGCGTCGTCTTCGTCGAGCACGGCGGGCACGGCGGCACGACGGCCGCGCCGATCGTGCGTCACGTGCTCGAGACGTTCTTCGCCAAGCAGGACGGGTTGCCTCTTCCGTCGCTGACCCCGGCGCCGGGAACGCCGGCCGCGCCGGCGCCCACGACGCCCGCGCCGGCTCCGGCCGCGCCGCCGACGACGCGCACGGCGGCAGTCACGCCGCCGCCGCCGGCGGATCGGAGCGCAATCCAGTGATCGTCGATCGCCGCCTGCTGCCGCACGTCGACTGGCCGCTCGTGCTGGCGCTGCTCGCGCTGACGCTCTTCGGCCTGTCCACGATCTACAGCGTCAACTGGGACGCGCGGGCGGGCGCCGTGGGCGGCCGCTTCTGGAGCCAGGTGTACGCGCTGCCCGTCGCGATCGTGGCGATGGCGGCGTGCATGATGATCGACTACCGCACGCTCGCGCAGCGCTCGCTGCTGTTCTATGCCGCGCTGGTGCTCGCGCTCATCGGCGTGATGTTCTTCGGCGTCGTGCGCGGCGGCGCGCGCCGCTGGATTCCGCTGCCGGGCTTCTCGCTGCAACCGTCCGAGTTCGCGCGCATCACGCTGGCGCTCGTCCTGGCGGCGTACTTCGGCGACGGGCGCCGCAGCGGCAAGTCGATCCGCGAGCTGGCGATTGGCGGCGCGCTGGCGGCGGTGCCGTTCCTGCTGATCGCGCGTCAGCCCGATCTCGGCACGGCGGTGACGCTGCTGCCGGTCTATCTCGGCGTCGCGTACGTCGCCGGCCTGCGGCTCAAGTGGATCTGGGTCGCGGCCATCGTCTGCCTGCTGGCCTCGCCGGTCATCTGGAAATACGGCCTCAAGGACTATCAGCGCGGCCGCATCGTGACGTTCATCAATCCCGAGAGCGACCCGCGCGGCGACGGGTATCAGCAGATCCAGGCCAAGATCACGGTGGGATCCGGCGGGTTCTACGGCAAGGGCTTCCGGCAGGGCACGCAGGGATCGCAGGGATTTCTGCCGGTCGCCGACAACGACTTCGTGTTCTCGGCCTTCGCCGAGGAGCACGGGTTCCTGGGCGTGCTCGCGGCGCTCGGATTGTACGGGTTCGTGATGCTGCGCGGGCTCGAGGCCGCCAAGCTCGCGCGCGACCGGATTGGCGCCTACCTGGTCGTGGCCATCCTTTCCGGATTTGGCTTTCAAGTGTTGTACAACATCACCATGTCGGCAGGGCTGGCGCCGGTCAAGGGCCTGACCCTGCCGCTCATGAGTTATGGCGGGTCGTCGCTGGTGGCGACGCTCGCCGCATTCGGCCTCATCCTGAACGTCAGGATGCGGCGCTTCACCAATTGATGACGGCCGCGTCGCCGTCACGTTTCGGGGACGTCGACCGTCGATGATCGATCTCACCGGCTCCATCCCGGCTTCGTGGCTCCTCGTGCTGTGCGCGCTCGTGTGGCGTGCGCACGTGAGGCTGGCGCAGCCGCGGCCGGCCGGCATCGCC
>CAZNMF010000161.1:0-13949 GCA_964573795.1 uncultured Solibacteraceae bacterium
CGGCACCCACGCGACGATGGCAGGATGGTTGTAGTCGCGCGCGACGATCTCCTGCCACTCGCGCGTGAACCGCGCGGCGTACTCAGGGCTGTACTCCTGCGCGTTGGCCATCTCGCCCCACACGAGCAGGCCCATCTTGTCCGCGTAGTAAAGGAAGCGCGGGTCTTCGGCCTTCTGGTGCTTGCGCACGCCGTTGAGGCCGAACGCCTTCGTCATCCGGATGTCGTACTGAATCGTCTCGTCGGACGGCGGCGTCAGCACGCTTTCCGGCCAGTAGCCCTGATCGAGCGCGAAGCGGAGGAAGTACGGCGCGTTGTTCAGATACATCTGGCCGTCGTGGAATGCGATCTTCCGCTGGCCGAAGTAGCTGTCGACGCGATCGACGACCGCGCCGTTCGAGACGAGCTCGAGTCTGACGTCGTAGAGCGTGGGCCGATCCGGCGACCACAGGCGCTGGGCCGGCAGCGCCAGCACCGCGGCCGCGTGCGTTGCCGTCGTCGCCGTTTCGGACGAGGCATGGACGACGCTGTCGAGCGTTGCGGTGACGCGCAGCGTCAGAGGTGTGCGCGCCTGCGTCGTCGGATGCGACGCCGACGCGAGGTCGATGGCGACTGTGGCTTGCGCGCGATCGACGTCCGGCGTGATGCGGACCGCGGCAATCCGCGTCGCGCCGGCGGCCTCGATCCACACCGGCTGCCACAGCCCTGTCGTGCGCGTGTAGAAGATCGACGCGGACGCCGGCTGCCAGTACTGCTTGCCACGCGGAATCGTGCGATCCGTGCCGGGATCGTAGACGCGCACGACGATGACGTTGTCGGTGGGCTTCAAGTGATCGGTGATGTCGAGCGAGAAGCCGACGTGCCCGCCGGTGTGATCGCCGGCGCGCGCGCCGTTGACCCACACGGTGGCCTCGTAGTCGACGGCGCCGAAATTCAGCAGCACGCGCCGATCGCGCCACTCGGCCGGAATCGCGATCGATCGGCGATACCAGACGACATCGTGAAACGCCGTGTCGGCGATGCCGCTCAGCTTCGATTGAAACGTGTACGGGACGACGATCGTCCGCGGAAAGGCGTGCGCGCCGTCGAACCAGCGCTCGCGCAGCCCGCGGTCGTCATCGTCGAACGCGAAGTCCCACCGGCCGTTGAGCGAGCGCCAGTCCTGACGCGAGAAGTCCGGGCGCGGCAGCTCGGGACGAGGCGTCGACGCGCTCTGCGCGTCGCGGTCTGGCGCGGCGCCGATGTGAGCGCTCGAGAACGCGAGCGCAGCGGCGAGCGCGACCGCGGCGAAGGGGAGCCAACGTCGAGTCGTGGTCATGCGTGACGCGCCTCCACGGCGCCGAGTCCGGGGCCGGTCAATTGGCCCGTGCGCATCAGGCCGTCGTGGATCGTGAACAGGCCGGGAAATCTCGCGTCCCAGCCCTCGTTCGCGCTGGGCACGAACTGCCGCCCATTGGCCTCGATGCCCGCGTTGCCCGGCACGCGCGCGGCGATGCCCGCCGACTGGACGAGCGACGCGCCCGGACACGTCAGGTCCTGCACGCAGATGAACAAGCCGAACCGGCGCGCGGCCGCGGCCATCAGCATCGCCTGACTTTGGCCCTTGCAGGCCTTGAGCGCCACGCCGCTGTAGCCCATCTCGCGCGCGCGCAGCAGCGTGTCGAGCCCCGTCAACGACTCGTCGATCACGACGGGCCTGATCTTCGCGGCCTCGTGCATCACGTTCGCGCGATCCGTTTCGAGATCCCGCGCGGTCGGCTGCTCGATGTACAGAATCCGCTCGAAGCCGCGCGGCGTGCCGCGCCGGATCCGCGCCATGAAGTCGAGCAGATACTGCACGTTCGGACAGCCTTCGTTGAAGTCCAGCGAGTACTGCCAGTCCGAGACGCCTCGCGCCGCTTGCGCTCGCGAGACGACGCGATCGATCGCGAGGACGCGATCGACGTCGGCGTCGAGATGACCGCCGTTGAGCTTGATCTTGAAGCGGATCAAGCCGTCGCGCGGAATCCACTCCTCCAGCGTGTTCGGCAGGCCGTCGTCGACCCGCGCCGAGACGTCGGCGGCCTCGAGCGGATCGCTCGCGCCGACCGAATGGAACACCGGCATCGTCACGCGCGGCGCGACCGCGACGTAGCGATCGAGGTACTCGCCGCGAAAGGACGATCCCAGATCGCGCGACAGGTCCTGCCGCATGAACGACGAGTTGTACGTCGCGTAGACGCTCACGCCGAACGCCTTGCCGTACGCGTCGTGAATCGCCGCGTCGAACGGGCTCGCGACGACGAGCGTGCAGAGCTTCGGGATGGGGACGGCGAGCTGGCGCGCACGAGAGACATTGGCGGCCGCGCGAAGATACGCCGGCTCGAGCACGCGGAAGAGATCGATCGGATGGCCGGTGTCGTCGCACGCGGCGGTCACGCCGCGGAGCTCGTCCGCCAGCGCCTGCATCGCGCCGAGGCCGTCATCCTGGCTCGCCGCGGGGAACGCCCACGCGTTGCCGAGCGGCATCGAGCCGAAGCCCCACGCCTCGCGGCCGTCGCCCGTTCGCACGCACACGTCGACGTCGAGCAACGTGACGCGATCGACCGAGCGGCCGCCGAACTGATACGGCGTGCGGTAGCGATAGGACCGGAATTCGTGCTGGATCTCGACGAGGCGGATGTCGGTGGGACGAGAGGCGCGCACCGCCGGCGCCTGCGCAGAGATGCGCGCCGGCCAGGCGGCGAGCGGCGCCGCGGCGGCGGACCGCAGCCACGCGCGGCGCGACAGGCGCGGCGCCACGAGAGCTACGCTCCCATCGTCTTGCCCGCGGTCCAGTCCCGGTTCTTGACGGTGACCTGCACCTGCTCGAACTCGTGGACCGCGTCGATCAGATGGTTCGCGAAACGGTTGAAGGCGGGCTCGCCGGTGGTCGCGGCGCCGCGGAACGGATTGCCCATGATGCCGCTGTCGGTGAACTCGTCGTGCTCGAACGGCATGTTGAAATACTGATAGCCCTGGAACTCGAGATCGGGCATCCCGTCCTTCTTCTTCCATTCCTTCGTCATGTACTTCGGCGCGTGCGCCTGGTCCATGACCGCGCGATCCATCCGCACGAGCTTCTCGTTGTGGCAGAGGCACTGCGACGTCTCGAGCTCGCCCGCGTGCCAGCCGGGCGTCTCTTCGGTCGGGCCTTCCAGCACGTCCTTCAGCATGCCGAGATAGCGCTCGGCGTACGGTTTGTAGTACGCGACGAGCGCGCCGGTCTCGTTGCGCAGCTTGCGCAGCACGGGATCGACGACCTTGACGTTCGAGCCGTGGCCGTTGACGAAGACGATCCGGTTGAAGCCGTGATGGATCAGGCTGCGGCCCATGTCGTAGAGCAGGTTCAGGTAGGTCTCGACGCGCAGCGTCATCGAGCCCGCGCCGGATCCGGCGGCCTTCATGTGCTGCGGGCTGTAGCCGAGCCAGAGCGTCGGCGTGTAGAGAATGCCGGCCTTCTCGCCGGCGCGCCGCGCGACCTCGGTGCTCGAGATCGAATCGCAGTAGAGCGGCAGGTGCGGGCCGTGCTGCTCGAGCGACGCTTTCGGAATGAGGATCGTGTCGCTGTATTTCAGATATTCCTTGACGTCCGCCGCGCAGAGATCGCCGAGACAGTAGGACGGGAGCTTCAGCTTGTCGAGGGTCGCGCGCCGAGGCGCGTGCGATTCGTCCTGATAGCTCGGTTTGACGTGCTTCGACGCGCCGCTGGCGCGCTGCCGTTTGTCCCATGCGACGACGCCCGCCGCGCCCTGCGACGTGCCGGTCGCGCCGCCGCCTCCGTAGTTGTCCGTCTCGATTTCCGTCGTCTTCGCTTGGCGTGTCTTCGGCATGGCTTCTCGTGTGGCCGGCGCGTCCGCGCGCGGCGATTTGCGCGCACGCCGGACGCGCGGCGCCCGAGCATCGTAGTCCAAACGACGCGGTGTCTGCCCGGGTTTTGGGCCCAAACGGCAGGTTCGGACGGATGGCACGACTTTGGGCGGAAACATGCGCGCCCCCCGACGTCACGCGCGCGACGGGTTTTGACAGGTGTAACGGGCTGCGGTCCGCGGTCCGCGGTCTGCGGTCTGCGGTCTGCGGGCGGCGGTCTGCGGGCGACGGTCTGCGGGCGACGGATGAATCGACACCGCAGGGGCGCCCGCATGGGGTCCGAAGAGCGTCACGTGTTCTGAGGCCGCCACAAGGGCGGCCCGATAAGACAACGTTTGTCGCCGGGTCTCAAGACCTGGCCTGCAACTGACAAGGGCTACGGGACACAGACTACGGGCTGCGCGGTTGATAGATGTAGGCCGGGTCTTTAGACCCGGCAATGCGATCGTCTACGACAGGAACAACTCGTACGCCGCGTTGTCGCGCTCGCGCTGGTAGCCGTAACCCAGCGTGTCGAGGAACGCCTCGAACGCTGCGTCGTCGGCAGCCGGCACTTCGAAGCCGGCGAGCACGCGGCCGAAATCCGCGCCGTGGTTGCGATAGTGGAACAGGCTGATGTTCCAGCGGCCGCCGAGCTGCTCGAGGAAGCGCATCAGCGCACCGGGACGCTCGGGAAACTCGAAGCGGCAGATCTGCTCGTGGCGCACTTCCGCGCTGCGGCCGCCGACCATGTGCCGCACGTGCAGCTTCGCCAGCTCGTTGTCCGTCAGGTCCGTCGCCGCGTAGCCCTTCGCGCGGAGCAGCGCGCCGATGGCTTCGGCGTCGGCGTGCGACTCGGTGGCGATGCCGACGAAGATGTGCGCGTCACGCCGTCCGCTGAGCCGGTAGTTGAACTCGGTGACGACGCGCCGGCCGATCGTCGCGCAGAACTCGCGGAACGCGCCGGGCCGCTCGGGGATCGTCACGGCGAAGAGCGCCTCGCGCGCTTCGCCCAGCTCGGCACGCTCGGCGACGAAGCGCAGGCGATCGAAGTTGATGTTCGCGCCGCTGAGCACGGCCGCCAGGTGCGCGCCGGTCGTGCCCGTGCGCTCGACCCAGCGCCGCATGCCCGCGACGGCCAGCGCGCCGGCGGGCTCCATGATCGACCGCGTGTCGTCGAATACGTCCTTGATCGCCGCGCAGATCTCGTCGTTCGAGACGAGGACGATCTCGTCGACGCACTGCTGCACGATCGGGAACGTCCGCTCGCCGACCTCGCGCACGGCGACGCCGTCGGCGAAGATGCCGACCTGATCGAGCGCGACGCGCCGGCCCGCGGCGAGCGACCGCTGCATCGCGGCGGCTTCGTGCGGCTCGACGCCGATGACCTTGATGTCCGGCCTGATCGCTTTGACGTAGCTCGCGATGCCGGCGATGAGCCCGCCGCCGCCGACGGGTACGAAGATCGCGGACAGATCCGCGCCGAGCTTGTGCCGCAGGATCTCCGTCGCGATCGTGCCCTGGCCGGCGATGACGAGCGGGTCGTCGAAGGGGTGGATGAAGACACGGCCCGTCTCCTGCGCGAGCGTGTGACAGCGCGCCTGCGCGTCCGAGTAGCTGTCGCCGGCCAGCTCCACCTGCGCGCCCATCGCGCGCACCGCGTCGACCTTGATCGCCGGGGTCGTCTGCGGCATCACGATGAGCGCGGTGAGGCCGAGGTGCCGCGCCGAGTACGCGACGCCCTGCGCGTGGTTGCCGGCGCTCGCGGTGATGACCCCGCGCGCGCGCTCGTCCGGCGTCAGGTGCGCCATGCGGTTGTACGCGCCGCGCAGCTTGAAGCTGAAGACGGGCTGCAGATCCTCGCGCTTGAGCAGCACCGTGTTGCCGAGGCGCTGTGACAGCCGCGGCGCCGGATCGAGCGGCGTCTCCTGCGCGACGTCGTACACGCGGCTGGTGAGGATGAGCTTCAGCATGATTCACCATGGAGGCATGGAGCGCATGGAGAGACGTGGCTGGTGGAACGGCGCCCGGCGTAGCCGGGCGCCTGCGGGTGTGCGTATCGAACGGAAATACGCACGCTCGGAAGTCCCCATGGCGTGTGTATTTCCGTTCGATACGCACGCCCGCCCGGCCGCATTCGCGGCCGTCCGCACCAGCCACGCGCGTCTCTCCTCCATGTCCTCCACGTCTCCATGGTGAATATCTCTTGCAGCTACAGCGAATAGATGTCGTTCAGAATCCCCGCCGCCGTGACGGCCGGTCCTGCGCCTGGCCCGCTGACGATGAGCGGCTCGGTGCGATAGCGGCGCGTCGTGAACGCGACGAGATTGCGCGTGCCCTGCAGCGATCCGATCGGGCTGTCCTTCGGCACCGAGACGAGCTTCGCGGACACCGACGTCGGCGTCGCCGCGACGACGTAGCGCAGCACGCGGCCCCGCGCGGCTTCGCGCGCCGTGCGCGTCGCCCACTCGGCGTCGAGCGACGGCAGCTTCGCCATGAATTGACTGAGCGTCAACTTGCGCAGCGCCGGTGGGACGAGATTCTCGGCCACGGCCGCAGGACCGCGATAGCCCATCAGTCGCGCGAGAATCAACACCTTGCGCGCGGCGTCCTGACCCGACAGATCTTCACGCGGATCGGGCTCGGCGTAGCCGAGCTCGACCGCTTCTCGCACGGCCTGCGAAAACGGCTTGCCGGACGAGACGGCCGATCCGATGTACATCAGCGTGCCGCTGACGGTGCCTTCGACGCGCAGCACGCGATCGCCCGTCTCCGCGAGCTTGTGGTACGTGTCGACGATCGGCAGGCCAGCGCCGACCGTCGCTTCGTGCTTGATGTGGCGACCGGCCGTCGCCGCGGCCTGCATCAGCGCGGCGTACGACTCCCAGCTCCCCGCAACCGGCTTCTTGTTCGCGAGCACGACGTCGAAGCCGTGCCCGAGCGCGGTTCGCAGCAGGTCGCCGGTCTCCTGGCTCGTCACGTCGACCAGCACGGGCCGCGACACCGCGTGGCTCGCCATGATCGTCAGCGCCTCCGCCGCCGACGCCGGCTTCCCCCCCAGCGTCGTCAACAGCGCGCCGCGATCTTTGTCACGAGCGAGCGCGAGCAGCCGCGCGTTCGACAAACCGCGCGGCTCGAAGACGTAGCCCGATCGATCGAGCAGGCCGACGACGCGGACGGCTTTCTCGCTGTTGGGCGCGGCGATCTGATCCGCGAGCGCGCGGCCGACGCGGCCGAAGCCGAGCAGCACGACGTCCGTCCGCGGCTTCGCCAGCGGACGGCCGCCGCCGATCTTCGAGAGCTGGAACGCCGTGTGCACGCGGCGCGCCGCGTCGGCGGCGTCGGACTCGGCGACGACGAACGAGATGGTGCGCTCCGATGATCCCTGCGCGATCGCGACGACGCTGATGCCCGCGGTCGCCAGCGACGTGAACACGCGCGCGGCGATGCCGGGCGTGCCGACCATGCCGTCGCCGACGACGGCGATGACGGCCATGCCCGGGCGCGCGGTGACGTTGTCGACGAGGCCGCTCGACAGCTCGTCGGCGAACGCCGCGCGGATCGCGCGCACCGCGCGATCCGCTTCGGTCTCGGGAACGGTGAAGCCGATCGAGCTTTCGGACGAGGCCTGGAAGATCGTCGAGACGGACAGCCGCTCCGCGTCGACGGCGGAGAACGTGCGCGCGGCGATGCCGTGCACGCCCGCCATGCCCTTGCCCGCGACGGTGACGACGGCCTGTCCGCGCACGATCGCGAGCGCTTTGACGGGATGGCCGGGATCGCCTCGGCGCGCGGAGATCTCCGTCCCCGGCTGCGACGTGTCGAGAAACGAGCGCACGCGCAGCACGATGCGCGTGCCCGCGATCGGGATCAGCGCGCGCGGGTGCAGGACCTTCGCGCCGTAATGCGCCGCCTCGGCCGCTTCGCGATGGTGCAGCTGCGGAATCAGACGCGCGTCGGGCACCAACCGTGGATCTGCCGTCAGCACGCCCGGCACGTCCTTCCAGAGCACGGCCTCACGCGCGCCGATCGCGCGCGCGAGCAACGTCGCCGTGAGGTCCGATCCGCCGCGGCCCATCGTCGTCACCGTGCCGTCCGGCGCGCGGCCGATGAAGCCGGGGACGATCGGGACGACGCGTCGTGCGACGAGCGGCCGCAGCGTGCGGCGCGCGCGACGTGTCGTCTCGGCGAGGCTCGGCGCGGCGCCGCCGTGCAGGCCATCCGTCGCGACGATGTCGATCGCGTCGACGTATGCCGCCTTCACGCGCATCGTCGTGAGCACGGCCGCGAGGATCTCGGCGGACAGACGTTCGCCGCGCGACGCGAGCATGTCGCTCGCGCGCGGCTCGAGATGGCCGAGCACGCCGACGGCCTCGCAGAGGTTGCGATACTCGCGCGCGGCCGCGTCGACCGTGGCGAGCAGCGCACGGCGCGCGCGTCCTGCAGCAATCAGCTCGTGGACGACGCGGCGGTGCCGTGTCAGCAGATCGGCCGCCGCGCGTGAGGACTGACGATCGTCGCCGGCGAGTGCATGTCGCGCGCCGCCGAGCAGCAGATCGGTGACGCCGGCGAGCGCCGAGCACACGACGACGAGCGGGCCGTCGTGCGCCGCGATGAGCGACGCCGCGCGGCGGATCGCGGCGGCGTCGGCCAGCGACGCGCCGCCAAATTTCCAGACGGCGAGCGGGGCGCGCGGAGCGGATCGTCTCCGCGGGCTCATCGGCCCACGCTCTGCGCGGCCTGTGTCATGTCGTCGACCGCGCGCCGCACGGCGTCGTAGTCGTTCGGCAACTCGACGGGCGGGTTCGCGTAGCGGCGGCGGCCAATCGCCGCGTCGGGCGTGTGATACGCGATCTTGAAGTCCGTGAACTTCAGCCCCGTGGCCGTCGAGATGACGACGACGCGATCGCTCCTGCGGACGTCGCCGCGGGCGATGAGCTTCTCGAGCGCCGCGAGCGCGACGCCCGTGTGCGGGCAGTTGAACAGCCCCGCGAGATCGGCGCGCGCGGCCGCGTCGGCCAGCTCGGTCTCCGACGCCTGCTCGACGATGCCGTCGTAGCGCTGGAGCGTGCGAATCGCCTTGCGGACCGAGACGGGATTGCCGATGCGGATCGCGGAGGCTTGCGTCGCCTTCGCCGTGATCGGGTGGAACTGCCAGTCGTTCCTGTACGCGAGGTACAGCGGATTGGCGGATTCGGCCTGCGCGACGACGATGCGCGGGCGCTTGGTGATCAGACCGAGCGCGTGCATCATGTCGAACCCGGCGCCGAGCGCGCTGACGTTGCCGAGATTGCCGCCGGGGATGATCACGACGTCCGGCACTTCCCAGTCGAACTGCTGCACGATCTCGACCGAGATCGTCTTCTGGCCTTCGATGCGCAGGCTGTTCATCGAGTTGGCGAGATAGACGCCTTCTTCCTCGGCGAGCCGCTGGATCATCTTCATGCAGCCGTCGAAGTCGGTGTCGACCGCGAGCACGCGCGCGCCGTTGGCCAGCGGCTGGACGAGCTGGGCGGGCGTGACGAGTCCGCGCGGGAGAATGACGATTGCCGGGATGCCGGACGCCGCGGCGTACGCCGCGAGCGCCGCGGACGTGTCGCCGGTCGACGCGCACGCGACCGCGCGCAGGCCCGTGCCGTCGGCGATCATCTGCTTCACGACGGAGACGAGCACCGTCATGCCGAGGTCCTTGAACGATCCGGTGTGCGAGTTGCCGCACATCTTGATCCAGAGATCGTCGAGGCCGAGATCGCGGCCGTAGCGCTCGGCCCAGAACAGGTTCGTGCCGCCTTCGTCCATCGACACGACGTTCTCGTCGCGCAGCTCGGGGCAGACCCATTCCTTCTTGCCCCACACGCCCGACCCGTACGGCCAGGCCGTGCGCTTGTAGCGCTCCTCGAACAGGCGCATCCACGCCGCGGCCGAGCGGTCGCGCAGCGCGTCGAGATCGTGGTCGACCTGCAGCAGATCGCCGCACGTCGCGCAGCGATAGATCGGCGTCCAGATCGAATATTCGCCGGCGCAGCCGGCGGCACAACGAAAGACCGCGCGATAGTGGCTCATGCCGCTCCGTCCTTGGCGTCGCCCATGACGACGCGCTGGAAATCGGCCAGCGATCGGCCGATGTGAATCGGTGGCACGCCCGTGCCGGCGAGCACCTCGACCGTCTTGTAGCCGTTGCCGGTGACGCAGACGACGATCGACTCGTCGCGCGGAATCACGCCGCGATCGATGAGCTGCTTCGTCGCGGCGACGGTCACGCCGCCCGCCGGCTCCGTGAAGATGCCTTCGGTCTCCGCCAGCAGGCGGATGCCCGCGATGATGTCGTCTTCCTCGACCATCGCCGCGTTGCCGCCGGTCGAGCGCAGCGCGCGCACGACCTGGAAGCCGTCGGCCGGATTGCCGATGGCGATCGACTTCGCGATCGTCTTCGGCTTGACGGGATCGGGGAACTCGTCGCCGTTCTCGAACGCCTTGACGATGGGGGCGCAGCCGGCCGACTGCGCGGCGTAGATCTTCGGAAGGTCGCCGCTCACGAGTCCGAGCGTCTTGAACTCTTCGAAGCCTTTCAAGATGCGCGGCAGCAGCGTGCCGCCGGCCACAGGCGAGACGACGTGCTGCGGGAAGCGCCAGCCGAGCTGCTCGGCGATCTCGAACCCGTAAGTCTTCGCGCCCTCGGCGTAGTACGCGCGGAGGTTGATGTTCGCGAAGCCCCAGCCGTACTGATCCGCCACCTGCGTGCACAGCCGGTTCACGTCGTCGTAGTTGCCGCGCACGGCGATCAGGCGCGGCTTGTAGACGGCGGCGCCGGCGACCTTGCCGACCTCGAGATCGTCGGGGATGAAGACGGAGCACTCCAGGCCGAGCCGCGCGGCGTGCGAGGCGACGCTGCCGGCGAGGTTGCCCGTCGACGCGCACGCGAAGACGGTGAACCCGAGCTCGACGGCGCGCGTGGCGGCGACCGAGACGACGCGGTCCTTGTAGGAACAGGTCGGATGATTGACCGAGTCGTCCTTCACGTAGAGCTCGCGGACGCCCAAGTGCGTCGCGAGGCGATCGGCGCGCACGAGCGGCGTGAAGCCGGAGTGCAGGCCGGTGCGCGGCTCGCCGTCGATCGGCAGCAGCGCGCGATAGCGCCAGATGCTCTTCGGTCCCCGCTCGATCGCCTCGCGCGAGATCGTCTTCTTCACTGCCTCGTAGTCGAAATGGACCTCGAGCGGGCCCATACACGACGTGCAGACGTAGTGGGGCCCGGCGGGGTAGACGGCGTGGCAGATGTGGCAGCGAAGACTGAAGCTCATGATGATGCGGTCCTGATGAAGTCTCCCGGCTGATGCGCGGACAGAGATCTGATCGTATACGTGACGCCCAGCCGCGTGTAGATGGCGGCCAGTTGGGCGGCGGCGTCCTGCTCGCGGCCGGCCTTCGCCAGCAGGGCGACCGACGGCCCGGCGCCGCTGAGGTAGGCGCCGAGCACGGACGGGTGGTCGATCGCGAGCGCGTCCTCCAGGCCGGGGACGTAGTCCTGCCGCGCGGGCTGGTGCCAGCGATCGCGCAGCGCCTCGCGCAGGTCGTCGTAGCGGCGCGTCTCGAGCGCGCGCACGAGCAGCAGCGCGCGCTGCAGGTTGAAGACCGCGTCGCGCATCGGGATCTCGGCCGGCAGCACCTGGCGCGCGAACGACGTCTCGAGCTGGGCCTGCGGCGTCCCGATCACGAAGCGCACGTCGTCGGGCCACGCCCACGCGCGCGTGCTGATGCGGCCGTCGTCGTGCTGGCAGCTCAGCGTGATGCCGCCGAGCAGCGCGGCCGCCGCGTTGTCGGGGTGGCCTTCGATCTTCGACGCGATGGCCATCAGGTCGCCGATGTCGCGCGGCCGCGTGACGGCTTCATAGAGGCGCATGCCGGCGACGGTGGCCGCGGCGCTGCTGCCGAGGCCGGCGCGCATGGGGATGTCGCTTTCGATCTCCACGCTGAGGCCGGGGACGGGATCCTCGAAGCGCGTCTGCGCGGCGCGGAAGCCCATGGCGATGCGGTTCTCGCCCGTCGGCGCGCCGCCGGGGAACTGCATGTCGAGCCAGGCCGGGTCCTTCGGCCGCACCTCGAGCACGCGCAGCCGGAGATATACCGTGACGGCGACGGACAGCGCGTCGAAGCCGGGGCCGAGGTTGCTGGTCGAGCCGGAGACGACGATTTCGGTGCCGGGAGCGAGGTCGCGATATGCCATGTCGCTGGGGGCGCGCCGGGCCGCGGGACGGCGGGCGCGCGCAGTCAAAAAAAAAGCCGGTCCTCATTCGAGGCCGGCGGGCGCTGCCACAACTCTTGGGTCGAACCTACTGCTGCACCAGAGCCACAACATCACCGGCCGGCCTGCGCCGCTTCGTGCGCATCCGCGTCGCCGTGCCGGTCGTAATGGCGATGGCCATAAGCGTCAAAAAAGTATAGGTCGGCGGCGCCGGAATCGCCAAATCGTTTCACGAAACTTCAATTCCATTGCCGACGCCGGTAGGATGTCTCGTGCTCGCCGCCGCTTCGTCCGACAATATTGTCGACTCGCGCGTTGGTGCGGCCGGTGCGGGCGAATTGCACGTCGCGCGCAGCGGCGGCGCGAGCGTCGTCACGCGCGCGCGTGCCGCGAGCCCGCTGAAGCTGCTGACGCCCGCCAATCACGGCGACGCGGCGTGGATCTTCACGTCGACGTACGGCGGCGGGCTCGTCGAGGGCGATGCGATCGCGCTCGACGTGCACGTCGGCGACGAGGCGTCGGCGTTCATCTCCACACAAGCCTCGACGAAGATCTATCGATCGACGCGCGTCGGCGCGCGATCGACGCTGACTGCGCGCGTGGACGCCGGCGCGCTCGTCGTCCTGCTGCCCGATCCCGTCGTCTGCTTCGCGGACTCGCGCTACGCGCAGACGCAGACGTTCGATCTGCACCGCGACGCGGCGCTCGTGTGTCTCGACTGGATAACGTCGGGCCGCCGCGCGCGCGGCGAGCGCTGGGCGTTCGACGACTATCGCGCGCGGCTCGACGTGCGCGTCGACGGACGCCGCATCTGCCATGACGCCGTGACGCTGGCGGCCGACGACGGCGATCTCGGCGAGCGGTTCGGGCGCTTCGACGTCTTCGCGACGCTTGCGATCGTCGGCGATCGGTTCGCCGGCGACTGCCGGCGCCTCGTCGAGGCGATCGCGCACGCGCCTGTCGAACGACGAGCCGATCGGCTGATCGCAGCCGCGCCAATCGGCGGCACGGGCGCGCTCGTGCGCGTGGCCGGACGATCGGTCGAAGACGTCGGCCGAGTCATTCGCGAGACGTTGGCCTTTCTGCCTCCCGTCCTCGGCGACGATCCGTGGACGCGCAAACGGTGACGACATGCACTTGACTCCGCGTGAGCTCGACAAACTCGTGCTGCACCATGCCGGCGTGCTCGCGCAGAAGCGGCTCGCGCGCGGGCTGCGGCTGAACTATCCCGAAGCGATGGCCCTGATCGCGACGCAGTTGTTGGAGCTCATCCGCGACGGGCGGTCCGTCGCGGAGCTGATGGATCTCGGCCGGCAGATGCTGGGACGCGAGGACGTGCTCGACGGCGTGCCGGAGATGATCGACGAGGTCCAGGTCGAGGGCACGTTTCCGGACGGGACGAAGCTCGTCACCGTGCACCATCCGATCGTCGCCGCGCGCGGCGATCGTGCACTGGCGCTGTACGGCAGCTTCCTCGAGCCGCTCGCGCGCGCGGGTGCCGGTGTGGGGACGCCGCCCTCGCCGATTGCGAACGCGCCAGGCGCTATGACGGCAGCGGACGGATCGATCGATCTCAACGCGGGACGCGACGTCGTGTCGCTGCCGGTGACGAACACGGGCGACCGTCCGATCCAGGTCGGCAGTCACTATCACTTCGTCGAGACGAACCGCGCGCTCGAGTTCGATCGCGCGGCCGCGTACGGCATGCGCCTCGACATTCCCGCCGGCACCGCCGTGCGCTTCGAGCCGGGCGAGACGAAGACCGTCCCGCTCGTCGCGATCGCCGGCAACCGCGTCATCCGCGGCGGCATCGGTCTCGCGAACGGGCCGGTGACGGAGGA
>CAZNMF010000162.1:0-5479 GCA_964573795.1 uncultured Solibacteraceae bacterium
TGCGATCGAGAAGCGGCGTGTGTCCCATGCGTCACGTTCCCCTCGTGAAACCTGAACGGCCGAGCTGGGGCTCGGCCGTTCAGCGGAGATGATTGGTCGGGATGGCGGGATTCGAACCCACGACCCCCTGACCCCCAGTCAGGTGCGCTACCAGGCTGCGCTACATCCCGATTTGACTTGAGCGCTTCTCAAAGCTGTCAAGTGCGCCGAAGGCGCACCGTCAATTTCGAACTTCGAAGTTCGAACTTCGAAGTTTGGAAATGCCCTTCTCTTACCTCCGCCCCCGCTTCGCCGGCCCCTTCTTCACCGACTTCGCGGCAGCGGCTTTGGCCTTCGCAGCCGCGGGCTTCGACGCGCGTCTCGGCGCCGCGTCGGCGTGCGCGACGAAGTCGGGCACCGGCTGGCCGTCGCTGCCGAGCACCGCCAGAATCCACTGCAGACCACGCCGGACGTCGCGAAGCTGCTGGCGCGTCTCGCCGTCGATCAGCGCGGCGACGTCGGAGTCGATGACCGGCTCCTCCGTGCGCACCAACCCTTCTTCGCTCAGCCGCTTGCGCGCGCCGGCCAACGTCAGGCCGTCGACGAACAGCAGGTGCTTGATCCGCAGCACGCGCTCGACGTCCGCCCGCCGATAGACGCGCGATCCCGCGCCCTTCGTGACGCCGAGATCCGGAAACTCCGCCTCCCACGTCCTGAGCACGTACGGCTGCAACTCCGCGAGCTCGCAGACCTCCTGTGCCCGAAACACCGGCCGATTGGGAATCGCCACGCTCGTCACGAATCGCGCTCGTGTGACGGGAAAGTATAACAGGCTTACGACTTACGGCTTACGGCTTACGGACGAGACGGGCCGGGCGGCCACAGGGCCGCCTCTACGAAGGCGACGGGCTACGGGCCACAGGCCACAGGCTACGACGACCGCGTCTTCGGCGTTCTCGCTTTCCTCGCGCGGCGGCGGACCGTCAATCGGATCGGTGTCCCTTCGAAGCCGAACGACTCGCGCAGGCGGTTGATCAGAAATCGCTCGTACGAGAAGTGGAGCTCGGTCGCGACGTTGGTGAAGAGCACGAAGGCCGGCGGCGCGACGGCGGTTTGCGCGCCGTAGAGGATGCGCACCTCGCGCCGCGTCTTGCTCGCCGGCGGATGCGCGGCCGTCACGGCCTCGAGGAAGCGATTCAGATCGGCCGTCGACACGCGATGCTTGCGCGCCGCGGCCACGCGGTCGACGACCTCCAGCAGCTTGGGCGTGCGCTCGCCGGTCAGGGCCGAGACGTGCACGATCGGCACGTAGTCGAGGAACTTCAACTGGAAGCGCAGCTTGTCGTCGAACTCGCGCACCCAGTCCTGGCCGCGGCCGCGCACGAGGTCCCACTTGTTCACCGCGATGACGATGCCGCAGCCGGCCTCCTCGGCCTCGCCCGCGATCGCCGCTTCGCGATCACCGGCGCCTTCGACGGCATCGACGACGAGCACGACGACGTCGGCGCGCGCCATCGCGCGCTTCGCCAGCACGACGCTGACCGCCTCGACCTGCCCGGCCGCCGCAACCTTCCCCGGTCGCCGCATGCCCGCGGTGTCGAGAATGCGCAGCTTGCGCTTCTGCCACTGCAGCAGCACGTCGACCGTGTCGCGCGTCGTGCCCGGCCTGTCGCTGACCATCACGCGCTCCTCGCGGATGAGCCGGTTCACCAGCGACGACTTCCCGACGTTCGGCCGTCCCACGATCGCCACCTTCGTCTCATCGTCTACCGGCGTGGTGGCATACGCGCGCGCGGGCAGGCGCTCGAGCACGGCGTCGAGCAGCTCGTAGACGCCGTCGCCGTGCTCGGCCGCGACTTCGACGAGCGCGTCGAAGCCCATCTTGTAGAACTCGAGGACGCGCGTCTTCGATCGCCGGTCGTCCGTCTTGTTCATCGCGAGGACGACGGGCTTGCCCGTCGTGCGCAGGCGCTTGGCGATTTCCTCGTCGCCGGGCACGAGCCCCTCGCGCGCGTCGACGACGAAGACGAACACGTCGCCCGCCGCAAGCGCCTTCAGCCCGTGCTCGACGACCTGCGCGTGCAACGGATCGGTCGTCGCGCCGAACAACCCGCCGGTGTCGACGAGCGTGAACGCGCGATCCTTCCACGCCGCGGGCGCCGCAATGACGTCACGCGTGGTGCCGGCCACGGGCGCGACGATCGAGCGCCGCGTGCCGGTGATGCGATTGAAGAGGGTGGACTTTCCGACGTTGGGCCGCCCCACGAGGACGACGGTCGGGCCGGATCCCGGACGAGACATTGGAAGAAGTCTAGTTCAGGCTTACGGCTTACGGCTTACGGCGTGGGGCGTGGGGCGTGAGGCTTGGGGCTTCCAGAACTTTTGGCTTCTGGCTTCGTACTTCTAACTTTTCTTGGTCTTCGCTTCGTCTCTTGATCCTCTCGTCCCTATCCTTTCCCTTCGATCGCCAGCAGCGACAGTGGGTCGACGCGGGCGCCGCCGAGGCGCACGGTCCAGTGCAGGTGCGGGCCGGTGACGCGGCCCGTCGCGCCGACGAGGCCGACGACGTCGCCGGCCTTGACCGTCTGTCCGTCCTTCACGTCGATCCGCGACAGGTGCGCGAAGAGCGAGAGCAGGCCCAGTCCGTGATCGATCACGACCGTGTTGCCGGTGTAGTAGAGATCGCCGGTGAGCACGACGAGGCCGTCGTTCGGCGCGTGGATGGGCGTGCCCGCCTCGCTCAGGAAGTCCGCGCCGCCGTGCGGGCTGCGTGGCTGGCCGTTGAGGATGCTGCGCGATCCGAAGGCGCTGTTCGCCGGATCGGACACGGGCCTGACGAACGGACCGGCCCACCGGCGCTCCGGCGTGACCGACGCCCACAACGTCGTGAGCCGCTTCGCCTCCGTCGCGATGCGCTCCTGGACGTCTTCCGGCGGATTGACGAACGCCTCCGCGACGGTCAGACGCCGCGTCGGAAACGCCTTCGCCTTGATCCGCATCCGATACGTCGCCCGCGACGGGTGATCGACCGGGCCCGTCTCGGCGACGACCGCGTGCGCGCCGAGCGCGACGTCGAGGTCGAGCCCGAGCAGCCCACGCCGCGACGTCGGCGTCACCTGGAACATCGGCACCGCATGGCCCAGCGCCGACACGCGCACGTCGTCGTTCGGCACCGTCGTCACGGTGATCTCGACGACCTCGCCGGGTTGAAACGCGCGCGCCTCGACGTGGATCGCCGGCGGCGCGCTGCGCGGGAGCGCCGGCGCCGCCAGCGCGGTCAGTGCCACGGCCATCGCGATCGAAGGGAAAAGCCGCATAGAGAGACTCTATTGCACTTTTCGCGGCGCCGGTCGATCATGCGAGCACGTCGTCGCCATCATGCTGGTCATCTCCCGCATCCTCTGTCCCGTCGATCGATCCGACATCGCCAAGCGCGCGCTGCGGTACGCGTTCCGTCTCGCCCGGCAGCACCACGCACGGCTGCGGGTGCTGCACGTCGTCGAGCCCGGCGTCGTCGTCGGAGACAGTGACGGTGCGTCTGCCGGCGTTCCAGCCGACGTGCTTGCCGCCGCGGAAGAGGACATCGGCTGGCTCGTGGCGTCGGTCGTCGACACCGAGGTCGAGATGGACACGGTCGTCCGCGACGGACCGGCCGCGCGCACGATCCTTCGAGAGGGGCGTGACTACGGCGCGAGCCTGATCGTCGCCGGCACGCACGGCCGGGGCGGGTTCGAGCGCCTCGCGCTGGGATCGGTGACGGAGAAGCTGCTGCGCAAGGCGGCCTGTCCCGTGCTCGTCGTGCCGCCGGGCGAGACCGCCGACATGCCGGTGTCGACGCACCGCGTCGTCTGTCCCACGGACTTCTCGGCGCCCGCGACCGCGGCCCTCGACTACGCGCGCGTCATGGCCACGGCCACCGGCGCGGCACTGTCGATCGTGACGGTGGTCGAATGGCCGTTCGGCGAGACGACGGGCGACGATGCGGTGGCGACGTTGCGGCGGAGCCTCGAAGCGGAGGCCGCATCGCAATTGAGCGCGGCGCAGGCTGCCGGCGGACCGCCGACCGAGACGGCCGTGCTGTGCGGCAAGCCGTGGAAGGAGATCGTCGCCTTCGCGCGCGCGCAGCACGCGGGCCTGATCGTCATGGGCGTCGCCGGCCGCGGCGCGATCGATCTCGCGATCCTCGGATCGACCACGCACCACGTCGTCCGCGAAGCGCCGTGCCCGGTGCTGGTGGTGCCGGATAGGGCTACGGTGGAAAAGCGCTCCTAACTTCGAACTTCGAACTTCGAACTTCGAAAAGAGCCCTCTACAGCGAATACCCCTGCCGGTACGTCCGCGTCAGGAACTCGTTCGCGTCCGGCGCTCTCGGCGCCGGCGTCGTCGTCACGCGCATGTTCGCGGCGTCATAGTGGATCTTCGTGCCCGCGCGCAGCGAGACGACGCCGAGCAGCATGATCTCGACGAGGTGCGCCGCGTAGGAGAACGGACAGGAGATCGTGTCACGGCCGCGAATCGCGTTGACCCAGTTCATCTCGTGCGACTCGTGCGGGATGCGCGGCAGCCGCTGTTTCGGCAGGCCGTAGGAGTTGTGCCGATCGGCCGGCAGCAGCCGCGGCCGCGCGCCGTACGTCTGCTGCAGCAGCTTGCCCTTGCTGCCGTAGTAGATCACGCCGCCGTCGGCGAGCAGCTTCTCGTCGCCGAGCTCGTCCGGGCGCGGCGGCAGCAGGCCGCCGTCGCTCCACGTCAGCTTGATCGTGCCTTTGCCTTTGGGCGACGGGAACTCGTAGTACGTCGACGTGCCGACCGGATAGCTGACGCCGTTGAACGGCGTCGACACGGTCTCGATCGTCGTCGGCAATCCGAGATTGAGCGCCCAGACGGGATGATCGATCAGGTGCGCGCCCATGTCGCCGAGTGCGCCCTGGCCCCAGTCCACCCAGCCGCGCCAGTTGAATGGGTGATAGATCGGGTGGTACGGCACGTCCGGCGCGACGCCGAGGAACAGATCCCACGAGAGCGTCGCGGGCACGGGATAGCTGCCGAGCATCGCGGCGGCGAGGCGCGTGTTGACGCCGGGGTTGTCCCACTTGAGCGGCTGCGGCTCGCCGGTCGTCGGCGAGATCGCCGGCGGCGGCAGCGGCGCGGGACGCGGCACGCCCTGCGGCCAGTAGCCGAGCGGACGATTCGTCCAGACGCGGATCTCGTGGATGTCGCCGATGGCACCCGCCATCAGATATTCCTGTCCCGTGCGCGCATCGTCCTGCGAGTGGCCCTGGTTGCCCATCTGCGTGACGAGCTTCGGCATGTCCGCCGCTTTCTTCGCGAGATGCCGCGCTTCGTGCACCGACCAGCACAGCGGCTTCTGCACGTAGACGTGCTTGCCGGCATCCATCGCGTTCGACGCGATCACGGCGTGCATGTGATCCGGCGTCGCGACGATGATCGCGTCGATGTCCTTCTGCTTCTCGAGCATCTCGCGATAGTCGCGGTACTTCGC
>CAZNMF010000163.1:0-1988 GCA_964573795.1 uncultured Solibacteraceae bacterium
GGTCCGCCGCGCCGGCGCGAATCGCCGACGCGAGCGGATGCTCGCTCGCGATCTCGAGGCTCGCGGCCAGCCGCAGCACGTCACGCTCGTCCATCGACGCCGCCGCGACGATCGACGTCAGCCGCGGCTTGCCGCTCGTCAACGTGCCGGTCTTGTCGACGACGAGCGTGTCGACTTCGCGGAGTCGCTCGATCGCTTCCGCATTCCGGAATAGGACGCCGGCGCGCGCCGCGCGTCCGGTCGCGACCATGATCGACATCGGCGTCGCGAGACCGAGCGCGCACGGGCACGCGATGATCAGCACGGCCACCGCGTTGACGACGGCGTGCGCCATCCGCGGCTCAGGCCCGACGAACGACCAGACGCCGAACGTGAGCGCCGCCACGGCGATCACAGACGGCACGAAGTAGCCGGCGACACGATCCGCGAGCTTCTGGATCGGCGCACGGCTGCGTTGCGCCTCCGCGACCATCGTGACGATCCGCGCCAGCAGCGTGTCCGCACCGACTTTCTCCGCGCGCACGACAATGCTGCCGCTCGTGTTCAACGTCGCGCCTACGACCCGATCGCCCGCGTGCTTCTCGACGGGGATCGGCTCGCCCGTGACCATCGACTCGTCGACGACCGTGACCCCGTCCGTGACGACCGCGTCGGTCGGAATCTTCTCGCCGGGCCGGACGCGCAGCAGATCGCCGACGTGGACGTGCGCCAGCGGCACGTCGGTCTCGCGGCCGCCGGCGTCGACGAGGTGCGCGACCGCGGGCGCGAGATCCATCAGCTTGCGGATCGCCGCGCCGGTCTGGCTCCGCGCGCGCAGCTCGAGCACCTGACCGAGCAGAATCAGCGTGACGATCGTCGCTGCGGCCTCGAAGTAGACGTCGACCTCGCCGTGCGCGCCGCGGAACGCGGCGGGAAAGACTCCCGGCGCGAGGACGGCGACGAGGCTGTAGACGAACGCCACGCTCACACCGAGGCCGATCAGCGTGAACATGTTGAGGTTGCCGGTGCGGATCGAGGCGATCGCGCGGCCGTAGAACGGCCACGCCGCCCACGTGCACACGGGCACCGCCAGCGCGAGCTCGATCCAGGGTTGGCCGGGCAACATGCCTCCGGACATGCCGCGCATGGCGATGACGAACAACGGCAGCGAGAGCGCGGCGGCGATCCAGAACCGCCGCGTCATGTCGATCAGCTCATGGTTCGGCCCGTCGTCCGCGGACGGCAGCACGGGCTCGAGCGCCATGCCGCAGATCGGACAATCGCCGGGACCGTCCTGGACGATCTCCGGATGCATCGGACACGTGTACTTCGTCGTCGCGCCGGTTGGTGCGGACGCGGACGACGTGGGCGCGGAGTGGGCGTGCGACGACGCGGCGGGCGCGGGCGCTTTGGGGCCGCGCGTCAACGTCAACGGCTGAGCCGTCACGCCGTCGTGGGCCGCCACAAGGGCGGCCCCTCCGTTGCCGCGCGCGAGCCAGCCGGCAGGATCCGCGGCAAATTTCTCCCGACAACCAGGCGAGCAGAAGTAGTACGTCCGGCCGTCGTATTCGAACGATCCGCCGCGGGCCTTCTGCGGATCGACGGTCATGCCGCAGACGGGATCGCGTTGGGGAGAGGACTGGGGAGATGGAGAAGACATGGGTTTGGCTTACGGCTTACTTGTCCGCCGTAGCCTTGGCGAAGGCGGACGGCTTACGGCTACAGGCTATGGGCTACGGACTACGGGCTACCGGCTACGGGCTACGGGCTACGGGCTCCCCAGTTATGGTTCGGGCGGCCACCGGGGGGCCGCCGCTACGTCGGCTTCGGGCTTACGGGCCCGCGGACCGCGGACCGCAGACCGCAGACTGAAAAACACACTCATCTCGATGGGCGCTCTCGAGCCGTAGGCCGGCACAGCCGCCTGCGGCAATCGCGCCACGCCGATCGATCCGCCGATCCCGGCGCGGAGGCCGGCGGATGCCGCCAGCCAGCGTGTGTAGCCGGCC
>CAZNMF010000164.1:0-13983 GCA_964573795.1 uncultured Solibacteraceae bacterium
TGAGCCAGAGTGTACCACGCCTGCGTCAGACTGACACAGCGAGAGACAGGTGATTTTGAGGTTTTTGCTCAGGAAATCGCGCGATCTTGCCGATCACGCTGGCGCAGTCTGGCGCACTGGCCGATCACGCTGAAGCGGCCCAAAAACCCGCTTTTAACCAGATTGTCGCAGGTTCGATCCCTGCGCGGCCCACCAACCTCCGCTCACGCTTGCCAACGAGAGCGTGAGCTACGGTTGGCAAGCCACGCGGAGGGTGTCCACCGTAGCGCGCCGCAGCGAAGCGAAGGCCGATGCGCGAAGGTGGACGGCCCAGAGCGTCGACGCGTGAGCTACGGTTGGCAAGCCACGCGACGTTGTCCACCGTAGCGCGCCGCAGCGCGAAGGTGGACGTCACGCCTGATCCACGGGCGGGCCGAAGCCTTCGTCGCGCAGCCGCGCGACGTCTTTGAGCGGCGGCCGTCCGAAGAATCGCGCGTACTCCCGGCTGAATTGCGACGCGCTCAGATAGCCGACGCGATGACACGCCTCGTTGGCATCCATCTGCCGAAACAGCATCAGACGCCTGGCTTCCTGCAGACGCAGCGTCTTCTGATATTGCAGCGGGCTCAGCGTGGTCACCGCCTTGAAGCGCTGATGGAATGACGAAGCGCTCATCTGCGCTGCGCCGGCCATGTCGTCGACCGTGATGGGCTGCGAGAAATGCGCGCGGATCCAGGCAATGGCCTGCGCAACACGGTGGACGCCGGACTTCGGCATCCCGATCTGCGCCACGCGCGGCCCGATGGGCGTCCGGAGCAGGCGCAGCACGATCTCGTCGATCACGAGCGGCCCGAGCAACTCCGCCTCGTCGGCCCGTGCCATCAGGTCCAGCAGACGTGAGACCGCTTCGGTGATGCCGTCGGTCGCCTGTCCGACGTACAGCCCGCGGCTGTCCGCGGCTTTCGGCACGCCGTGCGGATAAACGCGCGCGGCGAGCTGCGCCACGCGCGCCGGAATCAGATCCAATCGGAATCCGAGATACGGTTCGGCTCGACTCGCACGAGTGACCTGTCCCGAGACCGGCAGATCGACGGCGAAGATGAGCATGCGGGCCGCGTCGTACTCGAGCACGTCGCTGCCGAGCATCATCACTTTGGCGCCCTGCGCGATGAGGCACAGCGCCGGGCCCAGGGCGGCATGCACGGGCTCGGACGTGACGCGCGTGCCGCGCATCGCGTACGTCCCCGGCAGCCGAAGCGGAAAGCGGCCGTCGTGCGGCGCGTATCGGATGAGCTGGGCCGCCAGCGTTCGCAACGCCGCCGCATCGGGCCCCGTCGAACCACGGCGCTCGGCCGGGGCCTCGAGCGCGACGGGCGAAACGCGATCCGATCTCCGGCCGCTCCGCGCGTGCCTGGCGTGTACGCGTGGACGACGACGATATCGGCGGCGAAGCGAGAGAGCCATGAGCCCTCATGGTAACGCCGTCGTTCCGGCCAGCCTTGCCTAATCCAACAGGCCGCGCGACGAATCCATCCAACATTCTCGAAGGAATAGGCAAGAAGCGTTGCGCGCAGACCCATACGCTGGACGTCACCTGATTCGAGCCATCGCACGCGGCGGCGCGACCGATGCCGCGCATCGATGAGGAGACCCCGTGAGTCGTCAACGTTTCGTGAAGCTCAGTCGATCGGCCGTTGTCGCCGGCGCAGCGCTTACCGGCGTGTTCGGCCTCGCCGCGCACGCGACGGCACAAGCCATCGAGGACGTGCGCACGCCCGACACACCGCTGGTGTTGAAGGCCCAAGGCAGCTTCTTCGTCGGCGGCGACATCGTCGAACAGACACAAGGCGAACTGGGGGACCTGGGCCCGGGAGGGCACATCACGGTCAACCAGATGTACGTCCGCTACATGATTCCGCAGGACGGCGCGGGCAACGTGCCCGTCATCATGCTTCATGGCGCGACGCTGACGGGCAAGTCGTGGGAGACGACGCCCGACGGCCGGATGGGCTGGGACGAGTACTTCGTGCGCCGGGGCCATCCGGTGTACGTCCCGGATCAAGTGGGCCGTGGACGATCGGGATTCAATCAAGCGGTGTTCAACGACGTGCGGGCGGGATCGGCGGCCGCGACCGCGCTTCCCCGCTGGATCCGATTCAGCGACGAAGTCGTGTGGCCGAACTTCCGCTTCGGCGCGGCGCCTGACGCGCCGTACGCGGACTCGCAATTCCCCGTCAGCGCCGTCGACGAGCTCTCGAAGCAGGGTGTCCCCGACGTCAGCTTTGGCGGCGTCCCCACGCCGAACCCGACGCTCGAGGCGCTGTCGGACCTCGCGCGTCAGGTCAATGGCGCGGTCCTGATGGGACACTCGCAGTCCGGCGCCTTTCCGCTGGCCGCGGCCCTGCTGAATCCGACGATGGCCAAAGCGCTCGTGCTCGTCGAGCCCGGCGCGTGTCCGGCGAGCTACACGGACGCGGACATCAAGACGCTGGCCGCAATCCCCGTGCTCGCCGTCTTCGGCGATCACCGCGATACCCCCACGGGCATCGGCATTCGCCCGTCGTGGCAGCTCTCGTTCGAAAGCTGCCAGGCGCTCCTCGGCCGGCTCAGAGCGGCGGGAGGCGTCGCCGAGATGTTCAGCCCCGCGGAGACCGGCATCCGCGGCAACAGCCACATGATCATGCAGGACAAGAACAACCTGCAGATCGCCGATCTCATCCTGCATTGGATCGATGCGCACGTCGGACAACGGACGGAGGCAAACCGATGACGCGGATTACGCGCACATTTTCCGCGATCAGACGCCTCGGCCTCGCCACGGGCATCGCCTGGCTCGCGATCGCCGTCGTCGGACTTGCCGCCCGGCAATCGGCGCCTCGGCTCGTCCTGGAGCTGCAGGACTACGCGGCAGCGCCGATCACAGCCGACAACGCGGATGCGAATACTCGCGCGCAACTGGCCCGGATCAACTACCTGCGCGACGAGCCCGGCGGCCGGCGCTTCTTCGTCAACGATCTGAACGGCCGTCTCTACGTGCTCGACAAGCAGACCAGGGCGTTCACCACGTACCTCGACTTCAACGGTCTTGGCGGCCGGCCCGGGCTGTTCCCGAAATTCACGTTCCAACGAAACTTCGCGACGGGCCTCACGAGCTTCATCTTCGATCCCGACTACGCGAACAACGGCACGTTCTACACGCTGCACATGGAGGACCCGTCGACGCCAGGGTCCGCGATGCCGCGCAGCGGCGTGGTGCCGGGGCTCGACCTGTCGGCCTACGCGCCGACGCCCGCCGTGCCCACGCCGACGGTCAACGGACAAATCGATCGCGAAGTCGTGCTCGTGGAATGGCGGGATCGGAACATCGCCAACGCGACGTTCGAGGGGACGGCGCGGGAGATCCTGCGCGTCCAGTATCCACTCGCCCCGCATCCGTTGGGGGAAATGGCGTTCAACCCGGCCGCGAGGCCCGGCGATCCGGATTGGCGCGTGCTCTACCTGGGCGCCGGTGATTCGCAATCCGGCGAGCAGCGCGACAGCCGTCGTCTGAATCCGCAGCGGCTCGATACGTTGGTCGGCAAGATTCTGCGCATCGTGCCCGACGTGCGCGAGCACACGAGCACCAGCACCGTCAGCGAGAACGGCCGCTACCGGATCCCGAACGACAATCCGTTCACGACGATCGACGGCGCGCGCAAGGAGATCTGGGCGTATGGCTTGCGCAATCCGCATCGGCTGACGTGGGACGTTGATCCCCCGGCCGCCGCTCCAAGGCTGCTGGCGTTCAACATCGGGCTCTCCGCCTGGGAAACCGTCGACGTCATCCACAAAGGCGCGAACTACGGATATCCGTTGCGTGAAGGCACGCAGAGCATGTCGCCCGCGAACGGCATGGGACCGCTGCCCGAGGACGACAGCATTCCAGTCCAGATCTCCGACGTCGTGACGCGCGGGGCCGTCACGCCGTCCTATCCCGTGATCCAATATCCGCACACGCGCGACGCCGGAGGCGATGCGATCGCGGGCGGCGAGATCTACCGCGGCAATCTGATCCCCGCGCTGCGGGACAAGCTGATCTTCGGCGACATCACGACCGGACGGATCTGGTACGCGGATCGCGCCGACGTGCTCGCCGCCGACGACGGCAATCCGATGACCGTCGCGCCGATCCATGAGATGGAGGCGGGGCTGCGCGCGCTCACGGAAGAGGCCTACCGTAGACGCGGCGGCACGGGCGCCGCGCTGCCCGGCATGGGCGCGGTGGCCGGCCGCGGCCGCGTGGATGTGCGATTCGCGACCGACATTGACGGCGAGCTGTACCTGCTGACCAAGAGCGACGGCATGATTCGGAAGGTCGTCGGCGTCAGGCCGTCGACGTCTCCGTCGAGCTCCGCGAGCGGCGCAGACCCAGCCTCACGTCAGAGCGTTGTCAACGACGCCGTCTCGAGCCAGGGAAGCCCGGTACCGTCGACGCCGGAGTCGATCGCGTCCGGCAAGCGAATCTTCGAGTCCAACTGCGCCGCCTGTCACGGACCGCAGGCACAAGGCGCGATCAAGGCCGGATTGACGATCTCCATCATCGACGAACAGCGAGGCAGGCAGCCGCCAGACCTCACCGACGATCAGTGGGATCACGGATCGCGCGACGAGGACATCTTCGCCGCCATCAAACGGGGGCTGCCGCCGACGATGATGCCGAGCTTCGGAGCGACGGTGTCCGACACGGACATCTGGAGCGTCGTGAGCTATCTCCGTTCACTCGGCCCTCGCAGGTAGACCGGGCCGCCGTTCCACACGGCGGCCCAGCACGAACGACACGGAGTAACAGATGCAGACACGCACATTGGGAACACGCGGATTGCAGGTGTCGGCCCTCGGCTTCGGCTGCATGGGTCTGAGCTATGGCTACGGCCCGGCGACCGATCGACGCGACGGGATCGCGATCATCAGGGCCGCGGTCGACGCGGGCGTGACGTTCTTCGACACGGCCGAAGCCTACGGTCCGTTCGCGAACGAAGAGCTGCTCGGCGAGGCGCTCGACGCCGTTCGCGATCGGGTCGTCATCGCGACGAAGTTCGGGTTCACGTTCGCGAACGGCAAGATCGTCGGGCTCGACAGCCGTCCGTCTCATATCCGTGAGGTCGTCGAGGCGTCGCTGACGCGCCTCAAGACCGATCGCATCGATCTCCTCTATCAGCACCGCGTCGATCCGAACGTGCCCATCGAGGACGTCGCGGGTGCGGTGCACGATCTGATTCGCGAAGGCAAGGTCGAACACTTCGGCCTGTCGGAAGCTGGCGCGCAGACGATTCGTCGCGCGCACGCCGTGCAGCCCGTGGCTGCGCTGCAGAGCGAATACTCGCTGTGGTGGCGAGAGCCCGAGCAGGAGGTGCTGCCAACGCTCGAGGAGTTGGGGATCGGGCTCGTGCCGTTCAGTCCGCTCGGCAAGGGCTTTCTGACGGGAAAGATCGACGACACGACGAGGTTCGATCCGACGGACTTCAGGAATATCGTCCCTCGCTTCAGCGAGGAGAATCGAAAAGCCAATCTCGCGTTCGTCGAGTGGCTGAAGACGTTCGCCGCGCGGAAGCACGCGACACCCGCGCAGATCGCGCTCGCCTGGCTGCTCGCGCAGAAGCCGTGGATTGTCCCGATTCCGGGCACGACGAAGAAGCACCGGCTCGACGAGAATCTCGGCGCCGCCGCGATCCAGTTGTCGCCGGACGATCTCCGCGAGATCGAACAGGCCGTCTCACGCATCGAAGTCCAGGGGGCTCGCTATCCCGAGCACCTGCAGAAAATGGTGGGGAGGTAGCCATGCCGCGTCTGCACGTTGCGTCCGTCTGCTTTGGGCTTGTCGTCGCGAGCCTCACGCTCTCGGCCGGCCAGGCCTCGAGACCGTTGGGCGCGCTGACGGTCCCGGCCGGATTTCATGTCGACGTGTTCGCAGAGAACGTCGGCAACGCCCGCGACATGGCGCTCGGACCACAGGGCACCGTGTTCGTCGGATCGCAGTATGCGGGCAACGTGTACGCCGTCGTGGATCGGAACGGCGATCACAAGGCCGACCAGGTCGTGACGATCGCCAGCGGCCTGCGCCAACCCAACGGCGTGGCGGTGCGAAACGGCTCCTTGTACGTGGCGACGACGAGTCAGATCCTCCGGTTCGACGACATCGAGCGTCATCTCGACGCGCCGCCCGCGCCGGTCGTCGTCCACGACAATCTCCCCAATCCCAGCCAGGGCCACACGTGGAAGTTCATCGCGTTCGGACCGGACGACATGCTGTACGTCTCCGTCGGCGCGCCGTGCAACGTCTGCGTGCCGCAGCCGATGGTCGCGTCCATCCTGCGGATGAAGCCGGACGGATCCGGGCTCGAAGCGTTCGCCGAGGGCGTGCGCAATAGCGTGGGGTTCGACTGGCATCCGGTCACGCACGAGATGTGGTTCACCGACAATGGCCGCGACCTGTTGGGCGACGATGTGCCGAGTGACGAGCTCAATGTGGCGTGGAAGCCTGGTTTGCACTTCGGCTTTCCGTACTGCCATCAGGGAGACGTTGCCGATCCCGAGTTCGGCGCACAGCGCGCGTGCGCGACGACCGAGCCTCCGGTGTTGAAGCTCGGCGCGCACGTGGCGGCCATCGGCTTCACGTTCTACACCGGCACGATGTTTCCACCGAGCTACCGGAACGCCGCCATCATCGCCCAGCACGGATCGTGGAACCGATCGACGCCGAGCGGCTATCGCGTCATGGCCGCCCACACGGACGGACGCCGCGTGACGGCCTACGAGCCGCTTGTGGATGGCTTCCTTCCTGGTGCGGGTGCGCCAGGCGGACGAGGCGCGGGCGCGGCGGCGAGGGGCCGGCCCGCCGACGTGCTGCAACTGCCCGACGGATCGATCCTCGTGAGCGACGACACGGGCAATCGCCTGCTCCGCGTCAGCTACGCGCGGTAGTCGAGACATCGAGATCGATCGCGTGCCTTCGGAGACTCCCATGTTCAACAGCGACAAGACGGTCCGTCGAGCTCTTCTCACCATCGTCGCGATCGCGTCGCTCGCGTCCGCGGCGCACGCACAGGAGCGCACCGACGTCGTCATCGACGACACCGGCGTCCAAGCCGAGAGCGTGACGTCCAGTCAGGACGGCGCCGTGTATTTCGGCAGCACGGCCAAGGGCACGATCTATCGGGCCGCGCCGAGCGCCCCTCGAGCCGAGGCGTGGATCCCGGCGGCGACCGCGGGGCTGACCAACGTGCTCGGCGTGCTCGCCGACGACAAGAGCAACACGCTGTGGGTCTGTCAGAACAACACCGGCGGGCGCGGCGGCGCGCCGGTGGTCGGACAAACGGCGCTGCGGTCCTTCGACTTGAAGAGCGGCGCCGCCAAGGGCACGTATCCCCTTCCATCCAACGGCGGCGTCTGCAACGACATGGCCGTCGCATCCGACGGCACGGTGTACGCGACCGAGTCGTTCAACAACCGTATCCATCGACTCCGGCCCGGCGCCACCGCGCTGGACGTCTGGATCGCCGATCCGCAGTTGGCGGGCGTCGACGGCATCGCCCTGCTCGCCGATGGCGCCGTGTACGTGAACACGTTCTTCGACGGCCGCCTCTTTCGCATCCCGGTCAACGCGGACGGCAGCGCCGGTGCGCTGACGCCGATCGAGACGTCCATGCCGCTCAGCCGGCCGGATGGCCTGCGGACGGTCGGTCCACACACGCTGATTCAGGCGGAGGGCCAGGGACGGGTGGCGGAGCTGACCATCACCGGCACTCACGCGGAGGTGCGCGTCCTCCGCGACGGTCTCTCGGGCCCCACCGCCGTGACCGTGGTCGGCGACACGGCACTGGTCCTCGTCGAGCGCGCGAAGGCCGTCATCGTGCCGTATCGTCCGCAGTGAGGATTCGGAGCATCCCGACGCAGATGCCGAGCGCTGGCTGGCACTCACTCGATCGCAGCCCAGACGCCGCCGAGCACGAGTGCTCGCGCCGCAACGATCGCGTGACTCGCCGCCACGCGTCGCCGGCCTGTTCCGAGCGGTGTCGCGACATCGCGCGAGCATTCCACGGCGCAGCCTGAGTCGTCGCCGGCCTCGCCCGAGGGACCTGTGACGCGTCCCGAGCGGTCACGATCCGTACGCCGACGGAAGCGAGTCACGTGCCGAGCAAGCCGTCGCACGTGTCGACGCGGAAAAATCCGCGACCTCGTAAGCCCTTCTCCTTCAATCAGTAGCCGGCGCGCAACATCGCTCGACGCACGTCACGCTCTGCCCGGCGCATGTCTCCGCGCGCTCGGGTAACGCGCACGACTCCTCGCGCGGCTGCAGCGATGGCTCGCCGTCGTGCCTGCTCCGCCCGCCGCACGTGCGCGGACACTACGCTCGCGTCAGTCGCGGTGCGGAGTCGTGCGCGCGGGGCGCGCGCTCAGTCGTCAAGTCCTCGATCCACCGCTGCGTCCGCTCGCACGACGCAGCCGCGCCTGCGGCTCTCGCGCACGCCGGCTCGACTCGTGCGGTGTAACGTTCGCGTCTGTTTCCTGCATTGAGCACGCAAGGAGGTTCCCGTGACGAGGGACCAGCGCTATCGATACGAGATGTTCATTCGCGTGCGCGGCTTCGGGACGACGCACGCGGATCTGTTTTCGCCGCTGTCGACGGCCGGTCGTGCGTTCGCGCGGGTGGCCGAGGCGCTGGCGGCCATCGATCGATACAGCCAGGCGTACATCGTCGCCAGCGCCGCGAAGCGCATCAAGAAGACGACGCGCAAGCTGGTCTTCCGCGACATGAAGATGATCGCGCTGGCTGCGCGCCGGCTCGTGCAGCCGGACGGACGCGGGAATCCGTTCCGACTCCCCCGGCCACGCAGCCTCGCGCGCGAGCTCGCCGCCGCGCGCGCGTTCCTCGACGAAGCCGGGAAACGGCCCGACGACTTCGCGGCGCTCGGTCTGCCATCGACGTTCATGAACGAGTTCAAGCGGAAGGTGGACGATCTGCAGACCGTGATCGACGCGCGCCTGAAGAGCAGGACCGATCGACGGCAGGCGCGGGCGGGCATCGCCACCGCCATCGCGGACGGCTTCGACGCCGCGTGCGAGCTCGATGTCGTCGTCACGGTGGCCACGCGCGACGATCCCGCGAGGTTCGCCGCCTGGGGCGCTGCACGGCACGTCACGCGCCGGCGGCCGTCCGCCAGAAGACGGGCGGCGATCGCGCCGGAGACCCCGACCGCCGCGCCGACGTCGGATCCCCCACCCGCAGCCGTCGAGCACGAGGTGCTAGACAAGGCGTCGTAGCGCACGGACGACGCCGCGTCAGCCCGTTACCGCGTCATGAGGGCGGAGGGTGTCGATCGCTGCCCTCATGCGATTGACTAATCCGCCGACGCCTGCGGCTCGAAGGGATTGACGACCGTCACGCCTGAGATGATCTGTCCGGGATTGAGATCTTCGGACAACACGCGCTGGGCCCCACCGCGCGCCGCAGCAGCGAGGATGAGGGCGTCCCAGAAGCCGATGCGGGCTTCGTCCTCGATTCGGAACGCGTCGTTGACGTCCGCGGTCTCGGGCGCCAGACACCACGGCGTGTAGGTTTCGACAACCCGTCGCGCATCCGCCTTCGAAAGCGGCCTTTTGATCTTGCGCGTGACGTTGACGTAGAACTCGTGTAGCACCTGCGTGCTGAGAATGCCGGTTCGCGTGAGCCACAGATCGCGCAGCAGTGCTTTCGCCACTTCGTATTTGTGGCCGGCGTCCACGTCGTGGGCGTAGATCAGGACGTTCGAGTCGACGAACGCCTTATCGCTCGTGCCACTCGTCGCGGGTGGCTTTGATCTGACCGCCAAGATGGAATCCCCGGTCCAGAAGCGCCAGCGCCCGACGCTGCGCCTGCTCGTAGGTGTCGTTCTCTCCGACCAGGGCCTCGATCTGCTCGGCAAGCAGGCCGCTGATCGAGGTATTGCGCTTGGCGGCGAGAACCTTGGCCTTGCGTAGAGTTCGACGATTCAGGCGAACGGTGATGTTCTGTGTTGCGGACGCCGATGCCGCCATGACAGCCCTCTGCACGCATTATACGTGCAACCCGCAACGCTGCCGCTTCAGACGCGAGCGCCCAATCGCCATTAAGTTTGCATTGCAAACAATAGTGCGCTAGACTTTGCGCCGCCCGGAGGGACACGCCATGGACGTCGAACTCGCCCGTCTCGAAGAGCAGGTCTACCGCCGCGTCGCGGACGATGGCGTCTGGGATCTGCTGCTCGGCCTCGCGCTCGTCGCCATGGGGGCGGGCATCGCCTTGCGACAGCAGTTACTCGGCCTGATCGTGCCGCTCGTCGCCCTCGGGCTGCGGCCGCTGCTGACGAAGGCGCTGACATCCCGCACCGGCTATGTGCGGTTTCAGCCCCGGCGCACATCGCGCCTGCGCCTCGCCGCGTGGCTCGTGCCCGTCGTCGCGCTCGCGACGCTCGCGGTGCTGCTCGCCGCGGGCCCGCGGCTGCACGATCTCGTCAAGGCCGCGCTCCTGATCGCGATTCCCGTCGCTATCGCAGCGCACGTGCTGGAACGACCGCGACTCTATCTGTATGCCGCGGCGGTCGTTGCCTCCGTCGCCGGCGTGGTCCTCCTGCAGACGCGCTGGGAACGAGCGCTCCTGGTCTCGGGCGCGATCATCCTCGCGACGGGCACGTTCGTCTTCGTGCGCTTCTTGCGGCGGTACCCGGCGGTCGCCGAGGATCGCCATGTCTGACGAGATCGATCGCCTCGTTCACGAGCCCGCGCGGTTCAAGATCCTCAGCCATCTCTTCGTCGTCGACGCGGCGGATTTTCTTTTTCTGATGCAGCAGACGGGACTGACGCAAGGCAACCTGTCGTCGCACATGACGAAGCTCGAGGCCGCCGGCTATCTACGAGTCGACAAGTCGTTCGTGGACAAACGGCCGCGGACGCTGCTCCGCCTGACGCCGGCGGGGCGCAAGGCGTTCGATGGATATCTGGCGCACATGCGCGAATTGCTCGCAACGGTCGAGACGCCGAAAACCGCCGCTCGCGCCGGAAAGGCTCGCCGTACGCCGGCCGCTCGTCTCAAGCCGCGGACGACGTAGAGACTCAGCCGACCACCGCGACGCACGGCCGCAACCTCGTCGTGACAACGAGACGCGGCACTACATGCCGCTATCGCGGTCGAACCCAGTGCACCAGGCCATCTTCGCCTGCGAATCTTGCCGCCAAGGGTTCATCGAACGTTGCGAGCGTCACACGATGCTGCCGAGCCAGGGCGACAAGGTAGTGGTCAGTGACCTGATTCGTACTCGAGATCCAATCGGTGCGGACGACTCGGTCGTCGCAACTCAGGTCATCCGGGACAAACCGATGGCGCGAGTCCGCCAGTAGTCGGCGCAACACGGCAAACGCCTCGTCCGGGGACATCCCGTAGCCGAGGGCCGGATGCGACGAAACGCGAGCAAAGCCAAGCTGTGTCACCGGACACGTCGCGAATTCGTTGACGGTGCGAAACCACCCGCGTGCGATGTCGTGGTGCTCATGGCTCTCCCAGAGAAGTGCCATCAGCAGATTCACGTCCAGCAGAAACGTCACTGGGTCTGCGCTTCGATGTCTTTGACGAGCCGAGAGGTAATGATGCCGTCACCGGTTCTGACGATCGGCAGCCCGTCGTCTCCGTCGACGATGACGAAGTTCTTGCTCGCCGTGCTCTGCTTCGCGAGAAGATATTGGCCCGGCGCGACGCGCTCGAGCTCGAACGAATCGCCGGGCGCAAGATGATCGGCGACTTGGATTTGCTCCGGAATCGCAATCTGCCCTTTGTCGTCCAGCGTCGTTTTCACACGGTTATTCTACGCCCGACCGCCGACAGTGGCCCGCGGCTGGCGACCTGTGACACGCTCGTCGGGATGAGCACCCGCATCGGCGTCTTCGGCTGGGGCATCGTCGCGCCAAAGTCCCCGGACCTCACGGCCTTTCGCGAGAATCTGTCGTCCGCCGCCACGTGGCTGACGCCGTTCAACGGGTTCGGTCCGGACAATTTCCTCGTCGGCGTTCCTCAGTTCGATTTTTCCGACTACGAAGGCTGGATCGGCGAGCGCTTCGCACCGCGGCATTTCCATCGACTCCTGGACAAGATGGACTACCCGTCGCTGTACGCGGTTGGCGCGTTCATCCAGGCGCTCGGGCAGAATCCTGGCCTCGAGGGCGTGCTGCAGGATCTCGGCTCGCAGGCGCACGTCTACGTCGGCACGGGCCTCGGGAACCTGCACACCATCTACGACGCGAGCATCGCGCTGCACGAAGCACAGCAGCGGTGGCACGCGTTCTGGACGGGACGCGATGAGGACTTGCAAGCGTACCTGGACGAGCTCGCCGCGATCGATAGCGTGACGATCGAAGGCGGCATCGACGCAGGCAAGCTGCACGCGATTCGAGAGAAGGAGAAAAATCGCGTCAGGTTGCAGGAAAAGTGGCGCGCGCCCGAGCCGCCGTGGAACGTCTCCGCGAAGCTGATCTGGAACATCCACAACACGCCGGCGGCGCAGATCTCGATTCTCGGGAAGATCACGGGCATGACGTTCGCACCCGCGGCCGCGTGCTCCACGTTCGGCGTCGCGCTGCACTTGGCGATGAACGCCATCCACTCGGGGGAAGCCAAGGCCGTCGTGATCGGCGCGACCGATCCGCCGCCGCATCCGCTGACCGTCGGGTCGTTCTACAACGCGCGCGTGCTCTCGTCCGCACGGCGGCTGTCGGCGCCACTCACGCGGCTGCAGGGCACGCACGTGGCCGGCGGATCGATCGTGTGGATCGTCGGCGACATGGCGTTCATGAAAAGCCGTGGCTTCACGCCGCTGGGCATGGAGCCCATCGGCGTGGGCGTCAGCTCGGATGCCGACCACATCATCACGCCGTCGCCGGACGGTCCGCGCGCGGCGATACGGCAGGCGCTCGAGGACGCGCACGTCCAACCGTCCGACATCGGCAGTTGGGATCTCCACGCTACGGCCACGCCGGGCGACTACGCGGAGATGACGACGTTACGGTCGGTGTTTCCAGATAGCGTGCTCGTGACAGCGCGCAAGGGCACGTTCGGCCACGGCATGAGCGCCGGCAGCGGATGGGAGTTGACGGCCCAGTACCTCGGCTACGCGGAGGGACGACTGTTCCCGACGCCGCTGTCACGCGAAGAGCTCAATGCGACGATCGCCGGCATGCACCAGCGCTTCGTCTTCGACTCGGCGTGCAGCGTCCCGGCGGGCTTCAGCGGCAAGCTGTCGATGGGCATCGGCGGCATCAACGCCTGCGTGATCTCGCGACCGCTCGACAAGTAGCAGCCGAAACCCAGCGTTCGACGCGGGCATCGCCAGTTGCATTCGCCCGCGCCGACGGGGCATCATCACTCGCATTCGCCTGACGGATAGGTTCGTCGCCGCACGAGGTCGTGCGAGCAGGACGGCCGATCGATCGGGCCGGATCGCGGAGAACGTCCTCTATGAAACGAGTGTCGAGACGCGAGTTCGTCACCGTCGCCGGCATCGGCGCCGCGACCGCGCCGTTCGTGCTGCGCGCGCCGAAGCTCCACGCGGCGGCGCCGACGGCGCAGGAGATCGTCGACCGCATCAAGCAGCGTGTCGGCGTCGCATGGAAACCCGAGACCGTCGATGGCTTCAAGGCCGGCGACCCGTCGACGCCAATCACCGGCATCGTCACCACCGCGATGGCGACGATGCGCGTGCTGCAGGAGGCCGTCGCGCAGCGCGCGAACCTCGTCATCACGTTCGAGCCGACGTACTACTCGAGAGCCGACAGCCCGACGCCGCCCGCCGGACGACGCGGCGGCGGTCCAGCCACGCCGCCCCCCGAAGCGCCCAGCGATCCCATCTTCACCGCCAAGCGCGACTTCATCGCGAAGAACAACCTCGTCGTCTGGCGCTTCAACGATCACTGGCGCGCGCGGACGCCAGATCCGCTCGTGCAAGGGCTGAGCGCCTCGCTCGG
>CAZNMF010000165.1:0-1874 GCA_964573795.1 uncultured Solibacteraceae bacterium
CTGGAACCTCAGAACCCGAACCTCGGAACCCCAGAACCTCAGAACCCCAGAACCTCAGAACCGCGAATCAATCTTCAGCGAAGTCGATAGTCGAACTCCAATTGCACGGCCACCGGCACTGGCTTGCCCTTGAGGACGCCCGGCTTGAAGCGCCACAGACGCGCTGTGGCGAGCGCTTCTTCGTCGAGGCCGTACGTCTTGTCCAGAGACTTCGCGATCTTCGCGTCCGCCACTCGTCCCCGCTCATCGACGACGGCGTCGACCAGGACCCGGCCCTGAATCTTCTGGCGCATCGCCTCCAACGTGTATCGCGGCTTGGGGGATCGGTCGACGACGCTCGGCAGCGTCAATCCTGGCGTCTTGGGGTCGTAGGCGCGTGGCGGTCGATTGCGTTGCGCGTGCAACGTGGGCGTGGGCAGGACGAGCGCGGCAACGACGAGCGCGCCGGCAGCCAACGTAACCGTGACGACGCGAGCGCCGAGAGCGCGAAGCGTGATGGGATGCATGGCGTCGATTCTCCTGGCAAGTGACGACTGCCGTTCGAGCAGGGCTGGCGCGAGACGAGAGGTGCGATGAGCAGGATGTGCCGCGACGGCGAGCAGCAGATCGCCGTAGGCCTTCGTGCGAGCCCGAGCATCCGTCCCGCTGTGGGCGCTCGCGTTCAGCACGCGCGCGTCGCAGTCGATCTCGATGGCCGTGCGCAGGCGCGCGTCCATCCACCACAGCACCGGCTGCCACGGGAACAGGACGAGAACGATCCGCGACAGGTGCACGAGCATCGAGTCGCGTGCGGCGCCGTGCGCCTGCTCGTGCTGGAGCAGGAGGTCGAGGCGTTCCGGCGCGAACGACAGCACCCATTCCGGCAAGACAATACCGGTCGACCAGACGCCGACGACGGCCGGGCCAACGTCCGGCGCGACGAGCACGGGCACGCCATTGATCGTCGCCGCGCGCCATTTGCGTCGCCGCCGCGCGATGGCCCCGCAGCCGCCCGCGTAGACGATCAACGACACCAGACTTGCAACCGCCCAGAGCCAGCGCGCCGCAGCCTCTGCGCCGTCGATCGAGGCGTCCGCGCGATCGACGAGTGCACTGACGAGGTGCTGCCATCGTGCAGTGCCGGCGCCGGCGCTCGTGGAAGACATTGCGAACGTCGCAGCCGTCGCGTGGTTGGCGGGTTCGGGCGTCGTCGCACGCCACGGCATCGCGATGGTCAGCGCGACGACGATCAGCATCGCGCCGAGCCACACGCCGCGGCGGGCGATGCGGAGCCACGACGCGAGCCGATCGCCGGCGGCCGCGGCGAGCGCCAGCAGCACGCCCGCGGCGATCGAGTAGAGCATCAGGCGCGCGATCACGGCTTCTTCCTCCGCGGAGCCTGTCGATCCACGATGTCGCGCAGCCGTTTGATCTCCGCGGCCGAGAGCTTCCGATCGGAGACGAGATGGGTCAGCAGCAGCTCGGCCGAGCCGCCGAACACGCGGTCGACGAGCGTCGCCAGCGCGGTCTTGCGCGCGGCCTGCGCTTCGACCTTGGCGAAGTAGCGATGCGCCTTGCCGGCCTCGCGGTGCCCGACGTGCCCTTTGTCTTCGAGCGTGCGGAGCACCGTCAGCACGGTCGTGTACGCGAGGTCGTCGGCGAGCTGCGCGCGAACCTCCGCCACGGTGGCCGGACCAAGCGTCCACAGCACCGTCATCACGTCCAGCTCGCGGTCCGTAAAGGTCGACATGCGCGCGTCCGTTTCTCCTACTAATTGGCTAGTAGGACGATAGCGGGAGGCGGATGGTCTGTCAACTAGAAGACTAGTAGATTGCAGGTTCTAGGGTTCTGAGGTTCTGGGTTCTGGGTTCTCGTTCCCCGTTCTGGTTCCGGGT
>CAZNMF010000166.1:0-6320 GCA_964573795.1 uncultured Solibacteraceae bacterium
GGACACGTACAACAAGCTCTTCACGCTGCACGGCGTCGTGATGATCTTCTTCTTCCTCGTGCCGTCGATCCCGGCCGTGCTCGGCAACTTCCTGCTGCCGATCATGATCGGCGCGAAGGACCTGGCGTTTCCGCGCATCAATCTGCTGAGCTGGTACATCTACATCGCCGGCGCGATCATCACGCTGACCGCCGTCTTCACGGGCGGCCTGGACACGGGCTGGACGTTCTACGTGCCGTACAGCACGCTGTCGTCGCAGACGGCCGTGACGACCGCCGCGGTGGGCGTCTTCATCACGGGCTTCTCGTCGATCCTCACGGGCCTGAACTTCATCGTCACGACGCACCGCATGCGGGCGCCCGGCATGACGTGGTTCCGGCTGCCGCTGTTCGTGTGGGCGATGTACGCGACGAGCCTGCAGATGATCCTGGGCACGCCGGTCATCGCGATCACGGTGCTGCTCGTCGCGGTCGAGCGGTTCCTGCACCTCGGCTTCTTCGATCCGTCGCTCGGCGGCGATCCGGTGCTCTTCCAGCACCTGTTCTGGTTCTACTCGCACCCGGCCGTCTACATCATGGTGCTGCCGGGCATGGGCGTGATCAGCGAGCTGGTCGCCGCGGTCTCGCGCAAGCAGGTGTTCGGCTACAGCTTCGTTGCGTTCTCGAGCCTGGCCATCGCGCTCATCGGCTTCCTCGTCTGGGGCCATCACCTGTTCGTCAGCAGCCAGTCGATCTACGCGGGCCTCGTCTTCTCGATCCTCACGATGCTCGTCGCGATTCCGTCGGCGGTGAAGACGTTCAACTGGACCGCGACGATGTACAAGGGCGCGGTGACGTGGGAGTCGAGCGTCTACTGGGTGATCGGCTTCCTGGGCCTGTTCACCATCGGCGGGCTGACAGGGCTGTTCCTCGCCGCGATGGGCATGGACATCCACCTGAGCGACAGCTACTTCGTCATCGCCCACTTCCACTACATCATGGTGGGCGGCTCGCTCATGGCGTACCTCGGCGGCCTGCACTTCTGGTGGCCGAAGATGACGGGCCGGATGTTCAACGACACGCTCGCGAAGGCGTCGGCGATCCTCGTGTTCATCGGCTTCAACCTGACGTTCTTTCCGCAGTTCGTGCTCGGCTACATGGGCATGCCGCGGCGCTACCACGCGTATCCCGACGAGTTCCAGGTGCTGAACGTGCTGTCGACCGCGGGCGCGGGCGTCCTCGGCATCGGCTATCTGCTGCCGGCGTTCTATCTGACGTACTCGCTCTTCAAGGGCGCGAAGGCGCCGGCGAACCCGTGGGGGGCGAAGGGATTGGAGTGGACGGTGCCGTCGCCGCCGCCGACGTTCAACTTCGAATCCGATCCGGTCGTGAACGAGCCGGCCTACAACTACAACCCGGGCCGGGAGGTGCACGTTGGCTAGCTCTTCGACGCCGCTCGACACGGGCCATCCCTCGACGTCGCTCGGGGCAGGTGGCCACGGGCACAACCCGAACCTGCAGCACCACTTCTACTCGATGGGCCAGCAGCTCGAGGCGTCGACCCTCGGGATGTGGGTGTTCCTCGTCACCGAGATCATGTTCTTCGGTGGCATGTTCATGGCCTACATCGTCTACCGGATCTCGTATCCGGAGGCGTGGGTGCTCGGCAGCCACCACCTGAACGTGGCCCTCGGCGCGCTCAACACCGGCGTGCTGATCTGCAGCTCGCTGACGATGGCGCTGGCGGTGCGATCGGCGCAGGTGAGCTCGCGCAAAGGACAGATCGTCAATCTGGTGCTGACGATCCTCTTCGGCGCCACATTCCTCGTCGTCAAGTTCTTCGAGTACAAGGAAAAGTTCGAGCACCACCTCGTGCCCGGCCCGCACTTCGACATGACGCTGCCGGACGCGGGGCAGCAGCAGCTGTTCTTCTCGCTGTACTTCATGCTGACCGGCGTCCACGCGGCGCACATGATCGTCGGCATCGGCCTGATGCTCGTGATTCTCACGATGGCCATCCGCGGCCGGTTCTCGTCGGAGTACTACACGCCCGTCGAGATCTCCGGCCTCTACTGGCACTTCGTCGACATCGTCTGGATTTTCCTGTTCCCGCTTCTGTACCTGCTCGGCGCGCACCTGGCCGCGCACGGGGGCTAACGCGTCATGTCCGAACACGAGCACATCGTCACGCCGACCGGCACGTACGTCACGACGTTCGCTGCGCTGCTGATTCTGACCGGCCTCACGTACCTCGCGGCGATCCACGACTTCGGCTGGATGAACACGCCCATCGCGCTGGCCATTGCGCTGCTCAAGGCGAGCTTCGTCGTCATCTACTTCATGGGCGTGCGGTACAACACGCCGCTCACGAAGGTCGTCGTCATCACCGGCTTCTGCTGGCTGTTCATCCTCTTCGGCCTGACGCTCAACGACTATCTGACGCGGCCGTGGCTGGGCGTGCCGGGACGATAGGCGCGAGTCCGCGAATCTCGCTCTCTCTCGGAAGGACCGACCTTCTCGCTCCTCGGAGCGCCGACCTTTTTCGCCCTTCGGAGCCGAGCCTTCCCGCCTTTCGGAGGGCCGAACTTCTCGCCCTCCGGCGGGCCGACCCCTCTCGCCTTTCGGAGGGCCGAACCTTCAGGTTCGGCCTCCATCGATCACACGCGCGCCGTCCGCCGGACGATCACCGCCGTTCGCCGATAACCCGTCGCCGCCATCGGTGCTGCGCGGCGAGACTCCGTCATATAGTGAGGCGTCGGTCGGACGAGCCGATCGATCCCCCGCACACTCGCTATGGCTGAGTTGAAGGACGACCTCGCGGCGCTGCGTATCGAGCGCGAGCCCGACCGCACGCCGCGCCGCCGATGGCCGTGGGTCCTGCTGATTCTTGCCGTGATCGCCGGCGGGCTCGGCTGGTGGGGCGCGACGCGCGAGCGGCCGATCGACGTCCAGACGGCAGTCGTGTCCGCCCGCGCGGCCGGGACGCAGGCGGCCGTGCTGAACGCCTCCGGCTACGTGACCGCGCGGCGACGCGCGACGGTGTCGTCGAAGATCACGGGAAAAGTGGTCGAGGTCAACGTCGAGGAAGGCATGGCCGTGCGTGAGGGCCAGATCCTCGCGAGGCTCGACGACGCGTCGCCGAAGGCCGCGCTGGCGCTGGCCGAGGCGCAGCTCGGGGCCGCGCAGCGCGCGATCGACGAGAGCGTCGTGCAGCTCGAGCAGCAGAAGATCACGCTCGGACGCGTGAAAGAGCTGACCGCGCGAGGTCTCGGCACGCCGGCCGATCTCGACGGGGCGCAGGCGGCCGTCGACGCGACGGCCGCCCACATCGCGGCGCTGCGCCAGCAGATCGCGGTGGCCGATCGGCAGGTCGCCGTGCAGAAGACCGAGCTCGACAACACGATCATCCGCGCGCCGTTCAGCGGCATCGCGATCTCGAAGGACGCGCAGCCTGGCGAGATGGTGTCGCCCGTCTCGGCCGGCGGCGGCTTCACGCGCACCGGCATCTGCACCATCGTCGACATGCGATCGCTCGAGATCGAAGTCGACGTCAACGAGAGCTACATCGGCCGCGTGACGCCGGGGCAGAAGGTGACGGCGATCCTCGACGCGTATCCGGACTGGCAGATTCCGGGACACGTCATCACGACGATTCCGGCGGCCGATCGTCAGAAGGCGACGGTGCTCGTGCGCATCGGCTTCGAGAAGCTCGATCCGCGCATCCTGCCGGACATGGGCATCAAGGTCACGTTCCTGCGCGACGAGGACAAGACGCAGCCGGCCTCGCAGCAGCCGACGACGCTGGTGCCGAAGGCGGCGGTGCACACGGAAGACGGGAAGTCGTTCGTCTTCGTCGTGCACGGCGACCTCGTCGAGCGCCGCGCCGTGCAGATCGGCGGGACGGACGGCGATCGACTGGAAGTGCGCGCTGGGCTCCAAGGCGGCGAGCGCGTCGTCACCGCCGCGCCGGCGACGCTCGCCGATGGAGTGAAGGTCGTCGTCAAGTAAGCGTGAACTGCGATTTTCCTGGTGTCTCTCATGTCCGAGACTCTCGTCCGCGTCCACAACGTCCACAAGCACTTCACGCGCGGCGCCGAGCGCATCGACGTCCTGAAGGGCGTCGATCTCGACGTGCCGTCCGGTGAGTTCCTCGCGTTGATGGGGCCGTCGGGATCGGGCAAGACGACGCTGCTCAACTTGATCGGCGGATTGGACACGCCGAGTGGCGGCACGATCGACATTGGCGGCACGACGATCAGCAGTCTGTCCGGCAGCGGCCTGTCGCGCTGGCGGTCGCGGCACATCGGCTTCGTCTTCCAGCTCTACAACCTGCTGCCCGTGCTGACGGCCGAGCGCAACGTCGAGCTGCCGCTGCTGCTGACGTCGCTCTCGAAGGCCGAGCGCCAGAAGCGCGTCGCGATCGCGTTGAAGGTCGTCGGCCTCGCCGATCGCGCGAGGCACTACCCGCGCCAGCTCTCGGGCGGGCAGGAGCAGCGCGTCGGCATCGCGCGCGCGATCGTCACCGATCCCACGCTGCTGCTGTGCGACGAGCCGACGGGCGATCTCGATCGCAAGGCCGGCGACGAGATTCTCGATCTGCTGCAGGCGCTCAACCGCGATCACGGCAAGACGATCGTCATGGTCACGCACGACCCGCACGCGGCCGAGCGCGCGACGAGAACGATCCATCTCGACAAGGGCACGCTCGACGGAGCCCCGGCATGAAGTACCTGCCGCTGCTGTGGAAGAGCCTCTGGCGCCGGAAGATCCGGACGATCTTCACGCTCGCGTCGATCTTCGTCGCGTTCCTGCTGTTCGGGATCCTGATGACGATCCGCGCGGCGTTCGGCGTCGGCGTGCAGCTCGCGGGCCTCGATCGCCTGATCCTCATCCACAAGGTCAGCCTGATTCAGCCGCTGCCGATCGCGTACAAGGCGCGCCTGGCCACGGTGCCCGGCGTCGAGGCCGTCACGCACAACTCCTGGTTCGGCGGCATCTATCAGGATCCATCGAACTTCTTCGCGCAGATCGCGGTCGAGCCCGAGCCGTTCATGCACATCTATCCGGAGTACCGGCTGCCGGCGGATCAGATGCAGGCGTGGCTCGCGGACCGGCAGGGCGCGATCGCCGGCCGCGCGCTCGCGAATCGCTTCGGCTGGAAGGTCGGCGATCGCATTCCGATTCAGGGCACGATCTGGCGGCCGAAGTCCGGCACCGGCGATACGTGGGAGTTCAACCTCGTCGGCATCTACGACGGCGACAAGGGCGTCGACACGACGAACTTCTATTTCCGCTACGACTACCTCGACGAGAACCGCTCGTTCGGCGAAGGCCTCGTCGGCTGGTACATCGTGAAGATCGACGACCCGTCGAAGTCGCTCGAGATGGCAGACACGTTCGATGCGATGTTCGCGAACTCGTCGGCAGAAACGAAGACGACGACGGAGAAGGGCTTCGTCGACAGCTTTGCGAAGCAGATCGGCGACATCGGCAGCATCATGATCGCGATTCTGGCCGCGGTGCTGTTCACGATCCTCCTTGTTGTCGCGAACACGATGGCGCAGTCGGTGCGCGAGCGTACGAGCGAGCTGGCCGTGCTCAAGACGCTGGGCTTCTCGAACGGCCTGATCCTGACGCTCGTGCTCGCCGAGTCGGTGTGCATCGCGATCCTCGGCGGCGCGCTCGGGCTGGCACTGGCGTGGGCCATCGTGCAGAACGGCGATCCGACCAACGGGCTGCTGCCGGCGTTCTTCCTGCCGTCGTCGGACGTGCTCACCGGCGTCTGGCTGATGGTCGCGCTGGGCCTGCTCGCCGGTCTGCTGCCCGCGATTCAGGCGATGCGGCTGCGGATCACGGACGCGCTCCGGAGGAACTGACGTGAACGGCCTCAAGCAGACCCTCGCCGTCACCTGGTTGAACCTGCGCACGGTGCCGCAGCGGCTGGGGTCGTCCGTCGTGGCGATCGTCGGCATCGCCGGCGTCGTCGTCGTGCTCGTGGCGGTGCTGTCGATCGCCGAAGGCTTCGTCGCTGCGATGCGCGACGCCGGGTCGCCGAGCCGCGCGATCGTCATGCGCAGCGGCGCGGACGCGGAGATGACGAGCGGGCTGAGCGGACCGGAGACGGACGTCATCAAGCAGGCGCCGGGGATCGTGCGGGACCGGCAGCAGCTCGCGGCTTCGGCCGAGCTGTTCGTCATCACGGATCTGCCGAAGATCTCGACGGGCACGAGCGCGAACGTGCCGCTGCGCGGCATCGAGCCGTCGGCGTTCTTCGTCCGCGACGGCGCGTCGATCATCGACGGCCGCATGTTCCAGTTCGGCACGAACGAGGTCATCGTCGGC
>CAZNMF010000167.1:0-2998 GCA_964573795.1 uncultured Solibacteraceae bacterium
GGCCGTGGCGGCGGGCCCGCGACGTTCCCCGCGCAGCAGCGCGAGCTGGCCGACGCCGCGACGATCGCGCGCGGCCGCACGCTGTACGAGATCAACTGCCGCGCGTGCCATGGTCCCGACCTGCGCGGCGGCGACGCCGGCGGTCCGAACCTGTTGCGATCGCAGCTCGCGCTCAACGATCAGCACGGCGAGCTGATCTATCCGATCGTGCAGAGCGGCCGGCAGACGCCGGGCATGCCCGCGATGCCGCCGCTCGGCCTGCCGCAGCCGGACGTCATCGCGATTGCGGAGTACATCCACAGCGTGCAGGCGACGTCGCGCGGCCAGGGCGCGCCGCCAGCCGGCGCGCAGGTCGAGCTGAACCTGCTCGTCGGCGACGCGAACGCGGGCAAGGCGTACTTCGCGACGAAGTGCAGCGCGTGCCATTCGGCGACCGGCGATCTCGCGGGCCTCGGATCGCGCATCACCGACGTCATGCAGCTCCAGAACGCGTGGGTCGGCGGCAGCGCCGGGCGCGGCGGCGGCCGGGGCGGCGGCGGGGCGCAGACGCCCGTGACCGCGACCATCACGCCGGCGAATGGGCCCAAGGTCGAAGGGCGCCTCGTCCGCATCGACGACTTCATCGTCATCGTCCAGCTCGCGGACGGATCGACGAAGAGCTTCCGCCGTGACGGCGACGTGCCGGCTGTCGAGATCAAGGATCCGCGTGACGCGCACCGCAATCTGCTGCCGACGTACACGGACAAGGACATCCACGACGTGACTGCGTATCTGGTGACCCTGAAATGACGATCAAGAAGCTGGTTCTTTCGACGTCGCTGATGCTCGCGCCGGCGCTGCTGCTGGCGCAGGGCGCTTCCACTCCCGCCGAGCCGACCGTCGTGCCGGGCCCCGCGGCCAGCACGCCGGGCCAGCAGGGCGGGCTCGATCCCGCGGCGATCTACAAGCCGCTGTCGGATCAGTGGCTCACGTACTCGGGCGACTACACCGGCCAGCGCTACAGCCAGTTGACGCAGGTCGATCGGACGACGGTCAAGAGCCTCACGCTCGCGTGGGTGGCGCGCGTCTCGGCCGGCGCGGGCAACGCAGGCGCGGGTGCGTTCGGCGGCGGGCGTGGCGGCGGCTTCGGCGCGCCTGCCGCGTCGACGACGCACGTCGGCGGCGAGGGCACGGGCGATTTCGGTGCGGGCGGCACGCCGAGCGTCAAAGGCGCGGTCCTGCAGGTCGACGGCGTCCTCTACGTCACGGCGCCGGACAACGTGTGGGCGCTCGACGCGCGCGACGGCCGCGAGCTGTGGCACTACTTCTGGAAGACGAAGGGCGGCACGCACATCGGCAACCGCGGCGCCGCGCTCTGGCACAACTACCTGTTCTTCGAGACGCCGGACGACTATCTCGTCTCGCTCGACGCGCGCACCGGCCAGGAGCGCTGGCACGTCGAGATCTCCGACTTCCAGCAGCAGTACTTCTCGACGATGGCGCCGATCGTCATCGACAACCACGTGCTCGTGGGCACGGGCAACGACCTGGACTCGCCGGGATTCCTGCAGTCCTACGATCCGGAGACGGGCAAGCGGCAGTGGATTCACTACACCGTGCCGATGAACGCCGGCGATCCGGGGCTCGACACGTGGCCGAACCTCGAGTCCGCGCGTCACGGCGGCGGCCAGGTCTGGATTCCGGGATCGTTCGATCCCGAGACGCGCCTCTACATCTTCGGCACGGGCAATCCGACGCCGGGCTACACGGGCGTGGGCCGCAAGGGCGACAACCTCTACACGTGCACGCTGATGGCGGTCAACGTGGACACGGGCAAGATGGCGTGGTCCTTCCAGACGTCGGCGCACGACACGCACGACTGGGACTCGGCGCAGACGCCGATCCTGTTCGACGCGGTGATCGACGGCCAGCCGCGCAAGCTCGTTTCGACCGCGGCGCGCAACGGCTACTTCTTCACCGTCGATCGCGTCACCGGTACGCACGTCGTCACCAAGCAGTACGGATCGACGACCAACTGGGGCCTGCACATCCGGCCCAGCGGCGTCGTCGAGCCTGATCCAGGGAAGGAAGCGACGATTCCGGGATCGCTCGTGTCGCCGGTCGAAGGCGGCGTGACGAACTGGCCGCCGCCGGCGTACTCGCAGGCGACGGGCCTGTTCTACGTGCAGGAGCACAACGGCTTCAATCTGCTGTACCTGACGGATCCCGATCCGCGCGGATCGATGGGCCTCGGCGGCAAGACGGTCGCGAATCTCGGCTCGCTCGGCGACTACCTGACCGCGATCGATCCGAAGACCGGCAACATCGCGTGGCGGCACAAGTTCGCGGGCGGTGGCGGCGGCGGATTGCTGACGACGGCGGGACGCGTGATCTTCTCGGGCGACGGCAGCGGCAACTTCGCCGCGTTCGACGCGACCAACGGCAATCCGCTGTGGCACACGCGCATCGGCAACATCTCGAACGCGCCGCAGACGTACACCGTCGACGGCAAGCAGCACGTGCTCGTCGCCGTCGGCGACGCGCTGTACGCGTTCGCGCTGTACTGACGGCCGGGCACGGGGGCACGCCCCTACGGGAGGTTGCGGCGCGGCGGGACGAACATCCCGCCGCGCCGTTGATGTTTGTGCGGGCTGCGGTCTGCGGTCCGCGGTCGGCAGACGGCAGACGGCAGACTGCAGACTGCAGACTGCAGACTGCAGACTGCGGACTGCGGACTGCGGACCGCAGCCCGAACCGGCCGGCCCTTGTGGCGCCCGTGCGGCGCTGTTACGCTGTCGCAACCTGTCAGACGGGAGCGACGTGATGCCCACACAGCGACCGGACCGCCGTACGTTCATCAAAGACATCGCGGGATCGACCGCGCTCGCGTCCGTGGCCGCGGCAGCGGCTGGGCGGGCGCCGCGGCTCGAGGCCGCCGCAGGACCGACGAGCATGACGCAGACGCCCACGCCACGCCTTCGATTCGCCGTCATCGGCATCAACCACAACCACATCAACA
>CAZNMF010000168.1:0-3210 GCA_964573795.1 uncultured Solibacteraceae bacterium
GTGCGCGTCGCGATCCTCGGCGCCGGCAACCTCGGTCTCGCGCTCGCGGATTATCCCGGCTTCCGGCAGGAGGGCTTCGCGATCGTGGCGCTGTTCGACACCGAGCGCGGCAAGATCGGCCGGCGGTCGCGCGGCGGCGTGCGCATCTACGACATCGGCGAGTTCCGGCAGGTCGTCAAGAAAGAGCACATCAACATCGCGGTCGTCGCCGTGCCCGCCGACTCGGCGCAGGGCGTCGTCAACACCGCCGTACAGGCCGGGATTCGCGCGGTACTGAACTTCTCGCCGGGCACGTTGAAGGTCCCGCCCGGCGTGAAGCTGAAGAACGTCGATCTCACGGTGTCGATGGAGAGCCTGTCGTTCTTCCTGGCGCGTGAAGATGCCGAAGCGCGCCGTGAGTAAGCTGTCGCACGTCGACGCGCGCGGCCGCGTCCGGATGGTGGACGTGTCGGCCAAGCCGGAGACGTCGCGCGTGGCCATCGCGGAGGGCCGCGTCACCATGAGCGCCGCGGCCGTGCGCGCGATCCGCACACGCGCCGTGGCGAAGGGTGATCCGCTGCAGACGGCGCGGCTCGCCGGCATCATGGCCGCGACGCGGACGTCCGATCTGATCCCGCTCTGTCATCCGCTGCCGATCACGGACGTCTCGGTGGAGCTGCGCGCGCGGCGCGACGGCTACGAGATCACCGCCCGTGTCGCGACGGTCGGCCGCACGGGCGTGGAGATGGAAGCGCTCGTCGCCGTGTCTGCGGCGGCGCTGACGCTCTACGACATGCTCAAGGCCGTCGATCGCGGGATGACGATTGGCTCCATCCGGCTCCGCGAGAAGCGCGGCGGCCGCAGCGGCGTCTATCGCCGGGCCCACTCATGACGACGACGCCGATGGCCGATGCCGAGACGACCGCGACGCCCGGCGGCTCGCTGCGCGTGCGCACGATCGCCGAGCTGCCGTTCCTCTCGGGCGGCCGCTTCCCGCGGCCCGATCTGATCGGCCAGTGCCGCGGCGACGCGGTCGAGTACATCAGCGGCCGCGACCTCGTGCCGCGCATCCGCGACCTCAGCCTCGGCCTCGGCGCGCTCGGCATGGCGCGCGGCGATCGCGTCGCGATCCTCGCCGAGAGCCGGCCGGAGTGGCTGTTCGCCGACCTCGCCATCCTCACGGCCGGCGCGGTCACGACGCCGATCTATCCGACGCTGTCGGTCGAGCAGATCGCGTTCATCCTGCGGGACAGCGGCGCGACGATCGCGATCGTCTCGACGGCCGAGCAGCTCGAGAAGCTGCTGGCCGCGCTGCCGTCGGTGCCCGACGTCGCCACGATCGTCGTGATGGACGCGAACGATCTGCCGTCGGCCCCGGTGCCCATCCACCGGATGACGGACGTCTCCGCGCTCGGGCACAAAGCCATTCAGGCGGGCTGGGGCGTGGCGCGCGAATATCAGGAGCGCGCGAAGGCGATTCAGCCCGACGACCTCGCGACGATCATCTACACGTCCGGCACGACGGCCGAGCCCAAGGGCGTGATGCTGACGCACGGCAACCTCGCGTCGAATCTCGCCGGCTGCCTCGACGTGCTCGACCTTCGAGACGAGGACGTGGGGCTGTCGTTCCTGCCGTTGTGCCACGCGCTCGAGCGGATCGTGTCGTACGTGTATCTGTCGACCGGCATTCCGATGATCTTCGCCGAGTCGATCGACACCGTGCCGCGCAATCTGCTGATGGTGCGGCCGACGGTGATGAGCGGCGTGCCGCGCGTCTTCGAAAAGCTCTACGCGCGCGTGGTCGACACCGCGGCGCAGGCGTCGGCGCCGCGCCGTGCGATCTTCCATTGGGCCGTCGGCGTCGCGCGGCGGACCGGCAACCGTCTCGCGAACGGACAGACGCTGTCACCCTCGCTGCGCCTGTCGGGCGCGATCGCGGATCGGCTCGTGTTCTCGCGTCTACGCGCGGGGCTCGGCGGACGGCTCCGTTACGCCGTGTCCGGCAGCGCGCCGCTCGATCCGTCGCTGGCGAAGTTCTTCCTCGGCGCGGGCCTGCCGATCCTCGAAGGCTACGGGTTGACCGAGACGTCGCCGGTGCTGTCGGTCATGCCGCTCGCGCGCATCCGGTTCGGTACGGTCGGGCCGCCGCTGCCGAACGTCGAGCTGTCGATCGCGCCGGACGGCGAGATCCTCGCGTGCGGACCGAACGTCATGCGCGGCTACTACAACCGACCGGAGGACACGGCGGCCGTGATGGCCGGCGGCTGGTTCCACACCGGCGACATCGGCGCGATCGACGAGGACGGCTATCTGCGGATCACCGATCGCAAGAAGGAGCTGCTGGTCACGTCGGGCGGCAAGAAGATCGCGCCGCAACCGATCGAGCAGCGGCTGCGCGCCGATCGCCTCGTCGCCGAAGCGATCGTCATCGGCGACCGCCGCCATTTTCCCGCGGCGCTCGTCGTGCCCGACTTCGCGACGGTCGCCGCGCGGCTCGGCGTCGACGCGGCAGCCGTGCGCGCGCGCGTCGGCGATCCGGACGTGCGCGCGCTGTTCGAGCCGATCGTCGCGCGCGTCAACCGCGACCTCGCGCAGTTCGAGCGCATCAAGAAGTTCGTGCTGCTGGACTGCGAGCTGACGCACGCGAGCGGCGTGCTGACGCCGACGATGAAAGTGAAGCGACGCGTGATCGAAGAACGGTTCAGTACGGTGATCGAAGAAATCTACAGACCAGACGGACGCTGAGAACCGTTCCAGGTTCTGGGTTCTCCGTTCTGCGTTCGTATTTCGAAGTTCAAAATTTCAAAGTTCGAACTTCCGCCGCTGGCGCCGCCAGCGGCGGCCTACTTCCATTCGTGGAAGATCTTCGCCTGGTTGATCGGCCACCAGCGGACCTGGACGCGGCCCATGATGTACTTCTTCGGCACGAAGCCCCACGTGCGGCTGTCCGAGCTGTTGTTGCGGTGGTCGCCCATGACGAAGTAGTAGCCCTCGGGCACGACCTCCGGTCCCCACGTGTCGTACATCTTGTACTCGTCCGGGATGAAGTCGTCGGGGAGCGGGACGTCGTTCCGGTAGACCGTGCCGTTGACGCTGCGGATCGTGTCGCCGGGCTCGCCGATGACGCGCTTGACGAACGACATGTCCGGATTCGTCGGATAGAGCAGCATCACGATGTCGCCGACGCGCGGCGAGTGGTTCGGCAGCCGGTACTCCAGCTTGTTGACGATG
>CAZNMF010000169.1:0-4931 GCA_964573795.1 uncultured Solibacteraceae bacterium
GTTCGAGAACGGCAAGCTCGAGATCTGGGCGCCGAGCCAGACACCCGGCAATGCGCTACAGGGAGTCTCACGCACGCTCGGCATCCAGCAGAGCGACATCACGATGCATCAGCTTCGCGGCGGAGGTGGCTTCGGCCGCCGTCTCACCAACGACTACATCGTCGAAGCCGCGTGGATTGCGAAGGTCGTCGCCGGCACGCCGATCAAGCTGCAGTGGACGCGCGAAGACGACATGGCGCACGACTTCTATCGTCCGCAGGGCTTCCACTACTTCAAGGGCGGCGTCGACGCGTCGGGTGCGCTGGTCGCGTGGCGGAATCACTTCGTCACGTACGGCAACGGACCGCAGACCGCGCCCTTCGCGAACTACGGCGCGGCGGAATTTCCCGCCGGTTTCGTGCCGAACTACGCGCTCGGCCAATCGACGATGCCGCTTGGCGTGCCGACGGGCGCGATGCGCGCACCGGGTAGCAATGGCCTGGCGTTCGTCATTCAATCCTTCATCGACGAGCTGGCGCACGCCGCCAGCAAGGATCCGTTGCAGTTCCGGATCGATCTCTTGAACGTGCCGATGATCGTGCCGCCGGCAGCGCCAGGACGCGGCGGCCGAGGCTTCGGACCGGTTTTCAACGCGGAGCGCATGCGCGGCGTGCTCGAGCTCGTGCGCGACAAATCCGCGTGGGGCAAGACGACGATGGCCAAAGGCCGCGCGATGGGCGTGGCGTGTCACTTCAGCCATCAGGGGTACTTCGCGGCTGTCGCGGATCTCAGCGTCAGTGCGGACAAGGCGATCACCGTCCACAAGGTCTGGGTCGCCTGCGATCTCGGCAGCCCGGTCATCAACCCGCTCAACGCCGAGAATCAGGTGCAAGGCAGCGTCATCGAAGCGATGAGCCATCTGATGAACTGGGAGATCACGATCGAGCGTGGCCGCGCGGTGCAGACGAACTTCCATCAGTACCAGCCGACGCGCATGAACCAGGCGCCTCCAGCGATCGAAGCGCACTTCCGCGAGACCAGCTATCCGCCCACGGGCCTCGGCGAGCCGGCCCTGCCGCCGGTGCTTGGCGCGATCGTGAACGCGCTGTTCTCGGCGACGGGCGATCGCGTGCGGACGCTGCCGCTCGTCAAAAGCGGATATTCCTGGGCCTAGACCACGCGACGGCGGAAGCTCGAAAGGCATTTGTAGGGCGGGACTTCAGTCCCGCCGGAGTCCGCCGGGTCTAAAGACCCGGCCTACATCTCACATTTTCGAAGTTCGAAGTTCTCAGTTCGAAGTTGACGAATCTCTAATCGGCCTTCAGCGCTGCCATTGGCGCGATCCTGGACGCGCGCCACGCAGGCACGAAACCCGCCAGCAGTGCGACGCAGACGAGCACGCCGACGGCAGTGACGAAGACCCACGGATCGCGGCTCTTCATCTCGTAGAGCAGCGATTCGATCGTGCGTCCGAGCGCGAAGGCCGCGCCCGCGCCGAGCGCGCCGCCGAGCGCGGTCAGCCACACCACGCTGCGCAGCACGAGCCGCCGAACCTGACCGGGCGCGGCGCCGAGCGCGATCCGCACGCCGAACTCGCGCGTGCGCTGCGCCACGGAGTACGCGAGCACGCCGTACAGTCCAATCGCCGCGAGCAGCGTGGCAATCAGCGCGAACGAGAGTGACAACGTCACGAGCGCGCGGTCGCCGAACTCGTTCACGCGCACTTGATCTTCCATCGTGCGCAGATCTTCGATCGGCAGATTCGGCTCGAGTGTCGCCATCATGGGCGGAACAGTCTTCAGGAACGATGCCGGATCCAGCGGCGTACGGACGTAGAACGTCGCACCTGCGAGGTCCTCGTCCTGCCGATAGGGCGTATAGAACACCGCAGGCACGGCATCCTTGATGTTGCTGTATCTCGCGTCGCGGACCAGGCCGACGATCTCCACGTCCAGCGGCCCATTGCTTCCGCGACGCATCCGCCTGCCGACGACTTCAGGGCCAAGCCCGAGTTTCCTGGCAAACGCCTCGTTCACCACTGCAACCTTTGGTGCGCCGACACGGTCGGCCGCTGTGAACGCTCGGCCGGCCACGAGTGGAATCCCGACGGTCTCGAAATATCCAGGGCCGACGGCAGCGTACGCCGAGTTGGAGGCGGCACCGTCGCGCTGCGTGGGCGTCTCGACGAGAACGCTGGTGCCCAAGGTGGTACCGGCAACGATCGCCACGCTCGTCGCTGCTGTCCGCTCGACGCCAGGTGCGACGGCCAGCCGCTCTTCGATGCGCTGGAACAAGTCGCGCGCGGCTGCCGGCGTGTAGCCGTTCAGGCGCGGCCAGATCGTGAACGTGACGAGATGATCGACCTTGATCCCGAGCTCGACGCGGCTAACGTTCGCGAGACTTTTTGCAAACAGACCCGCAGACACGAGCAGAATCGTCGACAGCGTCATCTGCGCGAGGATCATCGCGGCACGGAAGCGGGCCGCCGATCGCGCGCCTGACGACTGCGCGGCTTGATGCTTGATCGCGGAGGCCAGGTTCGTCCGCGTACTGTGCAGCGCGGGAAAGACGCCGAAGATCACGCCGGTCAGCAACGCGACGCCAATCGAGAACGTCAACACGCGCCAGTCGAGGTGCACGTCGAAGTTGGGCATGCCGACGGGCGCCAATGCCGTGCGAACCGCCGCGAGCAGCCACTCGCCGAGCACCAATCCTGCGACTCCGCCCAGCAGCGACAGCGCGCAGGCCTCGACGAGCAACTGGCCGACCAGACGCCGGCGGCTGGCGCCAATCGACGCGCGCACGGCGAGCTCCGTTGCGCGCGCCGTCGATCGCGCGAGCAGCAGATTCGCAAGGTTCGCGCAGGCGATCGCGAGCACGATGCCCGTGACCACGAACAGCATCGTCACGATCGGCTTCGCGAGACGATGGAGAATGCTCTGCCCCTCCGCGCCGGGGTCGACGAGGAGCTTCCGCGCGAGAACTTGCGCTCGCTCGTCGTCGCTCGCCTTGGTCATCAACGGCAATTCGACGCCGGTCAATATCGCGTGATGCTGACCGTCGAGTGCGGCGCGCGCCTGATCGATCGACACGCCGGGCTTCAGGCGGCCGAACATGTAGACCCAGTACGACTGACGATCGGTGAACGAGTCGAACGGCGGTTCCAGTCGGCTGCGCATCGTGATCGGCGCGAACACCTGCGCCGGGGCACCGACCGTCGTGCCCGAGAAATTGCGCGGCCCGACACCGACGATCGTCATGGTCTGCCCATTGACGATCATCGTCTTGCCGATGACGTCCGGCACGGCGCCGAAGCGATCGACCCAGTAGGCGTATGACAACACGACGACGGCGGCGCCGTCGGGCGCGCGGTCATCATCAGGACCGATCAATCGTCCCAGCGTCGGCGCGAGCTGCAGGACCGAGAAGTAGCTCGATGACACCATCGCTCCCCGGCCGCGCAGCGTCTGGCCGCCGTACGCGAGGTTCGGGCCGAAGAGCCAATAGCCCGCGAGCCCGGTGAGCACGGTCTGCTGCCGCTCGAGATCGCGAAACATCGGATAGCTGAAGACCGAATCGCACGATCCGGCTTGATTGCAGGACACGCTGCCGTAGTGCGGTCCAGGCACGCTGAGATTCACGAGCGCGCTCGGATCCGGAACCGACAGCGGTCGCAACAACACTTCGTTGAACAGCGAGAACACGACCGTGTTCGCGCCGATGCCGATCGCGAGCGAGGCGATGGCGACGATCGAGAACACCGGCGAGCGGCGCATACGGCGCAGCGCATAGCGGAGATCCTGCGCGATGCGCTCGACGACGCGCGAGATCCAGACGGCGCGCGTGTCCTCGGCGTGCAGCGTGGCGTTGCCGAGATCGAGCCGCGCCGCGCGCTTCGCGGCGTCAGCGCTGGCGCCCGCGTCGACGCGCTCGGCTTCGTCCTCTTCGAGATGGAGCGCCAGCTCCTCGCGGATCTCGTCATCGCGCCGCCGGCCTTGCAGCAGACGACGAAGCCGGTGCAGCAGCGTCTTCATGACAGCGACTCCTTGGATGGATTCAGCAGGAGCGACATCGCGCGCGAGAACCGCTCCCAACGCGATCGCTCCGCCGACAGCTCTTTCCGTCCCGCGCGCGTGAGCCGATACACGCGGGCGCGCTTGCCTTTGTCGGACAACTCCCACGACGCCGCAACCCAGCCCTTCGACTCGAGTCTGTGCAGCGCCGGATAGAGCGAGCCGGTCTCGACGTGCAGCACGTCCTCGGAGGTCTGCCGGATGTGCTTCGCGATGGCGTGGCCGTGCGCCGGCCCCATGACCAGCGCGCGAAGGATGACGAGCTCGAGCGTGCCCTGCAGCAGCTCAAGGCGGGAGGCGGTTTTCGATCTCATTCTGTAGAGACACTACGCTAATGACCGTAGGATGTCTACACAGGCCACGGGCCATGGGCTACGGGTTACCTTGGGGCGGCCACAAGGGCCGCCCGGGGCATTCACAGGAGATCGACGATCAGATCGCCCGGGACGTCGACGTCTCGCGTGACGCCCGGATCGTCGACGTCGACCTCGATCCGTGGCGCGGCAGATGCGAGAAGCACGTTCTTGAGCGTCGACGATGGGTCTGCGGCCAGCAGGTGTGCGCGCAGATCGGCGGGAACGACGATGGGATGACCGCGGCGGCCGCGGAACACGGGCACCACGACGGAGCCGGCCTCGCACGCACGGTCGAGCACTGCCTTCACCGTCGCCGCGCGCACGAACGGCATGTCCGCGGGCAGTACCAGATACGCATCGCCAATCCCGGCCGCCACGCCGACCTGAATCGACGAGAACATGCCGCGTGACGGATCGACGTTCACGACCGCCGACACGCGCGCGTCGTGTACCAGCCGCGCGTCATGCAGCGCGTCGGGACGATCGACCACGACGACCACCCGCTCGAGACCCGCGTCCAGCA
>CAZNMF010000170.1:0-1568 GCA_964573795.1 uncultured Solibacteraceae bacterium
CAGCAGATCGATCAGCATCGGATCGACGGCCGTGACGCCCAGCACGAAGCAGACGACGGAGTTCGCCGCGGAGCCGCGGCCCTGACAGAGGATCTGCTGGTCGCGGCAGAACGTCACGATCTCGTGCATCGTGAGGAAGTAGCCGCCGTAGTCGAGCTCGTCGATGAGCCGCAGCTCCTTGTCGAGCTGATCGGCGACCTTCGACGGCACATCGCCGTGATAGCGCCAGCGCGCGCCCTCGAACGCAATGCGGCGCAGGTACTCCGACGGCGTCTCGCCATCAGGGATGCGCTCGCCGGGATAGCGATAGCGAATCTCGTGCAGCGAGAACGTGCAGCGATCGGCGACCTCGAGCGTGCGGGCGACGGCATCCGGCGCGTCAGCGAAACGCGCGGCGAATGTCTGCGCCTCGAGCAGCGCGTGGCCGTCATTCGGTTTGAGCCGGCGGCCGGCCGTGTGGATCGTCGCACCATGACGGATGCACGTCATCACGTCCTGCAGCGGCTGGCGTGCCGGATGGTGATACAACACTTCCACGGCGGCGACGATGGGCAGGCCGTAGCGCGACGCGCGCGTGCGCAGGCGCGCTTCTTCGGCGACTTCCGTGTCGCGGCGATGACGCGCGGCCATCGCGTACAGCCGATCGCCGAACGCTGCACGCACGTCACCTGCGACGAGGTCGACCTCGGCGTCGGACTCGCGCACGAGCAGGCTCGCATCGCCGCCCCACAGCGCCAGCAGGCCGGCGGCGTGCTCGCACACCTCCCGCCACGTGACGAGCGACTCGCCTTTCGGACTCCGGCGACGGCCGAGCGTGAGCAGCCGGCACAGATTCGCGTAGCCGGATCGATTCTGGGCGAGCAGCACGATCGTGGATGGCGGCGCGGGCGGCGCGCCGGCGCTGTCGCCATCGATCGCGCCGACCGTCACTTGTGCCCCGACGATCAACTTCCGGCCGCGCGTCTTGGCATCGACGTGCGCCCGCACGATGCCGTACACGCCGTCGCGATCGGTGATCGCGAGCGCCGGCAGATCGAGCTCGTCCGCCCGCTCGACGAGCTCCTCGGGATGGCTCGCGCCTTCGAGAAACGACCCGTTGCTCTTGCACCACAGCGGCGCGTACGTGGCCATCACTCCACCGTGCCCTGGAGGAAGAACTGCTGGCGGCGATGGTCGAAGTAAATCCACAACAGCGCGCCGTCGGACGTCCGGACGAAGTAGTAATCCCGCCGCACGCCGCCGCTCCACCAGCCGCCGGAGATCACGTAGGGACCATCGGGATTGGCCGAACCTGAAGGTTCGGCCCTCCGAGATGACGCCAACACCGGCACCGCGAAAATGCGCCGCACGAGCGGGCGCATGCTGACGAGGCGCGGAGCGGCGTGATCGGGGACGTGCGTCAGCGGCTCCCAGGCGAAGCGCGCGGGCGGCAGATGCGCGTCGCGAATCGCCGCGCGCACGATGCTGGCTTCGCCGAGCTCTGCGCGCAGGCGCGCGAGCGCGCGGTTGGCGGCGGCCGCGTCCCGGCGCGTCCGTTCCGGCAGCAGCCCGCGCTGATCGGACGTCGC
>CAZNMF010000171.1:0-5605 GCA_964573795.1 uncultured Solibacteraceae bacterium
TAGAGCGTTTTTCACATCTGTACAGGAACGCGATAGCCGGCGTGGCGGATGAAGTTGGTGCATTCGCTGGGCGCGAAGAGATCGAGGGCGAGCGCGACCAGGGCGTTGACCGCATCGAAACTGCGTGGCCGAGCCGCGCGCAGAAAGGCCTTCAGCTTGGCAAAGGCCTGTTCGATCGGATTGAAGTCGGGGCTGTAAGGCGGCAGAAAGCGGACGAAGGCCCCAGCCGCTTCAATCGCCGTGCGGACGGCCGGTTCTTTGTGGACGGCCAGGTTATCGAGGATGACGACATCGCCGGGCCGCAGGGTCGGCACGAGGATTTGTTCCACGTAGGCCCGAAAGCAGACGGCGTCGATCGGCCCATCGAAGACGGCGGGCGCACCCAGCCCGTCCCACCGAAGCGCCGCGATCACGGCGCAGGTCGTCCAGTGCCCGCAGGGCGCGTGATCGTGCAGCCGCGTCCCGCGGGGACTCCGGCCGTACCGCCGCAGGAGATCGGTGGTGACGCCGCATTCGTCGAGAAACACATACTGCCGCGCATCGTGGAGTGGCTGCGTGTCGCGCCACTGCCGCCGCGCGGCCGCGACGTCAGGCCGGCGTTGTTCGTCGGCGTGTACCGTTTTTTTTGACGGTCAGCTGCAACCGATCCAATTCGCGCCAGATCGTGGCCAAGCCGGCCGAGGTCTTCAGCGCCTCTCGTAACTCGGTCAACGTGGCATCCGGCCGCGCGGCCACCAGCGCCGCCAAGTGAGCCCCTTGGCCGGCCAACACCCGCTCACGAAACTTGGTTTGCTTGCGGGCGCTGACGTCGCCCGTCTCGCGTCGCCGTTGCTTCAGCGCGTCGACCCACGCCCGACTGACGTGATAGCGCGCCGCCAGATCCTTCGACGAGAGCCCCGTATCCGAATCCTTCAAGACCCGGACCCGCAAATCCATCGAATACGCTCGTGCCATCGCGGTCTCCTCGGCGAGAGGAGTACCACGGCGCTGTACTGAGTACAACTGAAAACCGCTCTAACTTTTCTCTGTGTTCCCCGTGCGCCTCCACGACGTCACGACCGACGGCTCCAGCTCGTTCGCGTCCGAGAGACGTGTCGCATGCACGCGAAGCAGATCGCTGCGCGTGATGATGCCAACGACCTTGCGCGGGTCCTCCTGATCGACGACCGGCAGCCGGCCGACGTCGTGGCGGACCATTTCGTCGGCTGCCTCTCGCAATGTCCAACTGCCGAAGGCGACGACCGGAGCCCGGCGCACCAGATCGCGAATCACGCCATCTTCCTTTTCGTGGTGCCCGAAGAGATCACGGAGAGTGACGACGCCGATGAGCGCGTCTGCGGTATCGAGCACGGGAAATCCTTGATGCGTGGTGCTCGACAGCTCGGCCAGCATTCTGGCGGACACCTCTTTGTGACGGTCATCGGCTTTGAGCGTCACTACGGGCGCCGACGCCCAGTCCTTGACGAGCTGCTGCCGCAGATGATCGACTTCGTAGCCGCGCGCGATGGGCGTGCCGCGCCGGGCGATCTTCTCCGTCATGATCGAGTACCGCATGCGCAGCATCGACACGAGGTAGGCCGCCGCGCATCCACCCAGGAGCGGCAGCAGGCCGACGGGCTGCCGCGTCGTCTCGAACGCGAACACGACCCAGGTCAGCATGGCGTGCGACGCGCCCGAGAACATGGAGGCCATGCCCACGAGCGCGGCCATCCGTGGATCGATGCCCGAGTGCGGAAAGAGCGCCGCGAGCGCCACGCCCGCCACTGAGCCGAACGCGCCGCCGACGGTGAAGAGGGGCGCCAGCGTGCCGCCCGACGTGCCGCTGCCCAGCGCGATCGCCCACGAGATCAGCTTCAACACGCCGAGCACGGCCAGGGCTTTCCACGTCAGCACGCCGCCCAGAATCTGATCGATGTTCTCGTAGCCGACGCCCATCGTGGACGGCAGGAACTTGCCAATCACGCCGACCGCGATGCCGCCGATCGCCGGCCACCACATCCAATGCACGGGGATGTGCTCGAAGGCGTCTTCGACGTCATAGACCGCGCGTGTGACGAAGACGCTCACGAGGCCCATCACCGCGCCGAGACAGACGTACATCGCGACGGCCTCGCCGCCCGGCTGCGCGATGAGCGGCATGTCGAAGACCGGAGCGGCGCCGCGGAACGCAATGCGGATGGCCGTCGCGGCCACGCACGCCAGCGCCACAGGAATGATCGATCGCGCGCGGAACTCGAAGAGCAGAAACTCGACCGCGAGCAGCACGGCCGCCACCGGCGTGCCGAACGTGGCCGCCATGCCAGCCGCCGCGCCGGCAGCCAGCAGGACTTTCCGTTCCATCGCGGTGACGGAGATGATCTGACCGATGAGCGAGCCCAAGGCACCGCCGGTGGCGATGATCGGGCCTTCCGCGCCGAACGGACCGCCGGTGCCGATGGCCACGGCCGCCGACAGCGGCTTGAGCAGCGTGACGCGCGCGGGAATCCGGCTGCGATTGAACAGCACCTGCTCCATCGCTTCGGGAATGCCGTGTCCCCTGATGGCCGCCGATCCGAAGCGCGCCATCAGCCCGACGACGATTCCGCCGAGGACCGGCGGGATGACGACGAGCCAGCCGAGGTGATTGCCGACGGGACCGGCGGCGGCGAGCGACCAGCGGCCGTAAAAGGCCAGGTTCGTGATCAAGGTGATCAGCGCCCTGAGGGCCTCGGCAATCAGTGCGGCCACGCCGCCGAGCGCGAGCGCGATGAGGCTCGTGAACACGACGCGCCGCGTGACGGGCCACGCCGGCTCCCGGATGTGCGCCGCTCGGAGACTCGAGGAGAGCGACGGCGCGACGGGCAGAGGCTCAGGCATGGCGGCCTCCCGTCTCGAAGAACATGGCCGGCCGGCGGGCGACGGCCATCGCGTTGGACATCTCGCCGAGCGCGCGGGCGACGATCCGCCGCGTGGCGGGCGTGAGGCGGCGGACCGCGCGGATCAGATGCTCCTGCGCGGTCATCGGCGCGGCGGCCAGCGCGGCGCGGCCCGCTTTCGTGAGCGTCAGAATGCGCTTCCGGCCGTCGGCCGGATCGACGCCTCGCTGGACGAGACGCCGGGATTCGAGACGCGACACGACGGTCGACACCGAGCTCTGATGCGTGAACGTGCGCCGGGCGACGTCGTTCACGGACATCGGTCCGGCGTCCGCCAAGCGGCTCAGCACGAACAGCTGCGCGCCGGTCAGGCCAATCTGTCGCTGTGCATCCCGGGACGATTCGTGCAGACCTTGGACGATCCGACGGATGCTGTCGAGCACCGCCTTCACGTCACTCTCTGTTGATGTATGGGCACCCATATGAACAACCCAGTCTATCATCGACCGGCGCGCGCGATCGTCGACGTAGGCGCGGGCCCCTGTGCCCGCCCGAATCACGGGATGGAACCCGGCCTGCACCTGACCGACAAGACTGACGAGTGGCCAGACCAAGGCGCGCACGGAAGCGGGCCGGCCGCTCGATCCAGATGCGCACGTCTTCGCATGCCTCGTCTCATCACGGATGTAGGCCGGGTCTTTAGACCCGGCGCGCGTGACGCTCCGCGTTCGCTAACACACGCAGTGCTACAGCTTCGCCTCGTCACGCACAGGTCCTTGGCGTCAATGCATCGCTACCGAGCCATCTGCAGGTTCGTGGTTCGTGACTGGCCCGCCTCGAGCGAGACTCGAATGGCGTACGGGATCGCGTCGTCGAGCGCTTCCTCAAATGGTGCGTCCGGGTTCAGCGAGACCATCGCCGCAAGGTAATAGTCGCCGGACGGCAGCCCCTCGATGACGAACGACCCGTTCGCGGCCGTTCGCGCGACGTCGACGCGACGGCTTCCGGAGAACCAGAGTCTCCTATCGACGGAGAACGCGAGGACCACGAGATCGGCGACGGGATGGCCGTCGAGATCCGTAATCGTTCCGGCGAGCGAGCTCTTCTCGCTCGAAAGGACGAGATCGACGCCGTCGAGCGTTTCGGACGCGGCGATCTCTACGCCGTAATCCAAGAGATCGACACCGCGATACACAGCAGCGCGAGGGCTCATGCCGGCGGCTGACAGTTGGCCGGTCAGTTGAACGTTGAGCTCGTACGCGCCGGGCGCAATGCCACGTAGGGAGAAACGCTCCTGCGCGTCAGTCGTGCTGGAGACCTGCGTCGAGAAGGCGTTCCCGACGACCATCCCGATGCTTTGCCCTTTGGGCTCGAGCACGACGCGAATCCCTCGCATGTTCCGCGAGGCGGCCGCGATCATGTCCGCGTGAACAACGCCAGAGAATGTGGCGCCGGGTTCCAACGGGACGCTGATGTCCGTGACATCGAGCCCGCGGACGGAGACCTGCTGAACGCCGAACCAGCTCTCCTCGCTCGCGCGATCCGGCAGCGGCGAGGCCGGCAATGACGCGCCTCGGAGTTGATCGGCGCGATCAGCGATCGTGCCCTTTGCCACCACGTCGTAATTGCCCGGTGGCACCCCCGCAAAACGAAACGCCCCGTCAGTCCCGACGGTCGCGGTACGGGGTCCCGCGACGGGACCTGAGGATGGTTGCAGGACGACTTGAACGCGACTCGCGGGCCCGGCGCCCCACATGACCCTGCCGCTCACCGTGCTGGTCGGAATCGGCTCGAACACGACGTCCGCGTTCTCGCGAACCTCGCTCGCCGCCAACACGATCGGGGTGGCCTCGCTGGCCAGGGACGTGCCGGGAAAGTACACCGGCGCGTAGATGAGCGGCGCCCGGGTCGACACCTCGACGGCCGATTCGGCGCTGGACGTCCGCCGGTCGCGACGGCTGGCGAGTCTCGCCAGCGCAGCATCGACCTCCTGGACCGACCGGCTTCTGACGGGGCCGACCGATGCGCGGACCGGATCCTCGGCCAGGAGCAAGTACGAGCCCGCCGGCAGGCCGTAGATTCTGAAGTAGCCCTCGTCGTCCGATCGTTGCCACGCCGTGACCATCTTCGAATCGGACAGTCGTTTCGCCGCGACCTGCACGCCACTGAGCGGACTGCCATCCGTCCGCATCACGCGTCCGGCGATGACCGCCCCTCTCGTCATGCGGAGCACGACGTTCGTCCGAGTGCCGGGCTGAACAATCACGACGCGGCGAAGGTTCGGATCGGCGACCACGCCTCCAGCGGCATCCACGTAGGCGCGCTTCGAGACGGATGCCGTGAACCGGCCAGCCGGAACGCTGTCGAAGTGGAAGCGTCCATCTCGATCCGTGACGGTCTGCAGTCTTCCGACCGAACCGGACAGCACGACGATCGCGCCGCCGAGCGGTCGCTCGGAGGCGTCCGCGGTCACGACCGTGCCGACCACCGCTCCTCGCTGGGTCAATGCCGGTGCTTGCGCCGATGCCCGACCTTCCGAGACCAGTCCGGCCCACAACAGTGCGCCCGCCATCACGATGACCGACATCGCTAGTACTTCCGAGGCAGGTCAATCGCCGACAGATCGAGTTGGCGCGAGTGGCCCCAATCGAGCGTCACGGTCGTACCGAGCGGTGCCAGCCGCCTGAGCGTGTTCGAGTCGAGGTCGCTGATCGTCACGCGCCCCCTCAAGGCGAGTGCCAAATATTCTC
>CAZNMF010000172.1:0-18228 GCA_964573795.1 uncultured Solibacteraceae bacterium
GGCGTCGAAGTCGATGGTCAGCGAGGGATCACGGCCGAGAAACGCGGGGCCGAGCGGCTCCGGCCGCAGATCGTCGATGCGCGCGACCGCATCGGCGATCGCGACGGCCAGCGGGTCGTGCTCCGATCGATACGGCGACGGAAACGCCGACAGCATGTTCGCGCGATACCGCGCCCATCGCGGGGCATCGTCGGATAGACGGCCGTTGTCGGTGAAGTGGCGATCGAAATCCTGATTCATCCCTGCTCCGCCAGCTGACGCAGGTCGTCGCCGGTGAGACGGAACAGCGTCCAGTCGTCCATCGAGCGCGCGGAGACGGCGCGGTAGACGTGGATGGCGGTCTGGTTCCAGTCGAGCACGGCCCACTCCATGCGGCCGCAGTTGCGCGCGACGGCGATCGCGGCGACGTGCGCGAGCAGTTTGCGGCCGATGCCACGGCGCCGGTACTCGGGCAGGACGAACAGATCTTCGAGGTACAGCCCGGGCCGTCCGACGAACGTCGAGTAGTTGTGGAAGAACACGGCGAAGCCGACCGGCGTCCCGCCGATGCGCGCGAGCACGACCTCGGCGGCCGGGCGCGGGCCGAACAGCGTCGTGCGCAAGCCGTCCTCCGTCGCCTGGACCTCGTGCGCGAGGTGCTCGTACTCGGCGAGCGCCTTGATCAACTCGAGGACGACCGGCACGTCGTCGACGGACGCCGGCGTGATGTCGATGATCTCGTCAGTCATCCGTCCCTCTCTGGCGCGGCGCGATCAGGCCGAGCCGTCGACGTCGCCCATCGCCCGATGCGCGCCACCTGCCTCGACCTCGCGCCAGATCAGGTGCGCGTGCGTCTCTTTCAGCAGCAGCGATCCGACGACGAACGTCGCCGCGGCCACGACGATGGGATAGTACAACCCCGCGTAGATGTTGCCGGTCTCGGCGACGATCGACAAGCCAATCAGCGGCAGCAGACCACCGAAGACGCCGTTGCCGATGTGGTACGGCAGCGACAGCGCCGTGTAGCGGATCTTCGCGGGAAACGCCTCGACCAGATACGCGGCAATCGGCCCGTACACCATCGTCACGAACACGACCTGCAGGAACACGAGCGCGATCAGCGCCCATGCGGCCGGGCTCGCCAGCAGATCGCCAATCCCGGTGTACGGCAGCACCTCGGCCGCCGGCCGCAGCGCGCCGTCGATCATCGTCTGCGGCGTGAGGCCGATGGCGCCGGTCACGGCGTTGCGCTGCGAGATCGCGGTGACGACTTCCGATCCAGCCGCGTGCTGCATCGCGCGGTAGATGGGGATGTACGACACCGCGGCGAGGAGCAGACCGGCCATCATGATCCGCTTGCGGCCGATGCGATCGGACAGCGCGCCGAACACGACGAACAGCGGCATGCCGAACAGCAGCGCGAGCGCGATGATGTAGTTGGCGGACGTGCCGTTGACCTTGAGAATCGTCTGCAGGTAGAAGAGCGCGTAGAACTGGCCCGTGTACCACACGACGCCCTGCCCCGCCGTCGCGCCGAACAGCGAGATCAGCACGCGCTTCAGGTTGTCCCAGTGCGTGAACGCCTCTTTCAGCGGGCGCGCCGACGTCATCCCCGCCGACTTGATGTGGCGGAAAATCGGCGACTCCTGCATGCGCAGCCGGATGTAGAGCGAGATCGCGACGAGGCCGACGGAGATCAGGAACGGCACGCGCCAGCCCCACGCGCGGAAGGCGTCGGCGCTCATCGCGTTCTGGACGACGAGGATGACGGCCAGCGAGACGAACAGGCCGAGCGTCGCCGTGATCTGGATGAAGCTCGTGTAGAAGCCGCGCCGGCCGTCGGGCACGTGCTCGGCGACGTACACCGCCGCGCCGCCGTACTCGCCGCCGAGCGCGAGGCCCTGCAGGATGCGGATGACCAGCAGCGCGACGGGCGCCGCCATCCCGATCGTCGCGTACGTCGGCAGCAGGCCGACCAGCGCCGTCGCGCCGCCCATGATGAGCAGCGTCACGAGGAACGCGTACTTCCGCCCCACGAGATCGCCGATGCGGCCGAAGAACAGCGCGCCGAAAGGCCGGACGACGAAGCCGACGGCGAAGGTCGAGAGATACGCGATCAGCGCGAGCGTCTCATTGCCCTTCGGGTAGAAGAGCGGCGAGATCACCGTCGCGAGACTGCCGAAGATGTAGAAGTCGTACCACTCGATCATCGTGCCGACGGCGGATGCGGCGATGACCTGCCAGATCCGGACGCCGGAGGACGGGACGGGCGACGGAGGGGCCATTGGGACGCCTATCTTACACGTGCGTCCCGCAGGCGCCAGCGACGATCGTCGAACGTCGCCTCAGAGGCGCGTCCGCTTGCCGCGCGCGTCGAGGCTCAGCGGGCCGGGCCCCGCCGCAGCGAAGAAGAGCCAGATGAACGAATACAACACCGCCGGCTCGCCCCCGTTCAGCACTGGCCAGAAGGCGCGCGGGAAGTGGGCCTGAAAGAACGCCCACGCCATCTCGCCGGCCAGCACGAACGCGACCGGCCGTGAGAACAGGCCGATCAGCAGCAGCAGACCGCCGAACGTCTCGAGCACGCCGGCGGCGCCGAACTGCGAGAACAACTGCACGCCGCCGCCCATCACGCCGCCACCCATCGCATTGCCGGGCCAGCCGAACAGCTTCTGCGTGCCATGCGTCATGAACGACAGCGCCGCGGCGATGCGCAGCAGGCTCTGGAGATAGGGGGCAAGGGCATTCGTCATCAGGTTCCTCCGGAAGACTCAGACGTCGACTTTGTAGTCCAGGACGTGCTCGTCGCCGGGGAGGCCTCTGAAGCCCCAGTTCGCACGGGGCGTCTCGGTGATCGTCATCTCGAGATCGATCGGGTGGATGCCGCACTCGCGCTGCACGCGCTCGAACAGCAGCCGGATCAACGCCTTCTTGGCGTCGATCGACCGTCCTTCGAACATGCTGATCTCGAGGATCGTGTAGCGATCGCTGCGGCCGGGCGGATAGACGAAGTCCCCGGGATCGAGCGGAAAGAACCGGTGCGCGCGTTTGTCCGGCGGGTAGTGCAGGGCCTCGACGACGCACGCGTGAATCGTGTCTGAGAGCTGGCGCTTGATCGGATCGAGACGCGCGCGCAGGCCGTAGATCTTGATTTGGGCCATACGGAATTATCCCACCGGACGGTGCGGGCTGCGGACTGCAGTCTGCGGTCTGCCGGCAACGGTCCGCGGGCTGTGGACGTCCGGACGGCCACAAGGGCCGCCCCTACGATTCTGCGCGCGTGCCGAACAGCAACCCGAACCGGCCGCGCTCGGCAAATCCCATCGACTCGTAGAGCGTGCGCGCGGGGCGATTCTGCTCGGCGGCGAACAGGACGAGACGCCTGAGGTCCGAACGGACGCGATGCGCGCGCGTGAGCTCGGCCATGACGCGCCTGGCCAGACCGCGCCGCCGATAATCGGGCCGCGTGTAGACGCCGCCAATCTGCCCCAGACCGCGGTACGCCGCGTTCAGACACGCGGTAGACACGAGCTCGCCGCCGGCGAATGCGCCCCACCAGCCGCCGACGTCCGCGCGCAGGCGATACCCGGAACGCCGCCGCGCCGCATCCGGCATCACGTGCAGACCTTCCGACTCGTGAAAGGCGCGATCGATCGGATCCCAGATCTCGTAGTCGCGCTCGGTCAGCTCGCGGATCGTGATCCCGTCGGGAACGTCAGACGCGTCCGGCAGATGGTCGAGGCAATACACCACGCTCTTGCAGCGATACTTCGAGTCGAAGCCAGGGGTCGAGAGCAGACGACTCCAGACGGCGTCGGCAACCGTCCACTCGGCGATGACGCCCGTCAGCGGGAACGGCTCGAGGGCGCACGCCTCGAGGATTGGATCCACGAAATCCGCGCGGCCGCCGGTCTGAGCCAGAAGATCTCCTCTACGGGTCAGACAAAACACCCCCGCGAGCGAGCCCGCGTGCTCGATGAGTCTGAAGTTCCCCGACAACGGGCTCGGTGTGGCCTGAATACCCAGCTCGGTGAGGTTGGCCAGCAGGAAGACGGACGTCTCGACGTGCTGCTCGAGAAACGCGCAAATGGCCGGAATATCAGCGAGATCCGCGGGCCTGACGGTCGCGCGGTCGGGACGATGTGCCGGCGTGTCGGATTCGGGCGAGACGGTCACGGGGGCGAGGACGTTCACGAGATGTGCCAGGGAGGGGGGAGGAGCCATGTATCGCGCTATCTCACTATCGCGCTATCGCACTATCTGACATCGGGCTATCGGGTTATCTGCCTTCCATCTTGCCTATCGGGCTATCTGCCCTTCATCGACACATCGGGCTATCTGCCTCCCGCGTCGGCGCCGCCGATCGTCCGGCGCAGAAACGCGACGGCTCGATCGAGGTTCTTGCCGGTATAGAACGCGTCGCCGCCGTGCGCGCTGCCGTGGACGACGACGAAGGTGACGTCGAGACCGAGCTGCTCGTAGGCGCCCTGTAGCTCGTGCGACTGGTTGATCGGCATCTGCGGATCGCGATCGCCGTGGAAGATGAGCAGCGGTGGATCGCTCGCGTCGACGTGACGGACCGGGCTGGCGAGCTCGGCGAGCGCTCTCTTGATGTCCGGCGGGCCGCCGAACAGCAGATCGAGCGCGGGGCGCCGCACGTCGAGGCCGAACGGCGTCGACTGCTCGAGGATCGTCGTCAGATCCGTCGCGCCGTAGTAATCGAGGATCGCCTGCACGGCCGACGACTGATCGGCATGACCGCCGATCGTCCCTTCGAGCTCGGCCGATCCAGCGGTCACGCCGACGAGCGCGGCGAGATGACCACCGGACGAATCGCCGCCGATCGCGATGCGCTCGGCGCGATAGCCGTACGTCGCGGCATTCGCGCGCAGGAACCGGATCGCGCCCTTGATGTCGTGCACCATGGCGGGAAACCGCGCCTCGGTCGACAGCCGGAAGTCGAGGCTCGCGACGGCAAGCCCGCGATCGACGAAGCCCGACGGCGCGGATGACTTGTCGCCCTTCCGCCACGCGCCGCCATGGACCCACACGAGCAACGGCGGATGCGCGACGCCAGCCGGACGTTGCAGATCCAGCGCGAGCGTTCGCGCGCCGACGGTCGCGTACGGGATGTCTTTGAGGACGGATGCCTGCGACGCCTGTGGATGCGCTGCGACGCGCAGCGCCCCGAGCACAGCCAGCATCGCGAACGCGATTGCCGCAGCGGCACGCACGGTGACGGTTTGGACAGTGGCCGCTGACGGCATGGTCATGGCGCGCGTCAGCTTAGCGCAGTCTGCGGTCGGCGGTCTGCGGTCCGCGGTCTGCGGTCGGCGGTCGGCAGGCAGCGGATCGGCCGAAGCGGGCGGACCTGAAGGTCCGCCCCTCCGACGAGCGTTGGTTCCGCGCAGCCCTCAGCCCCATCGCTGTCCGCCGGGTCTGAAGACCCGGCCTACAACTGCGCATCGGCCACGTCTGACAGACATTATCCGCTGCGTCCGAAGGCCTGTCCTGCAACTGCACATCGACGCGTTTGACATTCGACAGATGTAGGCCGGGTCTTCAGACCCGGCGGCTATTTGACGTCGATTTCGACAATTTCCAGCGCGGACGCGCTGGCATTCAGCGCGGGGACCGACGATCCCGCCTCGTGCCACTGAAACGATCCCGGCTCCGGGCCGTGGACGACGACCGTGAGCCAGCCTCGGGGATGTCCATGCGCCACGAGAGACTGCCCGGCAGGGACGACGACGCGGCTCAGCCTGACGCGCGCGTTGTCGGCAACGATCTCGTGGCCCGCGAGATCGTCCGCGCGATCGGCGACGCGCGTCGGCGTCTTCGCGAGCACTTCGATGTCGACGATGCGCACGGTCGTGTCGCCGAGGTTCGTGATGCGATGCGTGTAGGGCGGCGTCGCGGAGTTGAAGACGACGCGGCCGACGGCCGCCGTCTGCGGCGCGCCCGTGGTCGCAAGCGTGTCGATGCGCAGCGGGCCGGTCTCGATGCGGACGGAGACGTTGTCGTTCGTGTGCCTATGGAACAGCGTCGTGTATCCGGGCGGAAATCGCACGTCCAGCACGGCGACGACGTCGTTCGCGAACACGGGCCGATGATGCGGCTCTTCGTTGACAGGCACGATGACAGGCGCCTGCGGCGATTGCGCGCGTGGGGACGCGCTCGTCTGCATCGCTGCGGCAGCCGCGGCGACAGCGACGATCATCGCAAGCGGATGAAATCGAACGCGCATCATTTCACCAGATACACGACCGCGATGATCAGGCCGAGCACGACGATGATCGTCCGCAGCGTCGACGCCTGCACCCGGCCGGCGAGGCGTCCGCCGAGCGAGCCGCCGAGCAGCGCGCCGACGGCCATCACGATCGCCACGGGCCAGACGACCTGTCCGGAAAACAGAAAGTAAATCGCGGCCGACAGATTCACCGACAGCGCGATCGTCTGCTTCAGCGCGTTCAATCGCGTGATCGAGTCGTCGAGCACCAGGCCCAGCGTCGCGAGCAGGATCACGCCGAGTCCCGCGCCGAAGTAGCCGCCGTAGATCGCCGCCAGCCCGACGGGCGCGCTGACGTTCGACGGCCCCGCCGGACGATGATGGTGCCCCTGCTGCTTGACGAGCCACGCGCGCAGACGTCCCTGCGCGGCCAGCAGCAGCGTCGCGACGAGAATGAGGTACGGCACGAGCACGCGGAACGAGCGCTCGCCTGTGTTGATCAGCAGGATGCCGCCGGCGATCCCGCCGATGACGCCGACGGGCACCGTCAGCAGCAGCCGGCGGCGTTGCCCGGCGAGATCGCGCCGCTGCGCCATGATGCCGCCGAACATGCCCGGGCACAGCGCGACCGTGTTCGTCACGTTCGCGGCCACGCTCGGAATGCCGACCGCCGTCATCGTCGGAAACGAGATCAGCGTGCCGCCGCCGGCGAGCGCGTTGACGGTGCCGGCGGCCGTTGCGGCGGCGCCGACCAGCACGAAATCGATGGGCGTCAGCATCATCGCGCCCGCCGATCGGCGCGATAGACGTCCGGCCGCGCGATTTCCATGTGGCGATCGGGGCGCGCGAGCGGCGCGCAGCCGAACTGCGCGTACAGTCCGTGCGCGTCCTTCGTCGCGAGCGAGAACCGCCGCAGCCCCTGCAGATCCGGATGCGCCATGATCACGCGCATCATCCACGTCGCCAGCCCGCGCCCGCGATACGACTCGAGGACGTAGACATCGGCGAGATACGCGAACGTCGCGCGATCGGTCACCGTCCGCGCGAACCCGATCTGCTGGTCGCCGTCATAGAGCCCGAAACACAGCGATCCGCGGATCGCGCGCTCGACGACGTCGATCGGAATGTCTGCGGCCCAATACGATCGATCGAGATACGCGTGGATGGCGCGTGCATCGAGCCGTGACGGATCGGTGGAGATCAGAAAATTGTCTCGCCGCTCTTCGACGAACACGCGTCGTCCTTTCAGATTGCCCCTTGAATCTGCTGCAAATGATGGACGCCGTGGCCGGCGAGCGTGACGAGGATGTCCTGCACGTCGATCTCGCCGCGCTCGGCGTGCTGCGTCTTCTGCCGCCGCTGCACCGGCGTCAACGACGCCGCGAACGCCACCGTCATCCGCCGTACTGCTTCGAACGCCGCCAACGCCGTCGGACCGTCGACGACGGCCGCTTCGATCATGAGCGGGTCCTGCTCGAACGGTTGAATGACGTAGTCCGGCGACGCGAGCGCGAAGCGCAGGCGGAGACCGAGGATCATCTCCCATTGCACCACGTGCACGAGCACCTGGCGGATCGTCCACTTGCCAGGAGCGATCGGCCGGTCCCACATGTCCGGCGCGATCTGCCGGCTCAGCTCGCGATATGCATCGAACGATTCTCGAAGCACGTCGACCGGATCGCGATCGCCGACGTATTGCGCGTACGGTGTCGCCATCTCAGCCCGCCATGTCCACGAGGACCTTCATCACCGGTCCTCCGCCCAACGCCTCTTCCATGCCCTTCTGCAGATCCTCGAGCGGGATCTTCCGGCTCACGAGCGGGCTGACGACGATCGCGCCCGTGGCGAGCAGGCGGATCGATTCTTCCCACGCCGCGCGCGTGTAGAGCCGGCTGCCGTGCATCTTCAGCTCGCGGCCGAACATCGGATACAGGTTGATCGTCACGGGCTCGGCGTGGATCGCGATGATGCTGACCGTGCCCCACACGCGCACGAGCTGCGTGATGATGCGCACCGGATCCGGACTGCCGCTCACTTCGAACGCGACGTCCGCGCCATCGCCGTCCGTCCAGTCGAGCACCGTGCGGATCGTGTCCTGCTCTGGACCGATCGTCTCGAGACCGATGCTCTTCAGCAGCGACAGCCGATGCGGATTGATCTCGACGACCTTCACGCGCGCGCCGCGATGTCGGCACACGAGCGCGATCAGACAGCCGATCGGGCCGCCGCCGAACACGACGACGGAGTCGCCCGACTTCACCTCCGCGCGCGTGACGTCGTGTACCGCCACCGCCAGCGGCTCGATCAACGCCGCATCGTCGTCCTTCAGCGTCGTCGGGACCTTCAGCAGCCGATGCGTGGGCACGGCCCAGTACTCCTGCATGCCGCCGGGCGCGTCCACGCCGAGCACTTTCAGGTGATAGCAGAGATACGACGCGCCGATGCGGCACGCGCGGCACGTGCCGCAATACAGGACCGGCTCGACGACGACCCGATCGCCGGGCGCGAAGGCGGCGTCAGGAGAGGAGACGACCTCCGCGAGCACCTCGTGGCCGATCGTGTTGCCCTTCGGCACGCGGTGATCGAGATGCCCCTGGAAGATGTGCAGGTCGCTGCCGCAGATGCCGACACGGCGAATGCGTAGCAGCGCCTCGCCGGCGGCCGGCGTCGGCATCGGCGCGGTGCCGGTGGTGAAGGTTCGATTGCCCTGATAGAACGACGCACGCATCGATCGATAACTCCTCGTCAAGTTCGAAGGTCGAACTTCGAAGTTCGAAAACGGAAAGCCCGCGAGTGATTACTCGAGCCCCGCGAGCTCGGCGTCCAAGTGCGCGATGGTCTGCTCGAGCAGCGCGCGATGGCGGCGGTCGCAGGCGAGTTGCAGGTCCTGGAGCGCACGGGCGCGGGCGAGCTGCAGCGTCCGCCTGCGCGCGTCGCGCTCGCGGTCGGCCGTCGTGCGCTCTGGCGTCGATCGCTCGGCCGCCGCCGCCTCGGCCGCGGCGATCTGATCGTCAACGGCCTTGCTCTCCCAGCCCCGCGCCATGAGGCATTGTAGGTCGGCCGGCGCGATCGGCGGAAAGACCGCGCGCCGCGCGCTCGATCAACGTGAGGCCGCTGGCGACGGCGTCCGTGCGCCACTGCGACGACGCGGGACAGAACAACTCTCGCAGACGCGCGCGTGCCAGAGACGTTCGCGAATCGTCCGGCGCGGCCCAATGTACCGCCTGGTTCTCCGCGCGCAGGCCGGCCAACACGGACACGTTGTCGTACGTGCCGAATTCGGCGAACGCGAATCGATAGTCCGGCGCCACCTGCGACGCGACGCACCATTGACCCAGGCTGCCCACGGCCGTGTACGCATGCGGATCGCGCAGGGACTCGCGGACGGCGCCCGCGCCGAACACGCGCATCAGCCACGAACGTGCCGGCTCCGCCAGCGCATAGTCGACGATCAACACGTGCTCGCTCGCGCGACCGAGCCCCGTGTGCAGGTCGAGATGAACGACCGTGCGCGCACCGCCGAGCCACGCCTTCAGATGCGTCTCCAGCAGCCGTTGCGTCGCCGTCGTCGTCGTGCTCGCATAGAACAGCCCCTTCGGGAACGAACGCTGGCCGGACGCGATCGTCCGGCTCAGCGCTGCGCGCCCGTGCGTGAGCGCGGTCAATCGAATGCGCAGTGGGAAAAGATCGACCGATGGCGGGCCGTGCGGGTTCAGCAGCGCGTCGAGGCGCGCGTAGTCGCGATCGTCGTCCGGCGCCGGCATGCCCGGCCAACGGAACGCGCGATTGAGGTCGACGTTGTCCGCGTCGCAGCGCCGCGACCACGCGAAGCCGTACGGATTCAGCGCGTGCACGAAGACGCCGCGGGCGCCGGCAAGCAGATCGTTCTGCGACTCGAGCGCCGCGATCTGCACGGCGGAGCCGAAGAAGCCTTCGACGCCGTGCAACCCGCTGGACACGACCACCGCGTCGTCAGCCGGATCGTGCGTCGGCGAGCTCGCGACGTCGACGGTCAGCGGCTCGCCGTTCGGACCTGTGCCGGCCACCGCATAGGCCTCGCACGCCCAGCCGCGGGCGCGCGCGGCCGCGCGAAAGCGCTCGCGCGCCGACGCGTAGTCCGCCGCGAAGGTCACGTCGCGCGATCCGTCTGACCCGGCGGCGCCCACGCGAGCTCACGCGCGAGATCGTCGAGAAACCGCCGCAGCACGACCGTCCGCCGCTCCGCCTCCTCGCGGCCTGCGGACGTCTGGCACTGATCGGCGAGGTGGAGCAGCTTCGTGTAGAAGTGGTCGATCGTCGCGGCGAGATCGTCGGGCTCGCGGCGCTCGCAGAACGGATCGCCGGCGACGTACAGCGGCCGGCCGAGCTCGCCGCCGAGCATCACGCAGCGTGCGAGGCCGATGGCGCCGAGCGCATCCAGCCGATCGGCATCCTGCAGCACGCGCGCTTCGATCGTCCGCGGTGCGACACCCGCACTGAAGCTGTGCGCCTCGATCGCATGTGCGACCGCGGACAAATCGCCCTCCGGATAGCCCCACAGCGCCAGCAGACGGACGGCCTCGGCCGCTGCCAGCGCCGACGCGCGCGATCGATCGGGACTGTTCTTGCGAACCGCGACGCAGTCGTGCAGCCACGCGGCCGGGATGACGACGTCGAGACGCGCGTCCTCGGCGCGCGCGAGCTGCTTCGCGTTGGCAACGACGCGGCGGATGTGATCGATGTCGTGCGCGACGTCACCGTCGAGTGTCGTGATGTACTGCGCGCATTGCCGCTCGATCTCGTCGATCGACGGCTGATCGGCCGCGCGCTTTCGCAATCCGTCCAACGTCATCGCTCCTCCGCAATCCGCCGATCGAGCGCGCGCGAGGCGTTCGCCGCGTAGGTTTGGCAGCCGGACGGATCGATGAACGGATTCTCCGTCGCGCCCGCGGCACGTCTCTTGAGCTTGTCCGCCGTGTTCGAGAACTCGGGATGCACCGACAACAGCACGTCGCACGGCAGCGCCGCGACGGTCGCGATGCTCTTCCGGAACGCGTCGACGCGGCTCGGGTGCGTCGCGTCGCCGCTGAACTTGAATCCGGGCGCGGAGACGGCGTTCAGGCTGTCCGCATAGACGACGTCGAGGCAGCGCGCGCCCTCGCACGATCGCCACGTCCACGTCGTGCTGCCAGGCGTGTGGCCCGGCGTCCAGTGCGCCGTGATCGCGAGCGGCCCGACGCGTAGCACTTCGCCGTCGGCCACCGCGCGCACGTGCTGGACGCGCGGAAACGCGTTCGACGCGCGGCCGAACGCATACTGCGGATCGTCCGGCGTCGGCTCGCCGGCTTCGAGCGCGCGCGCGCCGGACGGGCTCGTCGCCACCGTCGCGCCGCTGAATCGCTGGATCGCGGCGATGCCGCCCGCATGATCGTAGTGCGCGTGCGAATTGAGGATCAGACGGATGTCTTCGGTCTTGAAGCCCAGCGCGCGGATGTGCGCGTCGATCGCGGCCGCCGACTGCGGCAGTGCCGCGTCGAGCAGCACGTGCCCTTGATCCGACGTGACGAGCACGGCCGACAGGCCCGACACGCCGACGTAGTACGTGTTGCCGAACACCTTGAACGGCTCGATGGCGCCGTTCCACGCCTCGCACGAGCTGCAGACCTTCGGCGGATCCGGCTGGAGACGCGCAGGCTGTTGCACGAGCGCGAGCGCGCACAGCGCGCCGGCGAAGACGATTTTCACGAGAGCTCCTTCACGAGTGCGGGATCTATGCTGGCACAGCCGTGCCGACCGTGACCCAGCCGTGCGTGCGCGGCGCGCCAGGCACGCAGAACTGCCGGACGCGCTCGAAGCGGAAGCCGGCGTGCTCCACCAGCGCCTTCGGCGATCGCGTCAGATGACAGCCGCACGCGACGACGTTCTGCACGCTGTTCAGACGGTGCTGCCATTTCGCGACGTTCGGCTCGTCCGAAAGGCCGTGCTCGACGACGATGAGACGGCCGTTCGGCGTGAGCACGCGCCGCAGCTCGGCCAACACCGCCGCGGGATCGCCGACGCTGCACAACGTCAGCACGCTGACGGCCGTGTCCATGCTGCCGCTGTCGAGCCGCAACCGTTCCGCCGGATTCTCGAGCATCACCACGGGAATGCGCGACGCGGCGATCCGGCGTCCGGCGCGATCGAGCATGCCGCTGTTCGGCTCGACGGCGACGATCGACGTCACCGCGTCGGGATAGTACGGCAGGTTCATGCCGCTGCCGAACCCGATCTCGACGACGCGCCCGCGCGCGTCCGACAGCGCCTCGCGCCGGATGTCCGCGAACGCGCGTCCGGCGAGCGTATCGTTGATCCACGGAAAGACGCGGCGCTCGTAGAACCCGCGCGATCGCCGCTCGCTCATCGGCTCACCACACGCGCGCGTAGCAGAGCGTGTCGACGGGCTCGTCGACGCCGCTGTTCGGAAATGTGGAGTAACGCCGCTGCCGCGCCTCGTAGAGCAAGCCGCACTTCTCGAGGACGCGCCGCGACGCGCGATGATCGGGATGGCACCACGCGTGGAGGCGCCGTAATCCGAGCGCCGGCGCGAGCGTGACGATCGCCGACAACGCTTCTGTCGCGTAGCCTCGGCCCCACGCGTCCTTCGCCAGCACGTAGCCCGTCGCCGCGCGCGTGGGCGTCTCGAACGCGAATCCAGCGCTGCCGATCAGCTGCGCGTTGTCGCGGCGCTCGATGAGATACGGCCCCGCCGGCCATCGCGTCCACTCCGCGTCGCCGAACGCGAGGAACTGGCGCGTGTCGGCAACGTCGCGATGCGTGGGCCACGCGAGAAACGTCGTCACGGCCGGATCGCTGGCGTAGCGCTCGAAGATCGCCGCGGCATCGTCAGCAACGGGCCGTCGCAGCACGAGGCGCGGAGTCTCGAGACGTTCCGGCGCGTGGATCGGCACAGTCGGCTTGCTGTTTGAATGATTGCGCAGACGCGCAGATCGTACCACGCGGTCGAGCAGTCTTTCGGAGGATCGAACCTTTCGCCTTCGCGCGAGGCTTCGGCGAACCAGCGGAACGTTGGCGGAGGTGGTCAGGTTCGGCCGCAATGTGTGGACCTGAAGGTCCGCCCCTCCGAAAGGCCGCTACCGCCAGGTGATCGTGCCCAGGATCCCGGGCCCGCGGCGGTGGACGAACGGATGGATACGCAGGCGCGGCTCGTTCGCGCCGGAGCCGTAGACGTCTTGCGGATGCACGGCGAGACTGTCGATGAAGACGCCCGCCAGTCCACCCAGCGCTGCGGTGTAGCCAAGAATCGCGGCGCTGACCGTCGCCGACGGCCCGCAATCGCACTCGTGCGAGAGGCCCGCCATGATGAGCGCCGTCGGCACGGTGGCCGTGACGATGCCTTTCACGAGCCCGTTCTTGATGGAGTCGGGCACGGCCATCCAGTCGACGTCGACGGCGGCGATCGTCGTCGTGCCCGTATCGGACGCGATCTCGATGGCGCCGCGCGGCGTGCGGCGCACGACGCCGTCCACGTGCAGGCCGTCGCGCGTGCGGACCCAGACGCGCTGGCCGGCGTGCACGGCGAACGCGCCCAGGTACACGGGCGCGTCTCGCTCGGACGGACGGTAGCGTCCGATCGGCACGGCCGCGCCGACTCTCGTCACGAGCCGCGGACCGGTCCGTCCGAACACGAGATCCGCCTGCTCGCGAATCGCCAGCGCCCGTCCCACGCGCTGACTCGACGCGACACCGAGGATGAACGCCGAGCTGTGCTCGACGAGGTCCACGGTCGCGGCCCGGTAGATGCCGTCCGCGCCTCGCGCGAAGCCGTACGTCCCCGTGCGGCGCATCCGGTCGTCGGCGATGCCGCCGACGGCGTCGACGCGGAACGTGCGGCGTTCGATGATGGCGCTGCGGATCTGCGCGCCGATCGTGCGCAGCTCGCGACGGCCCGCCACCTCCGTGTGCGCGGTGCCGTGAGTCTCGCCGAACACGTCCAGCGACAGACGCGACGACGCGCCCAGCGTCAGCCGCGGCGTCAGGGCGGCGTGCGAGAAATCGGACGTAGCCGTTGCGGTGAAATCTGCTCCGACCTCGACCTTCGGATCGGACGCACCGGCACCTTGCTGCGCGTGCGAGACGGTGGGAGACCACAGCGCGGCGAGCAGCATGACGAGCCGCCGCGCGCGCCGGCGTTTGGATGAAGGCCGCGTCCGCCGGGGTCGCGGCGGGCGGGCCGCGTTCGGGGACTCGGTGTCGCGCGCACCGCCGCCAGGCCGTCGCGCCAGATCGAACAGGCAGTGCGGGCACAGATCGCCCACGGCCGCCGACAGTGCCGTGCCGCATTTCGCGCATGTTTGCATGCGCGTCCATGACGAAAACGGCGGCGATCGTTACAGGCCGGGCTCGGCCGAACGTCTGGTAGACTCTGCCGCGCGATGACGGCGTCGAGCCCGCGCGTCTGGCTGGCCGGAGCCGCCGCGGCCTTCATCGGCTACTTCTGCCTGCTCGTCTACTGCGACATCGTCAGACCCGAATACCCGGGCACGCGCCTCGACTGGATCGAGGGTCGCGCCATTGTCACCGCGCTCCTGCCGGAATCGCCCGCGGATCGCGCCGGCGTGAAGGCCGGCGACGTGATCGTGTCGATCGACGGCCATCCCATCGGGCACCGGATGGACGTCGAGGCGCGCGACGAGAACATCGAGCTCGGCCGGCCGCGCGACTACGCGATCGACCGCGGCGGCACGCGCGTGCACGTCGCCGTCACGGCCGAGCGCGCGGCCCCGGGCACGTGGCACACGCGCGATCAGCTCGTGCTGCTGTCGCTGCGCGCGATGCTGCTCGTCACGCTCGCGCTCGGCGTGCTGATCGCGTGGCAGCGGCCGCGCGATCCCGTCGCGCTGCTCGGCGCGCTGCTGCTCGCGGCGTCCGGCGTGTTCTCCGTGTCGCTGCCGTACCGCATCGCGGCCGTCTGGCGCGGCCTGCCGATCGCGATCGGCGCGCCGCTGTGGATGCCGTACTTCGCGTCGTCGGCGATTGGCGCGATCGCGTTCGTGTTCTTCGCCGTCTTTCCGAACCGGCCCGACCGGCTGAAGGCGCGATGGATGCTGTCGCTCGCCCTCATCGCCGCAGCCCTCGGCGTCTATGGCGCGGACACGGTCCGCACGGTCTACGCGCCGCAGGACGTCGAGCCCACGACGGTCTGGTCCGCGCGCGTGCTGCTCTATCTGAACGTCGGCTATCTCGCGGCCGGCCTCGTCATGTTGATCGCGAACTACCGCGCCGTAGCGGATGCCAACGCGCGCCGGCGCATCCGCGTGCTCGTCGTCGGCGCCGTGATCGGTTGCGCGGCGGGCGCGCCGGTGGTGATCGCGCACTGGCTCGGCGGCGCGGACATGACGCACTCGCTCTTCGCGTCGTGGGGCATGACGATCGGCGCGTGGATCTTCCTCCTGTTCCCCGCGTCGTTCGCGTACGTCCTGCTGCGCCATCGTCTGTTCGATCTGCGCGTGATGGCGCGGCTCGGCGTGCAGTATGCGCTCGCGCGACGCGCGTTGCTGTCGGTCGTGCCGCTGCTCCTGGTCGTGCTCGTCGCCGATCTGGTCGTGCACGGCGACCATCCGCTGCGCGACGTCCTCCGGCAGCGCGGCGTCGTCTACGGACTGATTGCGGCCGTCACGCTGCTCGCCTTCCTGCGCCGGCGCGCGTGGCTCGACGCGCTCGATCGACGGTTCTTCCGCGAGGGCTACGACGCGCGCCGCCTGCTGCAGACGCTGATCGCCGAGATGCGCCAGGCCGGCACGTTCGCGCGCACGGCGCCCAAGGCCGCTGAGCAGATCGACGCGGCGCTCCATCCCGAATTCGTCGCGATCCTGACGTGCGCGGACGCCGCTGCGCCGTTCGAGACCGTCGCGTGCGTGCCCGCGTCGCAGCCGCCGCTCTCGCTGCGCTCGTCGATGACGATGGTGCAGGCGATGCGGGTGTTGAAGCGGCCGATGGACGCGGCGTGCGGGGAATCGGTGTGGTGGCAGCGCCAGCTTCCGCGAGACGAGATCGATCTGCTGCGAGACCAGCGGATCGATCTCATCGTGCCCGTCGTGCACGACCATGGACGCGACATCCTGCTGGTGCTCGGCGCGAAGCGATCGGAGGAGCCGTACAGCGGCGAAGATCACGAGCTGCTGGCGGCCGTCGCGGACAGCCTCGCGCTCGCGGCCGATCGGCCTGCCGTCGCGACGCCGGCGGCAAGCGGCCTCGTCGGCGAATGTCCGTCGTGCGGCGCGCTGCACGACTCGACGACGATGCGCTGCCCGGCCGATGGCGCGTCGCTTACGCCCGCGCGCACGCCGCGCGTGCTGGCATCGCGCTATCGGCTCGAACGGCGAATCGGCCGCGGCGGCATGGGCAGCGTGTACGCGGCCACCGACACGGCGCTCGATCGCGCGGTGGCCGTCAAAGTGCTGCGCGAGGAGCTCGTCGGCCATCCCGACGCGGCCGGACGATTCCGGCGGGAAGCGCGCCTCGTCGCCGGCTTCACGCATCCCAACGTCGTCACGGTGCACGACGTCGGCGTCACGGAGCAGCACATCGGCTTCCTGGTGATGGAGCTGCTCTCCGGCACGAGCCTTCGCGCGGCGCTGCGAGAGCACGCGCGCCTGCCGCCGTCGCGGACGCGCGCCATCGTGCGCGGCGTGGCCGCGGCGGTCGAGGACGCGCATCGGCGCGGCCTCGTGCATCGCGATCTGAAGCCGGACAACATCTTTCTGGTGACGAGCGGCGGCGCGATCGAGACGCCCAAGGTGCTCGACTTCGGGATCGCAAAATCGTTCGCCTCGGACGCGGACGTCGACGCGATGCATCAGACGCGCGCGGACGTACGGCTCGGGACGCCCGCGTACATGGCGCCGGAGCAGATGCGCGGCGACGAGCCACAGCCGGCGTGGGATCTCTGGGCGCTCGGCGTCGTTGCGTTCGAGATGCTGACCGGCGACGTGCCGTTCGCGCGAAATCCCGCGTGGGTGCCGGTCGGATTCGATACGGTCGAAGTCTCGGCCGCGATGGAGACGGCGCCGCCGCGCTGGCGCACGTTCTTTCGACGCGCGCTCGCCATCGAGCCGTCGGAACGGCCGCGCTCGGCACGCGAGCTCGCCGACGAGTTCGACTGGGCGGTCGACGGCGACGAGGATGTTTAGGGGACCAGGGGACCAGGGGACGAAGGGACGAGGGGACCGGGACATCTGATCATCGGGACATCGAAGACGCGCGGTGTGGGTCTGCTGCGGCCTGCGCAGGGGCGTGGCCGCCCGCCGCGTCAGCCCTTGCGGCTGACGACGTCGAGCAGATGCTGCAGCTCGGCGTCGATGTCCTCGTCGCGCTCGACGGTTTCGCGGATGACGTCGTGGAGCGCGACGCCGAACGCTTTTCGCAGGCGGTGCACGGCGACACGAAACGCGCTCTCGGTCATGCCGAGCGACGCGGCCGTCGCAGCCTCGGACGAGACGTCGCGACTGGTCAGCAGCGGACGAAGCGCCTGAAAAAGGCGCTGGCGGTTTGGATCGCTGTACTTGGCGGCGAGACGCGCCAGCGCCGCGTCGAGCACGGTCTCGGCCCAGCGGCGCTCGTACACCTGCTCGGGCGTGACGCCGTCGACCGGCTCGAGCTGGTAGCGCCGCTCGCCGTCGTCGATCTCGAGCGGCAGGACCGTCTGGCCGCCGCCGCGTTTCATCGCGCGGATGGCGGCGCGCTCGTTGGCGACGAAGTTCCGGACGGAGGACAGGAGGAACGAGCGGAACCGGCCGCGTTCCTGCCGCGCGTGCGCGACCGTGCCTTTCTCGAGCACTCGCGCGAAAAATGCCTGCGTCAGGTCGGCGGCGTCGTCGACGGACGCGCCCGTGCGCCGAATGAACGCGTAGACCGGAAACCAGTACAGCTCGCACAGCGACGCGAGCGCCGATGCCGCGTTCGGCGAGGCCGGATCGCCGGCCGCCATCACCAGACTCCAGCGCGTCGTCGCGAATCGACGGGAGCGATCGAGGGGCATG
>CAZNMF010000173.1:0-8432 GCA_964573795.1 uncultured Solibacteraceae bacterium
ATCGTACGATCGCAGCGTCGCCGACATGGCGTGGTGGGCGAACGTCAAGCACGTGCCGAAGGACAAGCTGACGCTGGGCATCGGCTTCCACAACTACAGCACGCTGCTCGCGAGCTATCCGAACGCGTGGGCGGTCGACACCGTCGGCGGCGGCGCGTACCGCGACGGCGCCGTCTTCACCTATCAGGGCGAGAACACCGTCGCGCGTCTCACGCAGCTCAGCGCGCAGTACGGCGGCGCGATGATCTGGGAGCTGACGCAGGACGATCCCTCGTCGCCGCACTCGCTGCTGAAGGTCATCCAGCGGAATCTCGATCCATCCGTGCCGCGCCTTCCGCCGCCCGCGCCTCGCCGCAACGGTGGCGACTGACGTGTCGTCGACGATCGACGACGTGCGCGGCATCGACCTGGACGCGCAGAGCCGTTGCGCCCACTTCCACGGGCCGACCGACATCGTCGCCATCAAGATGAAGTGCTGCGGCGTGTACTACGCGTGCAAGGACTGTCACGCCGCGCTCGCCGATCACGACGCGGACGTCTGGCCGCGAGCCGATTGCGACGAGCGCGCCGTCCGCTGCGGCGCGTGCGGCGCCGAGCTGACCATTCGCGCGTATCTCGAGAGCGGCGCCCGCTGTCCGATCTGCGACGCGGCGTTCAATCCCAAGTGCCGCAATCACTATCACTTCTATTTTCAGATCGCGTAGGCTGACGCGGGCATGCTGATACCGACTTCGCAGGAACATGGCTACTGGACACGGCCCGACGCGCGCAGCCTCACGCTCGCGCAGTTCACCGACATCGAGCTGTCCCGCATGAACGCCGTGCCGCGCATCCCCGTCACCGGCGAGTACAAGCCGGGGCGGCTGCTGCGCTACGTGCTCGACCACAAGGACGAATTGACGATCCCCAAGGGCCTGTGGCTCGAGTTCGGCGTGTGGAGCGGTTCCTCCATCAACATGCTTGCGAAGCACACGCGCCGCGCGGTGTTCGGCTTCGACAGCTTCGAGGGACTGCCGGAAGATTGGGATCGCGGCTTCGGCCAGTTCGAGAAAGCCTCGGCGTTCGATCGTGGCGGCGTCATGCCCGACGTCGCGGACAACGTCGTGTTGATCAAAGGCTGGTTCGATCACACGCTGCCGCACTTCGTCCAGATCCTGCAGGAGAACATCGCGTTCATGCACGTCGACTGCGACTTGTATTCCTCGACGAAGACCGTCTTCGACGCGCTCGGCGCGCGCCTGCAGCCCGGCACGATCATCGTCTTCGACGAGCTGGTCAGCTACACGAGCTGGGAGCAGGGCGAATGGAAAGCGCTCTACGAATTCTGCATGCAGACGGGCATGCAATTCGATTGGATCGGCAAGATCGGCGGCATCATCCCGCACTTCGATGAATTCATTTCGATCAGGGACGTGCGCGAGCGCTACGGCGTCGATCCGGAAGCGGCGCTCATCGTGCGCGCGCTCGGCTCGGCTTCAACGTAGACCCGCGGATTCGTCATCTCGTGACCGATCGGCACGACAACACGTCGGATAGCGAACGGATCGCCGCCGCGTGGCGATGGCTCACGGCGCAGCTCAAGGGCGCGGCCGTGCCCTCCGTCCTCGTGCTGATCGGCGGCGGTGACGGCGACGTGCTCGACGCGCTGACCCGTCACGCGCCCGACGCGCACGTGCTCGTGCTCGAGCCGGATCCGGCCGCGGCGCGGATATTCCTCGCGTCGCCGGCGTGCCAGGCCTGGCGGCAGGGCGAGCGCCTCGCGTATCTCGTCGGGCCGGACTATGCCGGCGCCGACGAAGCCTGGCGCATCTTTCCGAGCACGTCCGGGTCGCCGCCGGTGCTGCTGCACCCGCAGCTGAAGCCGACGCCGGCCGCGAAGCAGGCGGCCCAGGTTCTCAAGAAGATCCTGCTCGGCGTCGCGAGCAATCGCGAGGCGCGACGGAAGTTCGCGCCGCGCTATCTCGCGAACGCGATTCGCAACGTGCCGTCGATCGCGCGCGGCTGTGACGTGCGCGATCTGGCTGACGTCTATCGCGGCGTGCCTGCCGTGATCGCCGCGGCCGGTCCGTCGCTGGATCGCGCGCTGCCGCGGCTGCGCGACGTCGATCGACGCGCGCTGCTCATCGCGTGCGACACGGCGCTGCGGCCGCTGCTGGCGAGCGGCATCGCGCCGCCCCTCGTGGTCGGCGTCGATCCGAGCGCGCTGAACGCGCGCCATTTTCTGTCGCTGCCCGCATGCGCGAGCACGTGGCTCGTGAGCGAGTCGGCGATCGACCGCCAGGCCACACACGTGTTCGACGGCCGGACGTTCTGGTATCGCGTGTCGAATCACGAGCCGTGGCCGTGGCTCAACGAGCTCGGCATCGACGTCGGACAAATCGACGTCTGGGGCTCCGTGCTCACCGCCGCGTTCCAGGTCGCCGTCCTCGCTGGCTGCGATCCCATCGTCATCGTCGGCGCCGATCTGTCGTTTCCCGGCGGACGGCCGTACGCGCGTGGGACGACGTACGAGCTCGACTGGGCGCTGGAAACCGCGCGCGGCGCGCGGCTCGAGGATGTGTGGCAGCGGCAGATCGCCGCGAGCCCGCGCGTGACCGCGCAGGACGTCGACGGCCGCGAGACGGAGACGACGCCCGCGCTCGTGTCGTTCAGGGACTGGCTCGTCGCACGCGTGCAGCGATCGGGACGCCGTGTGATCAACGCGACTGGCGCCGGCATTCTCGTGGGCAGCGGCGTCGAGCAGGGATGGATCGAGGCCGCGCTCGCACGCGCGATCGACGTGCCAGCCGTGGCCGCGTGTGCCCGTCCGCGTGCGAATGCGCCGCTGCGTGATCTCGCGACGCACCTGCACGAGACACGGGCCGCCGTTGCCAGCGGCGCGTCGACGCCGCTGCTGGCGCGATGGGCCGAGTTCAGCGGCGACGGGTTCGATGCCGCTGCGCTGGGGGCCGCGATCGACGACGCGCTGCGCGAATTGGACGGTCGCGCCGCGGCGGCCGACGCCTCGATCGATGCGGCATCATCTTCGACGGCGTCGTCGCGGCTCTCGACGGAGATCGTGAGTCAGCTTCCCGAATCGCTGGCGCGCCTGCGCACCGCGATGAACGGCGTGCCGGCACCGGCGTCCGGTGCCGGCGCTGACGGGATCGAGCCGACGACAGCCGACCGCGAGCGATGGTTGCGCGACGCGGCGGCGTTGCTCTCGCACGTGCGCGAGGAGCTGGCGCTCGCCGGTGACAGACCGATCGTGCGCAGGACCAAGGCGACCGAGCCGGCGACGGCCGTGTATGACTGGCCCGAGACGCTGCGCTGGCGGGTCGAGACCATCGAGGCGCTGCTCGGGCGCGCGTGGCGCGACGGCGACGCCAGCCTTGCGACGTCGTTCTTCGCGCGTGCGGTGCAGCCTCGCGATGACCGCGACGGCCGCAATGCGACCGGCGACGCATCGCCAGACGCCACGTCGCGGTCGTATACGCCGCGCGCGTACGTGTCGCTGATCCGCGAGTGGCTCGAGTGCTGGTGGCGTCTCGACGCCGACGACGAGATCCGCGATCCGCTGGCGCGCCTGCTCGGCCTCGAGGCCGCCTCGCGCGCGACGTCGGAAGTGGCGCGCGCGACGGCGGACGCCGACGTCTCGATCCGCGTCACACGTGGAGACGACGCGACGGCATTCGAGCTGTCGCTGCCGATCGCGGAGTCCGCGCTTGGCCGCGTGATGACCGGTGTGGTGCGCGCGCAGGCCGGCGGTCGCATGGAGCTGCCGTCCATCGCAACGCCGAAGATCAGCGTGTCGATTCGCGTGCGCCCGCTCGACGGCGCGTCGCTCGGCGAGGTCGGCGAAGCACGCGGCGCGCGGCCGCTGTTCGTCGCGCGGCCGCGTCAGATTCTGCACGCGCGCTTTCCCCGATGGACGATCGCCTATGCCGTCGATCGCGGCGTGATCTGCGTGCCCGTGAACGGCACGGAGACCGTCATCGTCGACGAAGGCGGGCGCGTCACGCCGCATCGTCGATGGCCGCGGCCGATTCTCTCGGAGCTGCCGTTCGGCGACGAGGGCGCCGTCGGGTGGGCGAACGGACGATCGATCACGCCTGCGGGCGCGCCGTACGTGATGTACCGGCGAACGGCGCACGATGAGCCGACGATCGAGGATCTCCCGTTCAATCCGTCATGGGGCACGTGGTGGAACGGGCGCGTGTATTGGGGATTCCTGTCGTCCGACGTGCGCCGCGAGCGCGGGCTCGGATCGTGGGCGCCCGGCGACGCGCGCGTCGAGCTCACGGCCGATCTCACGTGCTTCGATCTGCGTCCGAGCGACGCGGGACTGCTGCTCGAGCCCTCCATGCTCGGGCCCAAGACGTCGTACGAGCGGCGTCTGCTGACGGAAGGATGGCTGTGGCATCCGGCGCGCGGTCTCGAGCCGCGTGCGCTCGGCCGGTACGGCGCATCGGGCTCGCGATCCGCCGGGGCCGGCTGGATCGCGACGACCTATCCCGAAGCGGATCTCGTCACGCTCGAAGCGGACGATGGCACGAGGGTGTTTCTCACGGCCTACTATCCGTTTCGCGCTGTCTGGGCCGGCCGTTCGCTCCTCGTCGGCACCGTCGACGAGCAGATTCTGATCTTCGAGCGGCTCGCGGACGAATTGGAGCGCGCGATGCCTTTCGGAGGGCCGGACCTTCAGGTCCGGCCGAGATGACTGCGGGCGGACCTGACCACCTCCGCCGAGGCTTCGGTGGTCCGCCGTAGCCCTGCGCGAAGGCGGAAGGTCCGCCCTCCGAAGGGATCGATCGTCGGCCCGCCGACACCCTGTCGGTCGCTCGCCTACGCTTGCACGTTCTCGCCGCGAATCGCGCGGCCGAAGGCGCGCCGGCGCACGGCGATGGCGGCCAACACCTGGCCCATGCCTTGCACTCCCGCAGGGTCCGTATGGACCGCGAGACGATTTTTCTCATCGATCGGGATCGGCCGAGCTACGTCGAGGCGGCGGATCTCTATCGAGAGGCGTTCCGTGCCGCAGATATCGACGTCCGAGAGGAGCCGTACGCGCCGGCGGCGTGTGCAACGGCGCCGGGCGCGTGGATGCTGCATCACACGATCGGACCGTTGTTCCAGCCCGTCGCAGGCGCGATCAACACGGCCGTCGTCTTCCACGAGTGGGATCGGTACCCGGCGCCCTGGGTCGCCACGCTGAACGCGTTTCAGTCTGTCTGGGCGCCGTCGTCACACGTCGTGTCGACGCTGCGCGCGTCCGGCGTCACCACGCCGATCGATCTCGTGCCGCCGCCGGTCGCCGCGCGGCGGATGCCGCCGAAGACGTCCTGGACGGCGCCGCCGCCGTTTCGATTGCTGGCGATCGGCGACGCGCATTTTCGCAAGGGCTTCCATCTGCTGATCGACGGCTTCATGCGCGCATTTCCCGCGAGCGGCGAGGCGATGCTCACGCTGAAAGTGTCGGCGTCGTGCGCGTGGCGGTCGCCGCGCACCGACATCGTGCTCATCGCCGATCGTCTGGATCGCGGCGATCTGCTGTCGCTCTATCGCCGGCACGACGCGTACGTCACGGCGAGTCTCGGCGAGGGCCTCGGTCTTCCCGTCGCCGAAGCCGTGCTCGCGGGACTGCCCGTCGTCGCCAACGCGTGGGGCGGCCATTGCGATCTCGTGCAGCCGGCCGACATGTGGCCGATCGCCCACGAGATCGTCCCGCAGGTCTTCTGCAGCGATCCGTCGTACTACGCGGACGGCCAGCGTTGCGCGTATTCATCGGCCGATCAAGTGGCGGCGGCGCTGCGGGCCATCCGCGCGGCCACGCCCGCGGAGCGCGAAGCGCGATCGCGCAGGGCCCGCGCCGCGCTGCTCGCGAGCCATGGCGTTGCGGAAGTCGCTGCGCTCGTGCAGCGTCATCGGCCATCGCGTCTTGCGGCGCCCGCGCGCGCCGTCGATCACGCGCGCGCGTCATGACGCCGACGATTGTCTTCTTCGGCGCATCGGAAGGCGGCCGCCGCGCGCTTCGCGACTGGCCCGCCGATCTGCCCGTGTCGTACTTCGTCGATAACGATCCCGGGAAGTGGGGACGCATCATCGGAGGCCTTCCGGTCAGGAATCCTCAGGTCCTCGAGGCGGAGTTGGCCGGCCGTCTGTTCGTCGTCGTCGCCAGCAGCGCGTACGACGAGATCTGCACGCAGCTCGAGAGCCTCGGTCTGGTCAACGGCGAGGACTTCGCGTGGACGGGCCACGCCTTGCCGATTCTGCGCCGCGAGCCGCCATCGGCGTCGCCGCATGCGACCGTGATGCAGCTCGAGGACTACTGGTTTGGCGTCGACTACGCGCGGCTGCGGCACTCGTGCGAGGAAGCGGGTATTCGCTACGTGTCCGCGCGCGTCGCGCACACGCGGCCGCCCGTGTCGGTCGCGATCGATCGCGAGAACTACCGGACCGTCCGGTACTGCGGTGTGCCGCTGTACGACGCGAGCGTGTTTGACACGTGCGTGACGTTGCGCGTCACGCCGGAGCGGCTCGATCCATCTGATCCAACGCACTGGCGGTCGATCGACGAGCACATGCGCTGCGCCGCCGCAGCCGCCGCGGTCGTCAGCAAGGCGCTCGATCGCGTGCGGCCCGACGCCATCGTCATTCCCCAGGGCCACATCACGCTCGGGGCCGTCTATCGCTATCTCGCGGTCCTTCGCGGCATCCGCGTGCTCGCGCTCGAGAACAGCTTCAACAGCGCGCGCATGGTCTGGGACGACCTCGCGGGCATTGCCGTCAACAAGATTCCCGCGCGCAACTACTACTGGCGCTGGGCCGATCTGGTGGACGCGGACGCCGCCGCGGCGCACATGCGCGCCTATCTGTCGTCGGTCAAGGACGGCAAGCGCGACGATCACCAGTCGCCGCAAACGCAGTGGTCGGGCTCGACGACGCCGGGGCGGACGGTGCTGTATCTGGCGAACGTCCTGACGGACTCGTCGATTCTCTTCAACTCCCGCGTGGGATCGCAGGTCGAGGCGATCAAGACCACCGCGCGCTGGGCGCTGGCCAACGGCTGCACGTTCGTGCTGAAGATTCATCCGCGCGAGCGGCCCGGCAGTCCGATGATGCGCCGGCGTTTTCCGCCCGCCGAGTTCTCGTACGAAGGCCTGACGATTCGCGCGCTGCAGGAGGATCGAGCGTTCTGGGACCTCGCCTCGCAGTCGGATCGCTGCGTGATCGACCACGACAACCGGTTCGACACCTATGGGCTGATCCGCCAGAGCGACGTCTGCGTCACCGTATGCTCGCAGGCGGGGCTCGAGGCGCTGATGATGGGGAAGGAGACCGTCGTGCTCGGCGACGCGTACTATGGCGGCCTGGGCTTCACGCACGACGTGCACCATCTCGATCAGATCGGCGCGGCCCTCCACGCAGCGTTGAGCCCGAATGGCCGGCGCGCGACGCCGTCGACCGTCGCGAAGTTCTTCTACATCTTCGACCGGATCTACTGCATCGAGAAAAGCACGGAAGGCGTGGCCGATCTGATCCGCCGCACGCTCGGCCGCGGACGTCTGCCGGTCCTGCCAGCCACAGCGTAGTCACGAAGACGGCGTAGGGCGATCCTTGTGGTCGCCCCCGCAACGCGCCCGGACCGGGCCGCCACAAGGGCGGCCCCTGCACGGGGCTTCAGGCTACGGGCTACGCGGACTTGATTCGTTTCTCGGCCGTGACGTCCTGCGATCGCAGAATCGTCTCGAGCACCGCGCGCGGATCGTGCCGTTGCCACGCCCGCTCGGACGCGCGACGAGCCGCGTCCTGCATTGACGGCAGCGACGCGAGCGCGCCGCGGACGAGGTCGGCGATCGCGGCGGCGTCGAGCGACGCGAACGTCCAGCCGGCGCCGGCGCCGTCCGCGATCTGGCCGCTCATCCACGTCCCCTCGGGCACGATGACCGGCACGCCCGCGCACGTCGCGTCGACGAAAACGGCCGACAATCGCGCGCGGTACTCGGCGGCGTCATAGGGCAGCAGCACGAGATCGCAGCCCGCGACGAGCGCGTCGTACTCGTTGGACGGCAGAAAACGATCGATGAGCTCGACGCCAGGCCGCGCCGCGAGCGCGCGGGCCGCCGTCTCGACGCGCGCGTCATCGATCTCGTTCCGCGTGGACTGGCAGACGATCCGCAGACGTCCGTCGCGCAACTCCGGCCCGAGCACGTCAGCCATCGCCGGCAGAAGGCCGAAGCCCTTTTCCGCGCGCGCCTCGCCGGCGTAGAGCAGCCGTGGCGGCCGCGCGGGCGTGAGGCCGCTCACGGGACGCGGGCGGCTCGGCACGGGAAATCCCATCACGTCGACGGGACGGTCGAACGCGCGCGCGAGCCTTTCCGCGAGCGCGTCGTTCTGCGCCAGCAGTCGCACGCGGCCGTCCGCGCGGTCGTCGAGCAGCGCGAGCGCGACGG
>CAZNMF010000174.1:0-28767 GCA_964573795.1 uncultured Solibacteraceae bacterium
CGCGGGATCCGCGCAGACGCCGGCGACTCAGCCGGCGGCGACAACCACGACCGCGCCGGCAGCGCCCGCCGCAGCCGCGCCAGGCACGGGTCGCGCGGGTGCGCCCGCGCCGGGCGCGCGAGCCGGCGGCGCGCCTGCGCCACGTCCGATCCTCACGACGCCGCCGACGTGGGTGTTATTGCGAGAAGTGATCCAGAGCTCCGGCACGTACGCCAACGTCGACATCGGCAACGTCGCCGCACAGGATCAGGGCGAGCTGCACGCGGCGCTGCGCTCGCTGCTGCCGCTGACAGTCGGCAACATTCACACGCGGATCAACCCCGCGTGGGATCTGCCGACGGTACTGCGGTTCATGACCGTCAATCTGCAGTACAGCGGGCTGTTCTCGATCGAGGCATACGGGCACGACGCCGTGCGCAACATCTACAACGTCATCCTTGACACGATCTGACGCGACAGGTCCCGCAGGGCTGAAGCCCTGCGGCTACGTTCACTTCGATCTGAAGACTGGCCTGGTCTCGACGGATCGACGGCTGTCGCCGATCGGCGCCCGCGTCTTGTGTCCGTCGTCCGACTCCGGTATGGTGACGTCAGCGCGCGGTCCCTGGCGACCGCGCCTCGCGCCTGTCCAGGCGCCCCTTCGTTCCTGTCGCGACGCCGCCCAACGCCGGCCGGCCCATCGCGATTCATCTCACTGAAGCTCCGCTCCCTGTCGAGCAGCTCCGGCTCATTGACGCAAGCACCCGTGCGCGCGAGGCCGTCGGCCTCCGTCGCGCCCGCGAGCCTGCGCGAACGACGACGAGGGCGGAATGAGTCTTCCCAAGCACACGTTTCTCCGGGCGGGGCACCTGCCGACACTGCTCGCGGCGCTGCTCTATTTCGACGTCAGCTTCATGATCTGGGTGCTGCTCGGCCCGCTCGCGCCGTTCCTGCGCGACGATCTCCATCTGAGCGCGACGCAACAAGGCTTCCTGACGGCGATCCCGCTGCTCGGCGGCTCGCTGTTCCGGCCGCTCATGGGCGCGCTCGGCGATCGCATCGGCGGCCGCAGGGCTGGGCTGTTCGGCATCCTCGTCACGTTCGTCCCGCTGGTCATCGGCTGGCGCTTCGCGAGCACGCCGCTGCACTTCTACGCGCTCGGGCTCCTGCTCGGCATCGCGGGCGCGAGCTTCGCGGTCGCGCTGCCGCTCGCCAGCCGCTGGTATCCGCCGGAGTACCAGGGCCTCGCGATGGGCATCGCGGGCGCGGGCAACTCGGGCACGCTGCTCGCGACGCTCGTCATGCCGCGGCTCGCCGAACGACACGGATGGGCCTACGCGTTCGGCGCGGCGATGCTGCCGCTCGCGGCGGTCGGGGTGCTCTTTGCGATCTTCGCGAAGGACAGCCCGGCGCGGCGTGCCGCCGCGTCCTTTCGCGATTACGTCGCGGTGCTCGAGGAATCCGACACGGCCTGGCTGGCCTTCCTTTACAGCCTGACGTTCGGCGGCTTCGTCGGCTTCGCGAGCTTCCTGACGATCTTCTTCCACGAGCAGTACGGACTGTCGCGCGTCTCCGCCGGCGACTTCGCCACCATCGTCGTCGTGTCCGGCAGCGTGCTGAGACCCGCGGGCGGCTGGCTGTCCGATCGCATCGGCGGCTACCGCCTGCTGCTCGGCGTGCTGGGCGCGTTCGCCGTGTGCGTCGCCGGCGTCGCGACGGAGCCGCGTGTCACGACGGCGCTCGTGCTCCTGTTCGTCGGCATGGGCCTGCTCGGCATCGGGAACGGCGCGGTGTTCCAGCTCGTGCCGCAACGCTTTCCGCGCGAGATCGGCCTCGTCACCGGCATCGTCGGCGCCGCGGGCGGGCTCGGCGGCTTCCTGCTGCCGACGCTGCTCGGCTCGATCAAGGACGCGACGGGCACGTACGACGCCGGCCTCCTGCTGATTGCCGCGATCGCCGCGAGCAGCGTCTTCGTGCTGCTCGAGCTGGGACGACGCTGGTCGCGGCGATGGTCGCCGGCGATGGTGAGACGGGCCGGCGTGTTCGCCTATCGCGGACGCGCGACGGCATTCGCGACGCAGGACGAAGTGTGACGGGCGGTCTGCGGTCGGCGGTCGGCGGTCGGCGGACGGCGGACGGCAGCCCGCGGACGGCAGACCGCAGCCCGCTACGGCGCCTGATACACGCGCAGATTGCTGACCGACCATTCCGGCGCGCCGGCGACGGTGTCGGTCTGCGTGATGCGGACGAACTTCGCGCGCGCGGGTGCGAATGCGATCGTCGTGTGCCGGCCCTGGCCCTTGCCCGTCGCCACCGGCTTGCTCCACGTCTTGCCGTCCTGCGACACCTGCACCGAATAGCCGCGCGGATAGCCGACGATGGGCGCGGAGCTGCCGCGGCCGAAGGACTGGGCCGAATCGAATTGCAGCTCGGTCACGGCAACGGGCTGCGGCAGCGCGATCGTCAGCCACATGCCCGCCGCCTGCGGCGCGCCGGTTCGCCAGCCCCGCAGCGACGTCGCGCCCGCCGCGGCGTCGGCGCCGTGGCTGGCCGTGACCGTCAGGCTCTGCGGATCGATCAGTCTCGGCAGCGAGGCCGCGAGCGCGTCGGACGTCCAGAATCCCTTGTGCGATTTCGTCGCCGCGCGCACGCGCGCCACGTCGGCCGGCGTCACGAGATCGCCGGTGTTCCCGAAGCTGCTGCGGACGTATGACGCGACGCCGGCGACCCACTCGTCGGTCGACGCGCTGCCGAGCGGCGCCATGACCTCCGAGTACGTCTTCCCGTCGAGCGGCCCGCTCAAGCCGCCGAGCAGCACTTTGATCACGTAGTCGCGATGGCCCTGCACGCGCGGCGATCCTGCGAGCGGCGGCGCCATCATCGCGCCAGGCGCGGCGCCTTCGAGCGCTTTGCCCGCGCCGTCAGGCCCGTGGCACGCGGCGCACACGGAGTTGAACACGTCGCCGCCGGACTCGAGCCGCTTCTCTTCCTCCGGCGTCAGCGTGCCCGGCCGTCTGCCAGCGCTCGAGGTCGCAGCGCTCAGCAGATGATCGGCGACCAGCGCCACGCCCTTCGCCTGGCTCGCGGCCTTCGCCGCCTTGATGACGTCCGCCGCGTCCGCCAGCTTGAACAGATTCGTCGTCGCCATCGCCTGAATGACGACGTTGGGATCGGCGTCCTTCGTCATCGCGCGATAGTCGTCGGCGAAGGTGCGATCCCCGGCCTTGTAGAGCGTCTCGCTCGCGCGAATCGCCTGGATGCGCATCCGCGGATTCTGATCCTTCATCAGCGTCCGCGCGAGCGGCGCGTCGAGCGCGCCGAGCCCTTCGAGCGTCCACAGCGCGTGGATGCGCGCGAGCATGTCGTTCGACGAGCGCGCCAGCTGCTGCAGCGCCGGCACGACGGCCTTGTCCTGGCTCAGGACGATGAGCCGCTGGGCCATATCGCGATACCAGCCGTTCGGGCTCGAGAGGTGCGCGACGAGCTGCGCCGGCGTCTCGTTGTACATGTGCGGCGGCGCGAAGCTCGGCTGGATCGCCGGGATCGCCGGCTGCCCCATGTTCGTGTCCGTGGCCGCCACGGCCGCACGGCCGTCGTAGCGCAGCCGCCAGATGCGCCCGTACGCGGCGACCTTGTCGAGCTGGTACTGCTCGATCTTCGCGCGCAGATACGAGCCCGGCCCCGACCACTCGCGCTCCTGGATGATGCCGTGGTACATGTCCGCGATGTACACGGTGCCGTCTGGCGCGTTGCTGATGTTGACGGGACGGAAGAGCTGATCGGCGCTCGTGATGAACTCGGATCCCGGATACGCGTTACGCAGCTCCGTCAGGCCTTCGACGTTCACGATCTTCGCGCGGCGGATGAGACGCCCGACCGGCTCGGTGAACAGGAAATCGCCTTTGAGATCGGCTGGCAGCTTGTCGCCGCGCACGATGGCCGGTCCGGTCGCCGCCGTGAAGTGATTCAGGTTCTGCGCCGGCATCCGGATGCGGCCGATGCCGCCCTGCATGTCGCCGATGCTCGGCGCGGGCCAGACGACGGCGAAGTCCTTCTCGAAGCCGTTCTCCATGCCGGCCGGACAGTTCGGATCGGGCGCGGCGCCGCGCGCCGGCGGCTGGCACGGCGTGAACGCGCCGTAGTGGATCGGGTACTGGAAGTTCATCGGCCCGCGCTCGCCGCCCGCGTCCACGAACCACATCTTGCCGTCGTCGTCCATACCGAGGCCCCACTGACCGCCGTTGGGGCCGGTGCGCTCGCGCAGGAAGCCGCTCGGCGTCCAGCGAATGCGAAACGCGTTGTAGGTCGTGTAGATCCAGTTGTCGAGACCCCACACGAGGCCGGCTTTCTGGTGCTCGATGTTCGCGTCGCCGCTCTGGCCGATGCCCGTGAACACGACCTCGCGCGTGTCGGCGACGCCGTCGCCGTTGGTGTCCGTCAGCTTGATCAGATCGTCGGAGTCCGTCTCGCTCGTGAGGATCGCGCCGTCGGTGAGCGGCAGGATCATGCGCGGCGCGACGAGATGGTCCGCGAAGATCGTGTGCTTGTCGTAGACGCCGTCGCCTTTCGTGCTTTCCCACCGGCTGATGCGGCTGACCGGATCGTGCTCGCGCGTGGCCTCGGCGTCGATCATGTAGCCGATCATCTCGCCGACGTACATGCGGCCGTTGCCGTCGAACTCGATGATCGTCGGGCTGATCACATCGGGATCGGATGCGACGAGCTCGAGGCGATAGCCCGTCGGCAGCATGAAGCCGGCCGCTTCCTCCGCCGCCGTGCGCGGCCGGTACGGTGCCTTCGGCGTGAAGTCGGTGAGCTCGCTGATCGGCGAGCTGCTGCCGCCACCGCCGAGCCCCGTGAGCTGCACGGTCTCACCCGGCGCCAGCTTCCGCGCCGATCCCGGTATCTCGTACTGCCCGTCCATGATCGCCATCGTCACGCGCGTGCTCGTGCCGTCGGGCGTCATCGTGAGCACGGACGACAGCGTCGTGTTGAACGCCTGCGTCACGTACTTCAGGACGAGACTGTTCTGCGACACGCTGATGTCCTTCACGTCGACGGTCGGCTGCCCGGGTGCGTGCACCGTCACCGACGGCGCGCCGGCGTCGTTCTTCACGTCGACGCCGATCGTGGCCTGGTTGGCCATGACGGTCAGCGTCACGACCCAGTTGCCGACGAACGGCGCGATCTGCTGCGCGCTCGGCGGCGGCGTGGCGGCGGGCGCTTGTCCCAACAGCGCAATGGCGCCGCGCGTCAGGAGCGCGACGATGACGATCGAACCGAAGGCGAGGACGGAAGACGTGCGTGCGACGCGTGACATCTGAAGCTCCCGAAGACTGCCCGACGAACGACTGGGGTTATCGCCTATTGGACATCGCGAGGGCCCACCGTGTCCACGCGGGAATGCGGAGGCAGCGCGCCAGCGCCCTCGTTTACAAAACTTAACGACCCGTCGCCGCGGCACGTGCGTCTACTCGGACGAGGGCGGACGCTTCGTCGTCCGCCGGTGACAGCATGACGGACACACAGACAGACGACATTCACGCCACGCTCGGACTGACGGCCGGCCATCGCAGTCGCGCGCGATTGCGCCGCTGGGCCTGGGTGGCCGTCGTGCTGCTGCTCGCCGCCGCAGGCCTGTGGGCCTGGCGCCGATCGCGCGGCGACACGGCGCCGCAATATCAGACAACGCCGGTCGCGAGGAAGACGCTCACGGTCAGCGTCACGGCCACGGGCGAGCTCAATGCGTTGACGCAGGTCAACATCGGTACCGAGATCTCAGGCGTCGTCGAGTCGGTGGCCGTGGATTTCAACAGTCCCGTCCGCGTCGGACAGGTGCTGGCGAAGGTCAACACCGAGAAGCTCGAGGCGCAGGCCGCGCAGGCGCGCGCGTCGCTCGCCTCCGCCGAGGCCAAGCGCGCCCAGGCGGACGCGACCCTCGCCGAGGCGCAGGCGAACCTGACGCGCCTGCAGCAGGTGCGCGATCTCAGCGGCGGCCGCGTGCCATCGCAGCAGGATCTCGATGCGCAGACCGCCACGCTCAAGCGCGCGGAAGCCGATCGGGGCAGCGCCGCCGCCGGCGTCGCGCAGGCGCAGGCCAGTCTCGATGCGATCGAGACCGACATCCGCAAGGCGATCATCAAGTCGCCGATCAACGGCATCGTGCTGAATCGCGAAGTCGACAAGGGTCAGACGGTGGCGGCATCGTTCCAGACGCCGACGCTGTTCACGCTCGCGGAAGACCTCCGGAAAATGCAGCTCATCGTCGACGTGGACGAAGCCGATATCGGGCAGGTCCGCGCCGGCCAGCACGCGACGTTTCGCGTCGACGCGTATCCGGATCGCACGTTCAACTCGACGGTGCAGGAAGTGCGCAGCACGCCGACAACGTCCAACGGCGTCGTCACGTACCAGACGGTGCTCACGGTCGACAACGCGGACCTGCTGCTGCGGCCGGGCATGACGGCGACGGCCGACATCACCGTCACGGAAGCCAGAGACGCGCTCGTCGTGCCCAATGCCGCGCTGCGGTTCACGCCGCCGGCCACGCAGGCACGCACCGGCTTCTTCCCCGCGCCGCCTGGCGGGCAGCCGCGCGATCGATCGGCGGACAACGCTCCGCCCCACGTGTGGACGCTCGCCAATGGTCAGCCGGCGATGGTCGAGCTGACGCTGGGCGCGACCGACGGCCAGCTCACCGTCGTCGCGGGCGGATCGCTGACGGCCGGCACGCCGGTCATCACGGACATCGCGACGACGCCCCAGTAACGTCATGACCGAGCCTCTCATCGAGTTCGATCGCGTGGAGCGCGTCTACGGTCACGGACACGCGGAGGTGCGGGCGCTCGCCGGCGTCGACTTCCAGGTGCAGGCCGGCGAGTTCGTGGCCGTGATGGGTCCAAGCGGATCGGGCAAATCGACGACGATGAACATCCTCGGATGCCTCGACCTGCCGACGGCCGGCACGTACCGCTTCCGCGGCGTCGACGTGGGCGCGCTGACCCGCCAGCAGCGCGCGCTGCTGCGCCGGCACTACCTCGGCTTCGTCTTTCAGGGATTCAATCTGCTCAACCGCACGTCCGCGATCGAGAACGTGGAGCTGCCGCTCGTCTACCGCGGCACGCCGTCGGCGGAGCGCCGCCGGCGCGCGCGCGAGGCGCTGGCCGCCGTCGGGCTGACGGGCTGGGAATCGCACACGCCGGCGGAGCTCTCCGGCGGCCAGATGCAGCGCGTCGCCATCGCGCGCGCGATCGTCACCGAGCCGTCCGTCCTGTTCGCCGACGAGCCGACGGGCAATCTCGACACGGCGCGCAGCATCGAGATCATGGAGCTGCTCGTGCGGTTCAACCGCGAGCGTCGACTGACGGTGCTGATGGTCACGCACGAGCCGGACATGGCCGCCTACGCGTCGCGCGCCATCCACTTCCGCGACGGGCTCGTCGAGCACGACCTCCGCACCGAGGGAGCGCACTGATGCTGCTGAACGCGGTCATCCTGGCGCTTCGCGAAATCCGCCGCAACGTCCTGCGCTCGTCGCTGACGACGCTCGGCATCATCATCGGCGTCGCGTCGGTCATCATGCTGGTCACGCTCGGCAACAGTGCGACCGAGAGCGTGACGGCGAGCATCGCGAGCATGGGCAGCAACCTGCTCACGATCATGCCCGGCCAGCAGCGGGGCCCGGGTGGCGCGGCGGGATCGGCCAAGCCCTTCCGCGTACAGGATGCCGACGCGCTGGCGCGCGATCTGACGACGGTCACGGCCGTCACCCCGATCGCGTCGACCACACTGAACGTGATTGACGGCCCGAGAAACCGCTCGACGCAGATCACGGGCGCCACCAACGCGTACTTCGCCGCGACGGACTGGGGTCTGGCGAAGGGCCGGCTCTTCACCGACAGCGAGGTTCGCTCCGGCGCGGCGGTCTGCATCATCGGCGACACCATCCGCCGGGAAGTGCTCGACGTCGACGACCCGATCGGCCGGCTCATGCGGCTGCGCTCGACGTCGTGCACCGTCATCGGCCTGCTCGACAAGAAGGGCACGAGCACGTTCGGCCAGGACCGCGACGCGACGGTCGTCATCCCGCTCAGGACGCTGCAGCGCCGCCTCACGGGCAACGACGACATCGGCCAGATCCAGCTCTCCGTCCCGACGTCGGTGTCGACCGATCGCGCGCGTCAGGACGTCAGCCGGCTGCTGCGGGATCGCCGCCACCTCCGGCCGGAGGACGACGACGACTTCACGATCTTCGCGCAGGAAGATCTGGCGACGACGATCTCGGGCACGACGCAGACGCTGACGGCGCTGCTGGCCGCCGTCGCCGCGATCAGCCTGCTCGTCGGCGGCATCGGCATCATGAACATCATGCTCGTGTCGGTCACGGAACGGACGCGCGAGATCGGCATCCGCCTGGCGATCGGCGCGTTCGAGACGGACGTGCTGACGCAGTTCCTCGTCGAAGCCGTCGTGCTCTCGGCGTTCGGCGGCCTGATCGGCATCACTTTCGCGCTGGCGGCCTCGGCGATCGTGGCCTCCGTGCTGACGCTGCCGTTCGCGATCGACGTGCCGGTCGTGTTCCTGGCCTTCCTCTTCTCCGCCGGCGTCGGCATCGTGTTCGGCTACTTTCCGGCGCGGCGCGCGGCCCAGCTCAATCCCATTGATGCCCTTCGCCATGAGTAACGCGCCTGCTCGCCGCTTCTCTCGAGTGATCGTCGTGTTGGCGGCGGTCGCCGCGCTGACGGGCTGCGCCGTCCGCCGGCCGTACGTCGCGCCCGTGGCGGCCGCGCCGCCTGCATGGTCCGCTCCCGGCGTCGACGCCGCGGCGGCGGCCGACACGGCGCGTCTCGCGCAATGGTGGAGCGCCTTCGGCGATCCGCTGCTGACGTCGCTCGTCGAGCGCGCCATTGCCGGCAGCCCCGACATCAAGACCGCGGTCTCGCGCGTGCGCGAGGCGCGCGCGAGCCTCGCGTCGACGCGCAGCACGACACGGCCGACGGTGGACGGCAGCGGCAGCGCGCGTCAGAGCGGCGGCGGCCAGTTCACGCAGTCGTACGGGCTCGAGCTCGACGCGAGCTGGGAGCCCGATCTGTTCGGCGCGACGGCCAGCGCCATCGACGCGGCGTCGGCGACGGCCGAGGCTCGCGCGTTCGATCTGCAGGACGCGCTCGTGAGCCTGACGGCGGAGACGGCGATCGACTACATCGACGTGCGATCGGCGCAGCAGCAGCTGGCGTTAACGCAACGCAACCTGACGCTGCAGGAAGAGACGCTCGAGCTGACGCAGTTCCGATCGCAGGCCGGTCTGGCGACCGAGCTCGACGTGCAACAGGCGCTCTCGAACGTCGAGAGCACGCGCGCGCAGGTCGCGCAGCTCCAGAGCCAGCTCGAGCGCAGCCGGCACGCGCTGGCGGTGCTGATTGGACAGCCGCCTGCGGCGCTCGACGCCGAGCTGGCCGGCGCGGCCGCGATTCCCTCGGCGCCTCTCAGCGTCGCGGTCGGCGTGCCGGCCGACACGCTCCGGCGGCGGCCCGACGTGCGCAGCGCGGAACGGCAACTGGCCGCGCAGTTCGCGCAGGTCAATGCCGCGCGTGCGGATCTGTATCCGTCGTTCAGGCTGACGGGCTCGATCGGCCTCGAAGCGCTGTCGCTCGCCAAGCTGCTGCTGCCGGGCGCGGGATTCTGGAACGGCGGCGAGACGGTCAACATGCGGATCTTCAACCGCGCGCAGTTGCGACAGAACGTCGTCATCCAGACCGAGCGCCAGGCGCAATCGTTGAGCGCGTACGAATCGCGCGTGCTGCTGGCGCTCCAGGACGTCGAAGACGCGCTCACGTCGCTCACGCAGGAACAGGTGCGCCGCGATCACCTGACGGCCGCGGCTGCCGCCGCGCAGCAGAGCGCCGACCTGTCGTTGCAGCTCTACACGGCCGGGCTGCAGGACTTCCGCACGGTGCTCGACGCGCAGCGATCGCTGCTGTCGTTGCAGGACTCGGTCGCCTCGAGCACGGCGGCCGTGTCGGAGGATCTCGTTCGGCTCTACAAAGCGCTTGGCGGCGGCTGGCAGGCCGCCGACCAGCTCCCCGAGGGCGCGGCCGCACGGCGGTAGACTACGCCGTGCCCGTGGCGCCGAGCGAGATGCCGATCCGCGTCCTCATCGTGGACGACGATCCGAAGCTGTGCGAGCTGATGCGCGACTTCCTCTCGCAGCACGGCATGACCGTGGCGGCCGTGCAGGACGGTCTGGCCGGCGTTCGCGAGGCCACCGCCCGCGGCTTCGACGTCATCACGCTGGACGTCATGCTGCCGGGCCTCGACGGCTTCGAGGTGCTGCGGCAGATCCGCCGGCGCACGACGACGCCGATCATCATGCTGACCGCGCGCACGGCGCCTGACGATCGCATCGGGGGCCTCGAGGCCGGCGCGGACGACTATCTGGACAAGCCCTTCCAGCCGCGCGAGCTGCTCGCGCGCATCCGCGCCATCCTGCGCCGCACGACGCCGGCTGCGGCGGCGCCGGCCGGCACGCTCGCCGTCGGCGGCGTCCGGCTCAGCGTCGCGCGCCGAGAGGCCTGGTGTCACGACACGCCGCTCGCGCTCACGACGGCGGAGTTCGACATCCTGGAGGTGCTCATGCGGCGGGCGGGGCTCGCCGTGTCACGCGACGAGCTCGCCGCGGCGCTCTATCATCGGCCGGCGTCGCCGTACGAGCGGACGCTCGACGTCCACGTGAGCCATCTGCGCCGCAAGCTCCAGGCGGCCGGAGTCGACGCCATCCGCACCGTCCGCGCCGTCGGCTATCTCTTCGCGCGCGACTGACGACCCGATGCGCTCCCTCTACTTCCGCATCGTCGTCGCGTCGTTCATCGCCGTGGTCATCGCGCTGGGCGCGTTCATCGCCATCAGCCGGCACGTGGTGGGCGGCGCCATTCAGCGCCTGATCGACGGGATGTATGCCATCCAGCTCGACGACGCGATTGACGTGTACGAGCGCGGCGGATCCGCGGAGCTGGCGCGCTTCATCCAGCGGATGGACGCCGGCCTCCGCGCGGCGCACGCGCTCACCGACGCGCGCGGCCGCGATCTCGTCACCGGCGCGGATCGCAGCAGCCTGCTGCGCGACACGCGCGGCCAGACGGCGCCGCACTTCGACGGCGACACGTTCGTGTACGTCCACGCCTCGGCGGATGGACGCTACGTCCTCGTCGCGACCGGAGGTCCGCCGTTCTCGCTCTGGAGCTTCGCGCCGTTCTATTTCCTCGTGCTCGCGTCGATCTTCCTCGTCTCGTGGTGGGTCGCGCGCAGCATCGTGCCGCCCATCCGGACGATGTCGCGTGTGGCGGAGCGTTTCGGCCAGGGCGATCTCGCCGTGCGCGTGACGTCGGTGCCGGCGAACGAGATCGGCACGCTCGCAGCGGCGTTCAACGGCATGGCCGAGCGTCTTCAGACGCTGGTGCACGCCGAGCGCCGGCTGCTGCAGGACGTGTCGCACGAGCTGCGATCGCCGCTGGCGCGGCTCAACTTTTCGGTGGAGCTGGCGCGCACCGCGTCCGATCGCGCCGCAGCCATGGATCGCATCCAGGCGGACGTCGACGTCCTTTCCACGCTGGTCGCGGAGCTCATCGACATGACCAGGGCGGAAGGCGACCCCACGGCGCGGCAGCGGCAACCGGTCGATGTCGACGACCTGCTTGCCGAGGTGCGGACCACGTGCACGCGTGAGCCGGACGCACGCGGCGTCCGCATCGTCATGTCGGGACGTGCGACGCGCCCGGTGACGGGCGATCGGGAGCTGTTGCGCCGCGGGATCGAGAACGTCGTCCGCAACGCCGTGCGCTATACACCGGCGGGCAGCACGGTGGACGTCGACGTCGCCGAGACGACGGACGACGTCACCATCGCGGTGCGCGACTACGGCCCTGGAGTGCCCGCCGGCGAGCTGGCGCGCATCTTCGATCCCTTCTATCGCGTGGACGAATCACGGGACGCGTCGGCAGGCGGCATCGGGCTTGGCCTGGCGATCGCGCGTCGCGCCATCCAGGTGCATCACGGAGCCATCGCCGCCGACAATGCGAATCCCGGGCTGCGCGTGACGATCACGCTGCCGTCGTGAACGTCTGAACGACGAGGTCACTCCCGTGCCGCAAGCGACGCGTCCATGACGACGTGCTCGATGCCGGCTTCGATGAACGGCTCGCTCGTGATCCTGTAGCCGAGCCGCTGGTAGAACGGCACGGCCGATCGCTGGGCGTGGCACCAGACGCGCGTGAGGCCGCGGCTCGCGGCGATGCGGTGCAGATGCATCATGAGCGCTGCGCCGACACCGGCGCGCCGATGCGACGCGAGCACGGCGACGCGGCCGATCTTGCCGTCGTGCTCGAGATCGATGCGACCCGTGCCGACCGGCGCGTCGTCGTCCCACGCGAGGACGTGCACGCAGCGCGCGTCGCGATCGTCCATCTCGAGATCGAGCGGCACGCGCTGCTCCACGACGAAGACGGCGGTGCGTATCGCGCGAATCGCCTCGGCGTCGCCGGCGATGTCGGCCCGCCTGACGTCGATCGCCATCGGCGGATCATAGCGGCTCGCGATCCGCAGCGCGCGCCGATGCGAATGTGCCCGCGCAGACGCCCGCATCCTGGCGCGCGGATGCAGTATGCTAACCAGGTCAGCGTCAGGCTGACGCCCGCCAGCGTTCCAGCAGCATCTCGTCGGGATGCGCGCCGACCGGCCTTCGCTCGCCGGACCCTTGCGCTCCACCAATCCCGATGGCGCGTGATCGTTCCGACTTTCGGGAGATCACGCACATGTCCGATTTTTATTCGTCGTCGAACCCGAGCGCATCGCTGCTGGAGCCGCAGGCCGAACAGCCGCGTTGCCCCTACTGCCACTCCGCCGACGTCCGCGTTCCGGCCAAGCAATCGGCGTCGACGTATCAACGCTGCGAGTCGTGCGGTCAGTTATGGCATCCGGATCGGCTTCCCGCGAACGCGGGCCGCAGGAGGATGCCGTGACGTTTGGACCGGAAGACATGGGCCGGTTCGAGTTCGTGCGCCTCTCGTCGCTCCGGGCGGCGCAATTGATCGGCGGCTGCACGCCACGTGTCGCCGCGTCCTGCAAGCCGACGACGACAGCCCGGCGCGAAGTCACACAAGGAAAGGTGTGCCGAGCGTCGCAAACCGAGGCCCAGGCGGACGCGCGTGCCGAGGCCGTCCCGACCGCCTGATCCATCGGCCCGATCGCCGACGCCCTCGTCAGCCTCCGGCCCGGCCGCCGCGTCCCGGCCCGCCACGTCCCGCACTCGGCAGCGGTTTGCCAGCCGCGATAATCGCGTCGGAGCCGGCGGGAACGGCGCGAGAGACGACGACCTCGTCGCCGAGCTCCATCAGCGCGTTGTTCTCCTTCGTCATCGCGGGCCAGCGCGGCAGCGATCCGCCGTTCGGATCGCCGCTCTTCGTGAAGTTCGCGACGTACGACGACCACGTCTGCGCGAGGCGGCGATCGACGTCGGTGAACGCGCGTCCCGGCGAGAGGTGCAGCGTGTCGAACTCGTACGGGACGTCGGACGTGTGGAAGGCGCCGTAACGCGCCGACTCCGGTCCCGGCTCGACGTGCGTAAACAGATAGACGAACGCGGGCTTCGCCGACGCGCGGCCGGCGACCCACTCGACGAGCCTGAGATTGAACGCGCGATCGACCGCCTCGCGTTGCGCCGATCGCGCCGCCTGCGCATCGGTGTCGCCGGGAAAGAACGTCAGGAACTCCGCGGCGCGGTCGCCGTACCGTTCCGTGGCTTCCGCCTTCCAGCTCTCGACCGTGACGGGCGGACGCGACACGAACCCATCGTTGAGCGTGTAGCCCGTCATCACCGGAACGTCGCTCGCGAGCGCCCTCGGCGTCGACTCGTGAATTACGCGGCCGTCAGCGACGATTCCGCGTCCGCCCAGACTGTTGGCCTGCGCGGCCGGCAGCTTGCGCGCATCGGCGATTGAGCGCACGGCCGCGCGCTCGAACGCGGCGACCGCGGTCTGCTCGGCGGTCGCGCGCGGCGTGTAGCTGGCATTGGTGCCCGGCGTCCCGGGACTCTGAATGATGGCGCCGCGGAACAGGCCCTTCGCCGCGGGCGAGACGAGCAGCGCCTGCACCGACATCGCGCCGGCCGACTGCCCCGCGATCGTTACCTTCGCCGCGTCGCCGCCAAACGCCCCGATGTTGTCGCGCACCCACTGCAGCGCGGCGATCTGATCCTGGATGCCGTAGTTCCCCGACGCGCCGCCCTGCTCGGACGTCAGCTCGGGATGCGCCATGAACCCGAGACTGCCGACGCGGTAGTTGACGTTGACGACGATGAGGCCTTTCCTGGCGAGGTTGGCGCCATTGTAGACCGGCACGGCGCCGGAGCCTTCGTTGAAACCGCCGCCGTAGATCCAGAACAGCACGGGCAGGGTCGCGGGCGGACGCGCAGAGCCGGTGAGTGTCGCCGGCGTCCAGACGTTCAGATACAAACAATCTTCCGAGACACCAGGCGCGTCGGGACTCATGTACTCGCTCGTCCACTGCGCACGGCCGCCCGACGCGAGCGTCTGCGTGCACGCGGCGCCGAACGTCTTCGCCTGACGAGGCGCGGATCCCCACGTCGCCGGCGGCTTCGGCGGCGCCCAGCGCAGCTCGCCCACCGGCGGCGCCGCAAACGGCACGCCGAGGAATGCCGCGACGCCGTTGTCCATCGTCCCCGCCAGCGTTCCCTGCGCCACGGTCGTCGTCGGATCCGCCGCACGCGCTGCGAGCCCCATCGACGCCGCGGTCGCCACCAGCACCATTGCCAGACGCTTCATCGCTCACGCTCCTGGTCGACGCCGCGCGCCCGGCGCGCGTGACGTCGCGTCTCATCTGTTGTCGATCGTCGGTCCACATTGTGTGCGGGACTGGCGTGCGTGTCCATGTGGCGGGCCTGAGATCGCCGCACGAACGTGCGCTCAGTCGCGGTATCCTTACCGACCGGATCCCGAGATATCCACGCCGCGACCGGGGCGGCGCACGAGGAGAGAGCCGATGAAGCCTCTGACGTCGATCGCATGCGCGGCGATGGTTGCCCTGTTCGCGGGCGGAACCGCGCTATTCGGACAAGCGACGCCGCCGCCTGCGGCGCCTTCCGCGGGCGCGACGCAGACGCCGGCCCCGGGCACCGGCCGCGGCGGTGGGCGCGGCACGCCGCGTCCGCCGTTGACGGAAGCGGACGTCGCCGAGATCGCGACGCTCGACGCACTTCCGGCGTGGACGCCAAGCGCGGGCGACGGCGATTACTTCATCGGGCCGGAATACGCGCCGGCACCGGAACAGACGCCGGTCGACAGTGTGCCGAAGGGCCGCGTCGAGACGTTCACGATCAACGCCGCCGACAGCCGCTTCTATCCCGACACGGGCCTGCGCGGCGCGACGCCGACACGCCAGATCACGGTCTACATTCCGTCACAGTACGTGCCCGGCACCGCCGCGCCGCTCATCGTCTCGTGCGATGCGTACGGCGCGCGCAACAACCAGCTGCCGACGATTCTCGACAACATGATCGCCGCCCATCGCCTGCCGCCGATCGTCGCGGTGATGATCGCCAACGGCGGCGGTGACGCCCAGGGCAGCGAGCGCGGGCTCGAGTACGACACGGTGTCCGGCAAGTACGCCGAGTTCGTCGAGGCCGAGATCCTGCCGCAGGTGGAACGGAGCTACGGCGTCACGCTGACGAAGGATCCGGACGGCCGCATGACGCTCGGCGGCAGCTCCGGCGGATCGGCGTCGTTCTCGATGGCGTGGTTCCATCCGGAGCTCTATCACCGCGTGCTGATCTACTCCGGCACCTTCGTCAATCAGCATCCGGATGCCGACTATCCGCACGGCGCGTGGGAGTACCACGAGCGGCTGATCCCGCAGAGTCCGGCCAAGCCGCTGCGCATCTGGATGCACGTGTCGCAGAACGACAACGGTGCCGCCTCGGCCTCGTCGGGCCTGCACAACTGGGTGATCGCCAACATCCGCGTCGCGAAGGCGCTGGCCGCGAAGGGCTATCACTACCAGTTCGTCTACGCGAAGAACGCGCGGCACACCGACGGCCAGGTCATCGCGCAGACCTATCCGTCCGCGCTCGAGTGGGTGTGGCAGGGCTACAAGGCCAGGTAGCGCCACAAAACCCGCGGCTCGCGCGTTCTTGTCGTGTGAGCACACGGACGGCGGCCGGACTGGCCGACGAAGTCGACGATGCCGCGGAACGTCTGGACGTGATGTTCCGCGCGCACTACACGCGCGCGTCTCGCTGCGCAACGGCGACGCCTGGGTGATCTCCAGTCCGTCCGAGAACATCGTCGTGCTCCGAAGCGACGCCGCGCGCCTCTACGCCGTCGAAAGCCCGAGCCGCGAACACGCGATGGCGGAGGCGATTCCGTGGACTACCAACCGCCTCCGCCACCGCCGCCGGACGATCCACCCCCACCGCCGCTGCTTCCACCACCGCCGGATCCGCTGGAGCTCGGTGCCGCAACGCCGGCGGCGATCCCGCCGGCGGCTGCGGCCCACGACGCCGACGCGCCCGCGCCGCCCGACCGGCCGCCGCCGAATCCCGTCCACGACGACGAACCGGAGTGCGACGACGAGGACGAGGTCGAGAAGATCGTCGACGTGCTGCCGCCGGTGTGCCTGGCGGACCAGTCGTCCATCCGCGGGCCGAGATTGAACGCGAGCACCCACGGGAACCACTCGTCGCGCAGCGCCGGCTCGGGCTTGTCCAGCTCCGACTTGAAGAACATGCGCCCGCGCGCGAGCTGCTTGCGGAACGCGACGCCCTCACGCTGCTGCCGCGATCGCAGCGTGTTCACGCCGGTGAGGCTCGACGCGATGCCCAACGCCGCGACACCCAGGATCGTCGCCCCTGACAGCGCCACTTCGCCCGTGCCGACGGGAAACCAGAGAAATGCCGCAACGGCCGCCGCGACCGCGCACGGCGCGATCAGACACAACAGCGCGGCGCTTGGCCCCCACTCCATGTGCCGGCGAAAAATGAGGCCGGGAATCGACGCGAGCCCAGCCACGACCAGCGCGGCGATCGGAAGCACGAAGAACATCGGGATCGGCAGCGCGCCGGAGACGCATCCAGGCGTAAGCGATCCCACGGCGACGAGGCTCAGCGCGAGCGTCTCGTAGCCATAGGGCTTCGGCGCCTCGGCGAACGGCATCGTGTCTTTGCAATGCTTCGCGAGGCTGGCCTTGATCACGTCGACCGGGTTGAAGCCGGACGACTGGTAGTGCGACTTCACCTCGGCGGTGCTCGTCGTGGTGCGGCCATCGTAGAACAGCTTGTTGATGAGCAGACGCTCGTACGCCTTCAGCTCCTCGCGCGGGACGAGCAGCCGCAGCGACATGTCCGAGCCGGACGTCTCACTCTCGAGCTTCCCTTCGGCCGTCAATCGCGCGAGCAGCGTCACGACTTCCGCCTGCCCGATGTTGTCGTCCCACGCGGCGGACACGAGCTCCGCGGGATATTTGAGGACGTGCTCGCGCAGCCAAGCTTCATCGATGCCGGCGATGTCGACGCGCGCGAACCGGCCTTTCGCGGATTCCGACGCGAAGAACCAGACGATGGAGAGGATCATGAGCGCGGCGATGGCGAGCACGGCGATCTCGACCTCGCGTGGCCGCGAGCCGTCGTACGCGTCAGGCGTGCCCGAGCCGACGTAGCGGAGCGGGATCGTCAGCACGAAGCCGCGTCCCGCCGCCAGCCCGTCTGCGGTGTACACCTCGCGCACGTCGGTGCCGGCGTGCCATGCCGGATCGAACGTCAATCTGAGCTCGTAGCGACTGATGACGCCGTCGCGCTGGTGAAACGCGAAGTCGTGATCGAGCCTGTACGTCTCGCCATCGCGCAGCAGGATGCGCGACAGCGTGTACCGGAGTTGATAGCGCATCGCCGTATGGGCGAACGGCGGATCGCTCGGCAGCCGGCTGCGCCAGCGCAGCGTCCTCGCATCGGTGAACGCGAAGTCGTCGACACGCCGAAGGTCGGACGACTCCTGCATCGGCCGCCAGCCGCCGTCCCACCGGCTCATGCCCTCGAACGACAGCTTCTGCGGCGACCGGATGGTGAATGTCCGTTCACCGCCGTTCCAGTCGCCGGTGAAGACGAGAGTCTGATCTTCGAGGACGGAGAGCGCACCGCTGGCGTCGAGATGGGCCGTGACGAAGAGCGTGTCCCAGTGCAGCTCACGCTGTGCGAAGACCGAGGCCGGCAGACACAGCAGGAGCAGTGCGGCGGCGCACGACGCGCGGATCGATGGACGGGTCATGGGCTCAAATAGACCCCGCTTCGACCATGTAGTTGTTGGCGCTGCACATCGCGGAGTCGTCTGCCGCGAGGAACAGCGCCATGCGCGCAACGTAGACGGGATCGATCGGATCGGGGAGACACTGCGCCGCCAGTTGCCGCGCCAGGCTCTCCGGCGTCACCCACAATTGCTTCTGCCGCTCCGTCATCGTCCAGCCCGGCACCAGCGTGTTGACGCGGATGCGATGACGTCCGAGATCGCGCGCCATGCCGCGCGTCAGGCCGTGCACGGCGGCCTTCGCGGTGGTGTAGACGGGAAATCCGCCGCTGGCGCGCCACCACGAGTCCGAGCCCAGGTTGATGATCGACCCGCCGCCGGCCGCGACCATCGCGGGCGCGACGGCCTGGATCGCGAAGAACATGTGGCGCAGGTTCGTGGCGATGCGCTCGTCGTAGAACTCGGGCGTGACGCTTTCCCACGTGTGGCGGTCGTCGCGCGCGGCGTTGTTGACGAGCACGCGCGCGGGCCCCTGCGCGTCGGCGAGCGCCGCGAACGCGCGACGCAGCGCTTCGATGTCGCGCAGGTCGCACGGCTCGAACCGGACGTTCGCGCCTTTTGCGGCGAGCGCATCGGCGAGCGCCGCACCGTGCTCCAGATCGAAGTCGACGAAGCCGACCTTCGATCCCTGATCGGCGAACGCGCGGACGATCTCGGCGCCGATGCCGGACGCGCCGCCGGTGACGAACACGCTGGTGTCTTTCAGGCTGGGATACATCGCAAACGCAGGCATAGGATGCCGCGCAGTGTAGCACTGGCCTATCGGACAGCAATGCGACGATGGACGCGCGTCAGCGACGCACGCTCATCGGCAGCCGCGGGTCTCCTCGGCCATCGACCCGAACCAGTCGCGGCTGCCCGGCCTGATGAAGATGCTGGCGGCATCGATCGGCAACGACGCGGCGTTCTCGCAGAAGGTCGTCCAGGTGCCAGCCCGCTCGAGGTACTGCTCGACGTTGGAAACGTAGAACGCGCCGACGACCGCGCCGTGTTCCCTGAGATAGCTGCCGATTGCGCGCAATGCTCTCGGGCCGGCGAAGTTGCCGACGACGGGCACGACGAGGTTCTTCGCTTCGAGACTCTTCACGTACGCGAACGCTTCATCCGAGGCGAGATACGTGCGTCCAACGCCTGATCCGTCTGTCAGCGACTGGATCATGCCGTACGAGCCGAACGCGCGGAACCGGCCGTTGATCGACGAGGTGTAGTTGATGTCCGGCCCGAAGCGCCGGAAATTGTCGGCGACGTACGCAATGCCGTCGAGGTCGTCCTTGTCGAGCGGCAGCGTGTGCGTCCGCGTCAGATACGTCTCGATGGTGGCGACGTTCGCACGATATTCCGCGTCGGTCATCGCCGGCGCATCGCCCACGGCGCGCATCAACTCCGCCGCCGTCGTCTTCGACGTCGACGCCGGCACCGCGCGGCGGCTGAACAGCCGCGCGACGAGCTCGCTACGCGTCGACGACAAGCCAAACAGCGCCTTGTACAGCAAATGCAGCTGCAGGTTTCCGCGACGGATGTCGGTGATGAACGCCATGCGCGGCTGCATCGCGGCGATGTAGGTGAAGTTCTGCTCCGGTCCGACGCCGAGATACACGCCGCCCGGCTTCACGCGCGACGGCAACTCGGCCGCAACGTACGAGATGGCGTTTTCATTCGACAGGAGGTTGTCGGGCGATCCCGAACGCGACACGAACACGCCGTTGGCTTCGGACAGCCGCCTGCTCAACGCCCAGAACTCGGCGTCGGAGAGCGAGGACGGGAGCGCACTGCGCTGGCGCGTCGCGCGCACCGGCGCGGAGGCGCCGGCCAGCAGCCAGACGACCGCCGCGAGCGCGACGACCACGCGAGAAGACTGAGACCGGTTCATCTGACGCTCCAGGAAAGGCGCGTTTGGCGTAGGACGCTCATGGTACCGCGTCTTCGGTCGGTGCCATAGAGCCGGCCGAACCTGAAGGTTCGGCCCTCCAAAGAGATCCCCCAGTCCTCGCCGATTGACTATACATAGCACTGCCATGTATAAGAGCCCTAGCCATGGACCTCGGCAAAGACCTCGTCGCCGCCTCGGCCACGCCGCTCGTGCTCGCCATCCTCGCCGAAGGTGAGAGCTACGGCTACGCCATCATCAAACGCGTCAGCGAGCTGTCCGACGGCCACCTGCAATGGACCGACGGCATGCTGTATCCGGTGCTCCATCGTCTGGAGCGGCAGGGGCTCGTCGCCGCGAAATGGGCCTCGTCCGAGATCGGACGCCGGCGGAAGTACTACCGCCTGACGAAACAGGGCCGCACCGCGCTCGACGCGGAGCGCAAGCGCTGGCAGGTCGTCGACACGACGCTGCACCGCATCTGGATGAAGGCGTCACTCGCATGAGCACCGCCCTCCTCCACGCGTCGCTCGAAGATCAGATCGGCCAGTGGCGCGCGTACCTGCGCCGCCGCCATGCCCTCAACGGCTCCGACGTCGAAGAGCTCGAAACGCACCTGCGCGATCAGGTCGGCGCGCTCACCGGTGCCGGCCTCGCCGACGACGAGGCGTTCCTGGTCGCGGTCAAGCGCCTGGGCAGCCTCGACGCGCTGTCGCGCGAGTTCGCGCGCGAGCACGCCGACCGGCTCTGGAAACAACTGGTGATCGCGTCGGACGCCCCATCGAGCGGCGATGCGGCCCACGCCGCCGCGAGCCGGCTCGAAACGATCGTCGTCTTCGCGCTTGCGATCGCGGCCGCAGTCGCCATCAAAGTCCCGGTGCTGTTCGGCGTACGGCCCGGCGAAGCCGGCAACGAGGCGTTCTATCTGCGCAACGCGAGCCTGTTCGTCCTGCCGTTTCTCGCGGGCTACTTCGTGTGGAAGCGTGCGATCGCGCCGCGCCGATACGCATGGCTGGCGCTTCCCATCCTCGCCGCGGCCGTCATCGTCAACGTCTATCCGTTCCGGCACCAGGGCGACACGGAAGTGCTGAGCATCCTGCACCTGCCGATCGCGCTGTGGCTCGTCATCGGCATCGCCTACACCGCCGGCCGCTGGTTCGAGGGCAGCGGTCGCATGGACTTCGTGCGCTTCTCGGGCGAGCTGTTCATCTACTACGTGCTCATCGCGCTCGGCGGCGGCGTGCTCACGGCGTTCACGATGATGATGTTCACCGCCATCGGCCTGAAGCCGGACTGGCTCGCGTCGGACTGGCTGATCCCCTGCGGCGCGACGGGTGCCGTGCTCGTCAGCGCGTGGCTCGTCGAGGCGAAACAGAGCGTCATCGAGAACATGGCGCCCGTGCTCACGCGCCTGTTCACGCCGCTCTTCACCGTGCTGCTCCTCGCGTTTCTGGCGACGATGGCGTGGACGGGCCGGCCGATCGACATCAAGCGCGAGGTGCTGATTGCATTCGACCTGCTGCTCGCTGTGGTGCTGGGGCTCGTGCTCTACGCCGCGTCGGCGCGCGATCCCGAGGCGCCGCCGAATCTCTTCGACGGCCTCCAACTGCTGCTCATCGTCAGCGCCCTCGTCGTCGACATCGTCGCCCTGGCGGCCATCGCGTCGCGCATCTCGGAATTCGGCTTCACGCCGAACCGCGTCGCCGCGCTCGGCGAGAACCTGATCCTGCTCGTCAACCTCGCCTGGTCGGCGCGGATCTACGCGTCGTTCCTTCGCGCGCGCGGATCGTTCCTCGCGCTCGAATCGTGGCAGACCGCGTATCTGCCCGTCTACGCCGCGTGGGCCGCGTTCGTCGTGATCGCCTTCCCGCCGCTGTTCGGATACCGGTGAAGCTGTTCGGCCGCGGCGACGCACCGACTAGAACGTGGCGCGAACGCCGATCCCGAAACGGCAGGTCAGGTCGGGAAGACCGAGCGAGCCAAAGAATGGCTCGGGATCGTCACGCGGCCCGCCGCGATCGACGAAGAGCAGCCGGAATCCGGGCACGAGATCCAGGTGGCGTACGAGCGTCACCGCGAGCTCCGCACCAACCGTCAAGCCGAGCGACGTCTTGCTGACCTGCGCTTGTTCCGGCCCGAACGGCTCATAGTCGGACGATCCGAAGTGGCCCTGCGCATAGCGGTCTCTCGATGTGCCGTGGACGAACCCGCCGCCGGCGACGAGCGCCGCGGTGGCGCGCGGCGACAGCCGGCGATCGCGCCGCACGACGACGAGCGCGAGCGTTTCCTGATAGGCGCTGTCACGAAGCCGCGGCGAGAAGTAGCTGAACTCCTGATGGATCGTGTTTCGCCGCAGCGGCATCATCACCTCCACGCCGAGCGCGCTGTTCGGCGTGAAGTACCAGGCGCTTTCCGCGGTGACGTTGGTGAGCGTCGTGTCAGGACTCTGGTTCGAGAAGCTCGTCGACGGACTTCCGCCCGACACCGATTGCACGCTCCAAGGCGCCAGTGTGATCGCCGCCCCGACATAGCCGCGCGTCGTCTGTGCGCGAGCCGTGCCGGTCAGGCACAGACAGACGACCGCGTACGCAGCGAGACGTCGCCACGCGCTCCTCATGCCGCGCCGCCCTCGTCGTCTTCCGGCTTCGGCCGCCAGAGGACGAGGATCTTGCCGAGGCGCTGCACGCGCGCGGCGTCGGTTCGCGCGCAGATCTCGTCCGCCATCTCGTCGCGCGCGGCGCGATCGTCGATGTCCAGGCGCACTTTGATCAGCTCGTGATCCGCCAGGGCACGGTCGACTTCCTTGACGAACGCGTCGCTGAGCCCGGCGACGCCGACGCGGACGATCGGCTGCAGGTGATGGGCCTTGGACCGAAGCTTCGATCGTTCGCGCGACGTGAGCTCGACGGGCATGGCGCGTCAGCCCAGCACGACGGCGGCTTCGGTGGTCAGCAGCCGGAACGTGAAGGTCTCGAAGAAGTAGAGCTCCACCGCGGTACTCGAATGGCTCTGATAGCCGATCGAGAGATCCTGTCCCAGATCCAGCGAGAAGTCGCCGCCGCGTGTCGTGAGCACGAGCCCGCCCTCGATCGCCGGCGCCCAGATGATGCCGCCGTCGACGATGCGCTCGATGTGCTGAAAGACGGGATAGCCTTCGTCCGTGCCGCCGCTCGCGGCCGTGTATGCGTCGGCGCCGAGCACGAGCGCATACGGGCCGTTGACGCCGGCCAGCCGCAACTGACCGACCGCCTGCGCCACGGCCGCCGGATAGCTCTTCACGCTGGATGGCAGCGCGACGCGCGGATTGCTGCTGCCCTGCCGGATGCCCTGAATGCCTGCTGCGGCGTAGCCGTCGAAGACCGCGCGATCTTCGGCGAATGCCATCTTCTGCGCGGCGTCCTTCAGCGACGACCAGTCCGAGTCCGTTGCGCCTCGCGCCACGTCGTCAATCGCCTGCCGCGTGAGCGTGAACGGCACGCGCAGCTCGACGACGGCCTTCGCCTCGCGCTGCGCGGCCTGAATGCCTTCGGCTGGCGCGTGAATCTGATGCAGATGCCCGGTGCCGACGGCCGCCAGCTCGAGGCCCTTCGGGCCCGGCACGTCGACGACGCGCCGGGCCGCGAGATGACGCTTGAGCGTGCGCGACGCCTCCTCTTCGATCTGGGCCCAGGCGCTGTCTGAGATCGGAGCGAGCTCGCGGTGGAGATTATTCATGTCCTGCCTCTTTGAGAGATCCAATGCCGAGCGAGCCGTCGCGCGGCGACGAGCGGGTCGGCTCGGATGTCGTCGGCGCCTGCGCGCCGGCGAGTGACGCTGCGGAGTCCGCCGTGACCGTCTCGAGGAACGTGGCCGATGGCACGAAGAACAGCGTGCCGGTGACGGCGCGGCTGAAGTCGAGCAGCCGATCGTAGTTGCCGGGCGGCCGGCCGACGAACATGTTCTCGAGCATCTGCTCGATCCGGCGCGGCGATCGCGCGTAACCGATGAAATACGTGCCGAACTCGCCCTTGCCCACATCGCCGAACGGCATGTTGTCGCGCAGGATCTCGATCGGCTCGCCGTTCTCCTCGATCGTCGTCAGCGCATTGTGCGCGTGCGTCGGCTTCACCGCATCGTCGAGCTCGACGTCAGAGAGCTTGTGCCGGCCGATGATGCGCTCCTGCTCGGCGACGGGCAGATCGTTCCATCGCGTCAGATCGTGCAGGTACTTCTGCACGATGACGTAGCTTCCGCCGGCGAAGCCGGCGTCCTCGCCGCCGATGATCGTGGCGTCGATCGCGGCCTGATTCGCGGGGTTTTCCGTGCCGTCGACGAATCCGATGAGATCGCGCCCGTCGAAGTAGCTGAATCCGTGCACCTCGTCCGACGTCGAGACGGCGCCGTCGAGCCGCAGCATGATCTGCGTGGCGAGCTCGAAGCAGAGATCCATCCGCGCGGCGCGGATGTGAAACAGGAGGTCGCCCGGCGTCGCGACCGCATGGTGCACGCCGCGAATCTCGCGGAACGGATGCAGGTCTTTCGGCCTCGGTGCGCCGAAGAGCCGATCCCAGGCATCGGAGCCGACGCCCATCACGCACGACAGTCGGCCGTCGAGGTCGCGAGTGCCGACCGCGCGGACCAGCGCGGCGAGATCGCCGCAGATCGCTCGAACGGCCACGTCGTTCTCGCGTCCGGCGTTGATCGTGACGACGAGAAAGATCGCGGAGCGCGTGAGCGTGGCGACGACGGGTTGCGGTGTGGCAGAAGACGCCGGGGACATGACCGGGGCCAGATTATCACTCGCCGGTGGCTCCGAATCCGTCGCTCATGCTAACATCGTAGACTCGATGGCACCTGAGAGCCCGCTCGGCGAGTTCGAGATCACCGTCCTGCTCGCCGTGTTGTCCCTGGACGACGATGCGTCTGGCGCGCGCGTGCTCGAGGAAATCGAAACGCGCACGGGACGGACGGTCGCGCGCGGTGCGATCTACGTCACGCTCGATCGCCTCACGGACAAGAAACTGCTCACGGCGCGCGCCGATCGTGCGACGCCCGAGCGCGGCGGCCATCCGCGCCGCACGTTCAAGGTCACCGCCGCAGGACTCAGCCACGTGCGCCGCTCGCTCCAGATGATCGAGCGGATGACGGCCGGGCTCGAGCCGCTGCTCAAACTGTCATGACGACGCCCTGGGCTTGGCGGCGGCGCTCGAGACGACTCGCCCGTCGTCTGCCGGCCGACAGCGCGGGCGCGGTGCTCGGCGATCTGCACGAAGAATACGGCGCGCGGCTCGCACGCGACGGCCGCGCGCGTGCGGAGTGGTGGCTCGCGCGTCAGATGTGGTCGCTGTCACGCGCTTATGCGCGCTACGAGCACACGCGCCGGTCGCTCTGGTCGAGCGCACGCGTCCTGCGGCCCGGCGAGCTCACCCAGACGCTGCGCTCGCTCGCCCGAAGCCCCTGGTATCTGGCGACGGCGATCGCGGTGATCGCGCTGGGCACCGCGCTCGGCACCGTCATCTTCGCGATCGTCGACGGCACGCTCTTCAAGCCGCTGCCGTATCCGGATTCGTCTCGCCTTTTCGCGGTGTCGCTGGGCTACTCGCGGCTGCCGGAGCCGTTTCGGCCCGACGTGCCGGTATCGCCGGTGACCGTCGCCGAGTGGCGCGCCGGTGCGCCCGACATCACGTTCACGGCGTTCTACACCGGCGGCCTCGAGCCGGTGGGCCGACAGGAGTCCGTGCGAAACGCAGACGTCGACGAGCGCTTCTTCGACGTAGTCGGAGTACGCCCGTTCATCGGTGGCTTTTCGTCAGGCGACTTCGACGCGCGCACGACGATCCGGCCGGCCATCGTCACGACGACATTCTGGCGCGAACGATTCAGCAGCGCCGCAGAGGCGATGGGCCAGACGCTCACCGACGAGACCGGCGCCGGCGTTCGCATCGTCGGCGTCATGCCGGACACGTTCCTGTTTCCGTCCGTGAACGGCGCTAAATTCACGCCACGGCTGCTGACACCGCTCGTCAGGAACACTACGGGCCGCGGCAGCTCCCTGCGCGTGCTCGTCCGCCTCGCGCCGAACGCAGACCTTCGGTCCGCAGCCGAACGTATCAATGCGATCGTCGCCGCGCAGGCAGCGGCTCGCCCGCCGCAGAATCTTCCCGCGGATTTTCCGCCGAGACTGCGCATCCTTCGCGAAGGCCTGGACCGCGGCGGCTTGATGTCGATCGACGAGGCTCTTCGCTCGTCGGCCAGCACTCGCGCGTGGGTGGTATTCGGTGCCGCCACGGCGCTCGTGCTGCTCGCCTGCTTCAACGTCACCGGTCTTGCGATTGCGCGCGGACATGAGCGTCGAAGCGATCTGATGATCCGCCGCGCGCTCGGCGCATCCACGCGCGATCTCGTTCGGCTCCTGGCAATCGAGAGCGTGCTGATCGTCGCAGCGGGGGCTGCGGCCGGACTGTTGATCGCGTGGTGGGCGCTGCCCATCGGCGCACGGCTGTTCGCCGGCGACTTCATGCTGATCCTCAAGCCGGCAGTCATCGACGTGCGCGTCGCGGCGTTCTCGGCGGTCGTCGCGATCGCGGGATCGCTGATCGTCATCCTACTGTCCGCACGAGCCGTCACACGCGCCGGCATTCGACAGTCGCTGGCGGAGAGCACCGGTACCACGCGACGCGTCGCGCGGCGCCTGTCGATGATCTCGTTCGAGACCGCCGTCGCCTATCTCGTCACCATCACCGCCACGCTCGTCGTCGGCTCGCTCGTTCGCGCGTGGAACGAGGACACCGGCTTCGACGTGCGGAATGCCGCGATCTTGAGGGTGCTGGCACCGCGCGGCTCGACGTCGGACGACATCGACCGCCTGATCGCCGACGTCCGCAAGATTCCGGGTGTGCAGGCGGCAGGTGGCGTCGCGCATGCGCTCTTCGAAAATGCGTTCAACGGCAGCGTGTTCGACAGCCCACCGGGAGTTCCACCCGCGGAACGGCCGGGCCCCGGCGGAGAGATGAGCTTCCCGATCGAGAGCGTGCCCGTGACCAGCGGCTTCTTCCCCGCCGCGGGTCTCCGGCCACGCAACGGACGACTTCCCACCGACGACGAGTACCGCCGCGGCGCGCCGCTCGTCGTCGTCACCGAGACCGTCGCGCGTCACTACTGGCCGGGCCAGCGCGCCGTCGGACAAGTGCTGATCAACGAAGGCCGGCCGTTCGACGTGATCGGTGTCGTCAACGACACGCGCCTGCTGTCGCTCGATCTGCCGGCGCAGGGCGAGATCTTCTGGCCGATTGCCGCGATGCCGCAGCCGCGTCTCTCGAACGTCGTGATCAAATTCGCCGCCGACACGTCGACGAACATCGACGCGGTCGCCGCGTCGGTGCGCGAGCGCTGCCACGACTGCTGGATCTTCGGCGCGCTCACGCTCGAAGACGCGATGGGCGAGAGCATTCGCCCGCGCCGCTTCAGCGCATGGCTGTTCTCGGGCTTCGGCCTCTCGGCGCTGCTCATCGTCGGCACAGGCGTCCTTGGCGTCATGGCGATGACGACGACGGGACGGGTGCGGGAGATTGGGATTCGGATGGCGCTCGGTGCGACGGCGCGCGGCGTGGTGTCGCAGCTCTTGCGCGAGCAAATCGCGTCCGTGATGCTCGGCATCGTCGCCGGCGGCCTCGCCGCCGCGTGGGCGACGAAGCTGCTGACGTCCTATCTCTACAAGACCGAGCCCACGGACGCGATCGCCTGGGCCGCCGCCGCGACCGCCATTCTCCTCGTCGCCTTCGCCGGCGCGTTCGTGCCTGCGCGCCGCGCCAGCCGGATCGATCCGGTCAAAGCGTTACGCGAGGACTGACGCGCGGTCGCCGCGTCAGTCCGGAATCTCGGCCTCGACGAGCTGGCCCAGCAGCACGAGCGATTCCTGCCAGCCGAGCACGCAGGCCTCGGCGGGAATGACGTCGGGAATGCCCTCCTGCACGATCGTGACTTCGGTGCCGACGGAGACGGGCTTCAAGGTCACTGTCACGGTCATCTCGCCCGGCAGATTCGGATCGTCGAACCGATCCGTCCAGCGCAGGCGCTCGTGCGGAACGAGCTCCAGATACTCGCCGCCGAACGAATGGCTCTTGCCTGACGAAAAATTCGTGAACGACATCTTGTACGAGCCGCCGACGCGCGCGTCGACGTGGTGCACTTTGCCCGTGAAGCCGTGGGGCGGCAGCCACTTGACCTTGGCGTCGGCGTCGAGAAACGCCCGATAGATGCGCTCCGCAGGCGCGCGCAGCACACGATGGAATCGAACGGTGTTCGGCATGGGCCCTCCTAAAGGCGCAGCACGCCCGATGCTCCTCTCGGAGGGCCGAACCTTCAGGTTCGGCCGGCGCGGGCGGACCTGAAGGTCCGCCCCTCCGAAAAGAGCTTGGAGCCGTGAAACATACGCTGGAAAGTTAGACACTGCGGGCTGGCGAAAATCATCGGTGGAGAGGCGCTGTCTTGAACGATCGCTGGCGGCTATTAGAGCGACTCCGGAAACCGACGAGACGCACGAAATACTGTGACGATCTCCGCGACGCCGTCACGAAGCCG
>CAZNMF010000175.1:0-3480 GCA_964573795.1 uncultured Solibacteraceae bacterium
GCTTCGTCCCGAATATCGCGAGCTGCACCTGCGCTCGTTCGCGCTCAACGCGCAAGGCGAGCCCTGGCGGCTGGCGCCCGGCCGCGAGGCCGTCGTCCGCTACGGCGGCGGCAACATCCGCATCACCGATCTGACGCTCGAGCGCGGACAGGAGCGGCTCGATGCGCAGGGCCTCGTCGCCCTCGATCCGTCGGCCGGCACGGCCTCCGGCGATCTCACCGCCACCGTCACGAGCCTGAACGTCGGCGATCTGTTCACGCTCGCGACGGGCACGCCGCGTGTGCAAGGCACGGCCGATGGGCGCCTGCACCTCACGGGCGACATGAAGAACCCGACGGCCGAGGTGGAGATGCGCGTCGCGAACGGCCAGGTCGCCGACGTGCCCTTCGCCGACGTGCAGGCGACCGCACGTCTCGCGAACAAGGTTGCGGACGTGACTGCGCATCTCGTCGAGCCGCGCGGCGCGACGTTCGACGTGAGCGGCCGCGTGCCGACGGCTGCCGACGCAGGGCCGGCCGATCTGCGGGTGACGAGCCCGGGGATCAGCCTCGCGCTCGTGCAGGGAATGACGACGGCCGTGAGCGACGTCGCCGGCATCGCGGCTCTCGACGTGCGGCTGACCGGACCGCTCGCCGATCTCGACATCGGCGGCAACGTGCACCTGAGCGACGCGGCGCTGCGCGTGACGTCGACGGGCAGCCTCTACCAGCACATCAACGCCGACGTGCGATTCGAGAACGGCTGGGCGACGTTCGATCGCGCCTCGCTGCAGGACGACGATGGCCACACGTTGAACGTGACGGGACGGCTGGGCCTGCACGACACTGGCGGATCGCGGCAGGTCGAGGCCGCGATCACGTCCGACAGCATCCACGTGCTCGAGAACGGGCTGGGCGACGTCGAGGTGAGCGCCGATCTGCAGATCACCGGATCGCTTGCGGCGCCGCGTGTGAGCGGCCACGTCGAAGCCACCCGCGCGCGGATCGAAGTCGACGAGCTTCTGCGCGCGATCGGCAGCAGCGCGAGTCCGCTGCCGCCCGTCCCGCCGCCGTCCTCGTCGGCCGCGCGCGCGCTGACGCCCGCGGGTGCCGAGAGCGTCGGCGAACCGAAGGCGACGGCCGTCGCGACAGGGACAGCGGCCGTCAACGGCGCGCCGTCGGCGAACGGCGTTTCGGCGCCCGGTGCCACGGTGGCGCCCGGCGCGCCGGCGTCCGCATCCAACGGGGCATCGCAGAACGGCGCGCGCGCGCAGAACGGCGCCGCGGCGGCCGACGACAGCGTCTGGTCGCGCGCGACGGTGAACGTCGACGTGCGCATGCCGGACAACCTCGTGCTGCGCGGGCGCAACCTGCGCGTCGGCACCGGCAGCATGGGGCTGGGCGACATCAACCTCACCGTCGGCGGCACGATGACGCTGCGCAAGCCGCCGCGCCAGGATCCGATTCTCGTCGGCGCGGTTGCCGCCGTGCGCGGCTTCTACGAGTTCCAGGGACGGCGATTCACGGTGACGCGCGGCAGCACGGTGCAGTTCCGCGGCACCCGGCCCATCAACCCGTCGCTCGACGTCACGGGCGAGCGCGAGGTGTCGGGGATCACGGCGCGCGTGCGCGTCACGGGCACGGCCCGGCGTCCGGCGATCGCGCTGTCGAGCCAGCCGCCGCTCGAGGAAGGCGACGTCCTCGCGCTCATCGTCTTCAATCAGCCGCTGAACGAGCTCGGGTCGTCGCAGCAGGTCGATCTGCTGCAGCGCGCCGGCGATATGGCGCTCGGCGCCGTCGCCTCGAGGCTCACGGAGTCGATCGGGCGGACGCTGGATCTCGATCTGTTCGAGGTCCGCGCGCCGACCGCCGAGGGCGCGGGAGAAGTGTCGGTGGGCACGCAGGTCAACGAGCGCGTGTTTGTCGGCTTCAAGCAGCAGTTCGGATCGGCGGAGGCCAGCCGCGTGTCGATCGAGTACCGGCTGACCGAAGCGATTCGTCTGTTGACGTCGTTCGGCCAGGGCGGCAATTCGAACATGTCGATCCGTGAGCGCGAAGCCGCGGGCGTGGATTTGGTTTATACGATTCGGTACTGATTCGGGTAGGTTGGCCGGACCTGAAGGTCCGGCCCTCCGATCGGGAGTCTTGAACGCGCTCTAAAGTTCGAAGTTCGAAGTTCGAAGTTCGAAGTTCGAAAGGGATCACTTCAAAGCCTTCAACACCCTCCGCCAGAAGGACAGCAGGCGCCAGCCGTCGCCAACGGTCACGTTGCCGCGCAGATCGGCGTGCGAGAGCAGCGGCGTCAGCAGCCACTCGACGTGCGGATTGCCGCGGCGGATCAAATCCGCCGCGGCCAGCGGCGTCTCCGTCGACGGGATGACGTTGTCGTCGCGGCCGTGCAGCAGGAAGACGGGCGCGTCGGTGATGGGCGAGCGCTCCGGCGACAGCGCCGGATCGCTCGCCAGGCTGTCGACGAGCGGCGCGAGCAGGCGGCCGAGCGTATCGACGCGCCGGTCGAGCGTCGCCTGCAGGATGCCGCGCGCCGGCTCCGGCATCGTGGCGGCCTGCGCGCGCGCGTCCGCGACGAGCGCGGACGCGCGCGTCTGTTCGGGGCTGTCGTCGAGCGAGGCCTCGAGAAACGTGCGGATGCCGCGCTCGAGCGCCGCGGTCTGATCCGGCGGCACGAGCTGGGGGACCGCGGCGAGCGCGATTACGGCCAGGCCGTAGTCGTGCGGCGTGCGATGCGATCCGTCGGGCAGCTCGCCGGTGCAGAGGAAGCGCAGCGCGCGCGGCAGATCGCCGTAGCCGCCGAGCGAGAGCACGGCCTCGAGCCGCCCGCGCAGGCGCGGGCGGCCCGCGGCGACCAGCGCGAGCCCACCGGAGAAGCTCACGCCGACGAGGCCGACGCGGCCTCGCGGCGCGAGGGCCGGGTCGTTTGCGACGTCGAGCGTGACGTCTTCGATCGCGTCCGTCGAGTCGTGCGTGATGAGAAAGCGCCGCAGCTCTGGCAGCGGCGCGCAGACGACCTCGAGCCCGGTCGACGCCAGACGTCCGCAGAACGTCGCGAGCCGCGGCTCGTCCACGCCGCCGCCGTGCACGCCGGGAAAGACGACGGCCGTGTGCGGCGCGGGCCCGACGGGCGTGTAGACGCGCGCGAGCAGCGGCCCGCCGCGCGTCGGGACGTCGCGATCGCGCGTCGTGAACGCCACCGGCCGATCGGGCAGCAGCGCGCGTGCGGCGCCTCGATAGCCGGCGATGTCCATCAGGAACGCCAGCGCCGGGCCGTCGATCACGACGAGCGCGCCGGCCGCCGCGGCGAGCAGCACGGCCACGGCCAGCGCGATCCGTTTTGTCCGCGTGCGCATCCCGGGAATAATAGTGGACGCTCATGTCGTCACGCGCGCTCGTCATTGCGATCGATGGCCCGTCCGGAGCGGGCAAAGGCACCGTCTCGCGCGCCATCGCGCGCACGCTCGGCTACCGGCACATCGACACGGGCGCG
>CAZNMF010000176.1:0-1539 GCA_964573795.1 uncultured Solibacteraceae bacterium
CGGACCTGAAGGTCCGCCCTTCCGAAGAGCAAGCCCCAAGCCTCGAGCCCCACGCCCCAAGCCTTACTTCAGTTGTTCCATCAAAAAGTCCGTCGCCGGCTTCGAATTCGGCGCCATGTCCGAGATGCGGCGCACGAGCTCGCGCTTGAGCTCGACGTCCGTCTCCTTCTTCGCGAGCGCGATGAGCGTCTCCGCGTCGTTCTGGCCGCCGAGCGTCTGAATCACCGCGCGCCGGACGTTCTTGTCCTGCTCGCTGCCGTAGAGCGCGACGAGCGCCTGCGTGGTCTTGTCGTTGCGCCGGTTGCCGATCGCGCGGATGGCCCGCGTGCGGACGTTCGGATCCTTGTCCGTCTTCGCGATGCTCACGAGCTGATCGACGGCCTCCATCGATCCGAGCGTGCCCACGAGCTGCGTGCGCAGGCCGGGATCGGTCTCCGACTGATAGATCTCCATCACGTCGCCCGCGTCGGCCAGGCCGTTCAGCCGGCTGATGGCCGATCGGCGCACGTCGACGACGACGTTCGGCTGGCGGATGATCTGGAGGAGCGCGCCCTTGTCGCCCCACGTGCGATACGCGTCGATGACCGCCATCTTCACGTTCACGTCGTCGGTGCTGTCGAAGATCGCGCGCAGCTCCGCCGGCGTCGTCTTCGAGTCCTTGCGCGAGGCGAGATAGCGGATCGCTTCCACCTGCAGATCCGGATTCCCGCCGCCCTTCGCGTAGCGCATCAGCACCTGGTGTGCGCGCGCGTCGTCGCTGAGCGCGAGCACGTAGAGCGCGCGGCGCTTCACGTTGAGCGAGTTGGTCGCGTTGAGCACGCCCTCGAGCAGCGGCACGGCCTGGTCGGACTTCGACAGCCCCTGAATCGCGAGCAGCTTGATCTCTTCGTCGTCGGCCGCGGCGGGATTGACGGGCTGGCCCGCGGCTTTGCGCACGTCGGCCTCGAGCACCTTGGCATCCGTCAGATAGCGGCTCTGCGTGTAGTCACGGCGCAGTTGCGTGATCGCCGCCAGCGCGTCGTCGGTGCGCGCGAGCTTGAACTGCGCGAACGCCTTCCAGTACAGCGCCGCGTCGGCGCGCGGCGCCTTCTGCGTGATCACGCGATCGAACGCCTTGACGGCGTCGTCGTACTGCCGGCGCTGCAGCGCGTCGAGGCCGGCGCGATACGCGCCGCCGCCATCTTGCGCGAACGCGAACGCCATGCGGCCGCGCTGTTGTTCCGCCATCTCGCGCGCCCGTTCGGCGATGCGGCGCGCGTTCTCCTGCATCTCCCGCTGCACGTCGGCCTGCGCGCTCGACGCCTGCGCAAACGCCATCGGCACGCGGCTCTTGATCTCGTCGAGACGCATCTGGAGATCTGGCATGCGGGCCTGGAGTTCGTCGAGCCGCAGATCCAGATCGACGTTGATGTTCGGCGCGATGTCCGCGAAGTCGAACGGGGCCGGCACCGCCTTCGCGGCGGCGCGCGGCGGCAACGGCTGGACGGGCGCCGGGGCCGGCAGCGGCGCGGGCTCCGCGATCGGCGCGGGCGGCGGCAA
>CAZNMF010000177.1:0-5275 GCA_964573795.1 uncultured Solibacteraceae bacterium
ATGCTGCGCAAGCTGACCGACGACTACAACCCGTCGGACAAGATCACCGCGATGCGGCTGCTGCACGAGACGCTGCGCCGCGGCGAGTTCGCGACCGGCGTCATCTACATCGAGCCCGACAAGGACGATTTCCTCACGTCGTTGAACCTCGTGCCCGAGCCGCTGGCGTTCCTGCCGTCCGAGCGCGTCCGGCCGCCGAAGGCGGTCCTCGATCAGCTCATGGACGCCCTGCGGTAGCACCATTTCCACGTTGGGGCCCTCTGGGGGCATGTCGCGACGCGGCATGCCCCCCGTCTTTTGGTGCGCGTTGCAACATGAGGATAAGATCGCGCGGATATGACGACTGAACGCACGTTTGCCATCATCAAGCCGGACGCGGTCGCCAAGGGCGTCGCGGGCCGGATCCTCGCGCGCATCGAGCAGGAAGGTTTCACCGTGCGCGCGCTGCGGTTGACGCACCTGTCCAAGCGCGAGGCGGAGGGCTTCTACGCCGTACACCGCGCGCGGCCGTTCTTCTCCAGCCTGACGGATTTCATGTCGTCCGGGCCCTGCATCGTCATGGCGCTCGAAGCGCCGGACGCGATCAAGAAGTGGCGCACGCTGATGGGCGCGACCGATCCGGCCAAGGCCGACGCGGGCACGCTGCGCAAGGAGTTCGGCGCGTCGATCGAGACCAACGCGACGCACGGATCGGACGCGCCGGAGACCGCCGCGTTCGAGCTCGGCTATTTCTTCCGGGGGATGGAGATGTAGCGGGCGACGGTCTGCGGACGACAGCCTGCAGACTGCCGCCTGCAGACCGCAGACCGCCATGTCCAAGCTCTTCATCGTCCTTGGCCTGATCCTCGTCGGCATCGGCGTGCTACTGAAGCTCGGCGTGCCGCTGGGGAGACTGCCGGGCGACATCGTGATTCGGCGGGGCAATGCGACGTTCTACTTTCCGATCGTCACCTGCATCATCGTGAGCGTCGTGCTGTCGCTCCTCTCGATGATCGGGCGGCGGTAGGACGTGCATCCATGAACTTCGAACTTTGAATTTCGAAACTGAGGACCAGGACGGGGACATGGCAATCAAGGCCGACAAGTGGATTCGCCACATGGCCGTCGAGCACGGCATGATCGAGCCGTTCGTCGACTCGCAGGTGCGGGCCGGCGTCGTGTCGTACGGGCTCTCGTCGTACGGCTACGACATCCGTGTCGCCGACGAGTTCAAGGTCTTCACGAACATCAACAGCACGGTCATCGATCCGAAGCAGTTCGATCCGCGGTCGTTCGTCGACGTCAAGGCCGACGTCTGCATCGTGCCGCCGAACTCGTTCGCGCTGGCGCGGACGATCGAGTACTTCCGGATTCCGCGCGACGTGCTGACGGTGTGCCTCGGCAAGTCGACGTACGCGCGCTGCGGCATCATCGTCAACGTCACGCCGTTCGAGCCCGAGTGGGAAGGCTTCGTCACGCTCGAGATCTCGAACACGACGCCGCTGCCCGCGCGCATCTACGCCAACGAAGGCATCGCGCAGGTGCTCTTCTTCCAGAGCGACGAGCCGTGCGAGCGCTCGTACGCGGACAAGCGCGGCAAGTATCTGAAGCAGACGGGCGTCACGCTGCCGAAGATCTGACGCGCAGGCGGGACAGGCGAGACGGCCAGCCCGCGGGGCCCGCCGGCCTCCGCTCGGGGACTCAGGGATGTGGATCGTTCGAATCGCCCTTGACCGGCCGTACACCTTCGTGGTGATGGCGCTGGCCATCATCCTGATGACGCCGGTCGCCCTGCTGCGCACGCCCACCGACATCCTGCCGCAGATCGACATCCCCGTCATCGGCCTCGTCTTCTCCTACGGCGGCCTCGCGCCGCAGGAGATGGAGCGGCGCATTACGTCGAACGCCGAGCGCGGCATCACCACGCTCGTCAACGACGTCGAGCACATCGAGTCGCAGACGCTCTCGGGCATCGCCGTGCTGAAGGTCTTCTTCCAGCCGACGGCCAACGTGCAGACGGCGATGGCGCAGACGACCTCGGTGGCGCAGACGCTGATTCGCTCGATGCCGCCCGGCACGACGCCGCCGCTCGTCGTGCTCTACTCGGCGTCCACCGTGCCGGTGCTGCAGCTCGGCCTGACGAGCGACACGATGTCGGAGCAGCAGCTCTTCGACTTCGGGAACAACTTCCTGCGCACGCAGCTCGCGACGGTGCAGGGCGCGGCCGCGCCGTTTCCGTACGGCGGCAAGCAGCGGCTGATCTCGGTGGACCTCGATCCGGAGGCGCTGCAGTCGAAAGGCCTCTCGCCGACGGACATCGTCGGCGCCATCGCCGCGCAGAACCTGATCCTGCCCTCGGGCACGACCAAGCTCGGCCCGCTCGAGTACGCCGTCGAGATGAACGGCAGCCCGACGTCGATCGCGGGCCTGAACGATCTGCCCGTCAAGACCGAGCGCGGCGCGACGATCTACATGAAGGACGTCGCGCACATCCGCGACGGCAACTCGCCACAGACGAACATCGTCCGCATGGAGGGACGGCGCGGCGCGCTCATGAGCATCTACAAGAGCGGCAACGCGTCGACGCTCGACATCGTCTCGCGCGTCCGCGACGTGATCGTGCGCGCCCGCGCCTCGATGCCGCCGGCGCTCCGCCTGACGGAGCTCTTCGACCAGTCGCTGTTCGTGCGCGCGGCCGTCGAGGGCGTGTTCCGCGAGGCCCTGCTGGCCGCGGGCCTGACGGCGGTGATGATCCTGATCTTCCTCGGCGACTGGCGCAGCACGGTGATCATCGCCGTGTCGATCCCGCTGTCGATCATGGTGTCGATCATCGCGCTCGGCGCCATCGGCCAGACGATCAACCTGATGACGCTCGGCGGCCTGGCGCTCGCCGTCGGCATCCTCGTCGACGATGCGACCGTGGCGATCGAGAACATCGACCGCAATCTGGCGATGGGGAAGGAGCCGCGACCGGCGATCCTCGACGGCTCGCAGGAGATTGCGGTGCCCGCGCTCGTTTCCACGCTCTGCATCTGCATCGTCTTCGTCCCGATGTTCTTCCTGTCGGGCGTCGCGCGGTACCTGTTCGTCCCGCTGGCCGAGGCCGTCGTCTTCGCGATGCTCGCGTCGTACGTCCTCTCGCGCACGCTCGTGCCGACGATGGCGATGTATCTCATGCGCAAGGGCGGCACGCACGCGGCGCACGCCGGCACGTCCGCGATGGCGCACGTCTTTGCGGTGTTCGAGAACGCCTTCGAGCGATTCCGCGCGGCGTACCGCCGGGGGCTGGCGGTCGCGCTCGAGCGCCGGCGCACCTTCGCCGTGGCGTTCCTGGCGTGCTGCCTCGCGTCCGTCGCGCTGGTCGGCGTGCTCGGACGCGATTTCTTCCCGACGGTCGATGCTGGCCAGATTCGCCTGCACATGCGCGCGCGAACGGGGCTGCGCATCGAGGAGACGGCGCGGCTCGCCGATCAGGTCGATGCGACGATCCGCCGGACCATCGGGCCGGACCTCGCGACGCTGCTCGACAACGTCGGCGTGCCGTACAGCGGCATCAATCTGACGTACAGCAACGGCGGCACGATCGGCACGGCGGACGCCGAGGTGCTCGTCCAGTTGCGGAAGGAGCGGCGGATCGCGACGGCGGCGCACGTCCGGACGCTGCGCGCCGTGCTGCGCGACGAGTTTCCCGGCGTCCAGTTCTTCTTCCAGCCGGCGGACATCGTCACGCAGATCCTCAACTTCGGCACGCCGGCGCCGATCGACGTCGCCATCACCGGCCGCGATCAGGTCGCGAACCACCGGTTCGCGCAGACGCTGTCGAGCCGGATCGCGCGCGTCCCCGGCGCCGTCGACGTGCGCGTCCATCAGTTGTTCGACCTGCCGACGCTGAGGCTCGACATCGATCGCGCGCGCGTGCAGTCGGTCGGCCTCTCGGCGCGCGACGTGGCGCAGAACGTCCTCGTGTCGCTGAGCTCGAGCTTCCAGACCGCGCCGGCCTTCTGGGTCGACCCCAACAACGGCGTCAGCTACAGCGTGGCCGTGCAGACGCCGCAATACCGCGTCGACTCGCTCCGGGCGCTCGCCAACACGCCCGTGGGCAACGTCTTGACCGAGCCGCAGCTGCTCGCGAACCTGACGACGACGTCGCCGACGACGCGTGCGGCGGAGATCTCGCACTACAACGCCCAGCCGATGATCAACGTCTACGCGTCGGTCGAGGGCCGGGACCTGGCGGGCGTCGCGGCCGACGTGTCCAGGGAGATCGCGGCAATCCGCTCACAGTTGCCGCGCGGCAGCGACATCGTCATGCGCGGTCAGGTTCAGACGATGGAAGCGTCGTTCGTGGGCCTGGGCGTCGGGTTGCTCGGCGCGATTGCGCTGGCGTATCTGCTCATCGTCGTGAACTTCCAGTCGTGGCTCGACCCGCTCATCATCATCAGCGCGTTGCCGGGCGCTCTGGCCGGCATCGTCTGGACGCTGCTGCTGACGCACACGACGTTGAACGTGCCGTCGCTCACGGGCGCGATCATGTGCATGGGCGTCGCGACGGCCAACAGCATCCTGCTCGTGTCGTTCGCGCGCGAGCAGATGCGGGCCGGGAAGGGCGCGGTCGAGGCCGCGCTCGAGGCCGGCTTCGTGCGCGTGCGGCCCGTGCTGATGACCGCGCTCGCCATGGTGATCGGCATGCTGCCGATGGCCATCGGCATGGGCGAGGGGGGCGAGCAGAACGCGCCGCTCGGCCGAGCCGTCGCCGGCGGCCTGACCTGCGCCACGATCGCGACGCTGTTCTTCGTGCCGTGCGTCTTCGCCATCGTGCACGGCCGTCATCGTGTGGCAAGCGAGGAAAGTCGATGAGTGATCCCACGCTCGAGGACGTGCGCGGCAGCGGACGGACGGCGCGTCGCGTCTGGACGTCGTTCGCGGCCGTCGTGCTGATGCTGACCGTGGCCGGTGCGCTGACGCTCACGCGCCGCCGGGCGGCGTTCCACGCGCTGGCTGCCGAGACGGCCGACGCGTCGGTGCCGGTCGTGTCGGTCATCCATCCATCGACGGGATCCGGCGGGGACGACCTGACGCTGCCGTCGACGCTGCAGGCCTACGTCGAGTCGCCGATCTACGCGCGGACGACGGGCTATCTCCAGAAGTGGTACCACGACATCGGCAGTCGCGTGGAGCAGGGCGCGCTGCTCGCGGATCTCGACACGCCGGAAGTCGATCAGGAGCTGCTGCAGGCGAAAGCCGCGCGCGCGCAGACGGCGGCGAGCCTCGCGCTCGCGAAGTCGACGGCCGAGCG
>CAZNMF010000178.1:0-3640 GCA_964573795.1 uncultured Solibacteraceae bacterium
AGCGTGCAGAATTACAGCTCGGAGGGCCGGACCTTCAGGTCCGGCCTGGCGCAGCGCGTGATGACACGTGCTATGCTTGGTGGTCGTGGTCACTGCATGGAACCGCTCCATGTAGCGGCCGAATCGGTCTGTTTCGTGGGCGGCTAGCTCAGCTGGGAGAGCGCCGCGTTCGCAACGCGGAGGTCGCGAGTTCGATCCTCGCGCCGTCCACCACCTAAATCCCACTCGGACCGATCCGTTCTGCCCTGATTCTGCCCATCGGTGCCGATCTCGAACGTCTCAAGGGCGTCGAGCTTGCGGGCCGCCGTGGGGTGTGTGTACCGCTCCAACATGCGCACGGACTGGTGGCCGGACAGCGCCATGACCGTGTGATCGTCGATCCCGGACGCGATCATGCGGCTCAGCGCCGTATGGCGGAGCGTGTGGAGACTGACGTCGCCGGTCGTAATGCCCGCGCGCTCGAGCGCCCGCCGAAAGGTGTGCGCCATGCCGTTCACGGTGAAACCGCGCTTCGTGCGGGCGTTGGTGAACACCCAGGGCGAATCCGTCTTCGGACAGGCGTCGAGCACGGCGCGCATCGCCGGGCTGATCGGGAGTCGCCGACTGCGGCCGTTCTTCGTCTCGAGGAACGTGATCTCCGTGGATGACACGTCCGCCCACGTGAGCGCCAGCAGTTCGCCGATGCGGGCGCCCGTGATGAGCGCCAGCCGCACGACGCGCGCCAGCTTCCGCGGACACCCCTTCAAGAGCGCGAGCTGTTCGGCTTCCGTGAGAATGCGCGTCCGCCGGTTGTCCACCTTGAGCCGCTTGACCGACATCATCGGATGCTCGCGCAGCTTGTGCCATTCAATGGCCTTCGTGAAGATACTGCGGAGCGTGTCGAGCTCGCGATTGACCGTGGCGGGCCGAATCGGCTTCGGCGTGCCGGCGTGCTTGTGGCCCCGCCACTTCCCTGCGAGGCGATCCCGCTTGTACTGCTCGATGCGGTGCGCGGTGATCTCATGCAGGATCAGCGATCCAAACGCGCGGTTGAGCGCGGCGATGATTTCACGGTCGCGGTCGACGCTACGTTTGTGCAGTTCGGCATGGTCGGCCAAGTAGATCGCGGTGAAGGCGCGAAACGTGATGTCCGGCAATTGCCGGATCTGATGCCGGCCTTCGAGCACGCGTGCCCGTTCCTTCGCCTCGATCGCCTTCGCTTGCCCCTTGTCGGCCGTCTCGGTCGTCTGCCGATAGCGCTTCCGGTTCACGCGGAAGTCGTAGAACCAGTGATGCTCGCACCGGGGCGACTTCGGGCAATGCAACGGATTCGGCGCGCCGTCGGCCAGCGACGCCGGCGCGGCTGCGCTGCAGAACTTGCGGAGACTCACCCGATACCTCTCAGAGAAGAGGCCGCGCGGCTCGCCTAGAATAGGCGCAGCCGGACGGCACGTGGTTACGACGTGCTTACTTCGGTTACGAGCGCTTGCGGGTTGCCGCCCGCTTGCGCTCGGCCTTCGTGACGCCCTTCGACTCCAGCCACACCGTCAGTGCGCGTCTCACCTGCTCTGAGATCGGCACCCCGTCGCGGTCCTTGACTTCCCGGAGCCCATCCAGGATCTCGGCGTCGATCCTGAATGCCGTCTGCTTGTTCTTGTTTGGCGTCACTGCCGTCATTGTATAACACCTGTTGAATATCACCGTCAACCGTATTCTTGCCGTCACGTGGTAGTCGAGGGCCAGCCCGCCAGAATCGTCTACACGGAAGAACTGGCTTTGCCATGTCGCGATCGGGCAGGTTATCGGTAGCGATACCCTGCCGCGACGTGGAAAGCAGTTTCCACCTGCCGCTGCGACGTCAGGTGAACACTTGTGTTCACCTGGCCTGGCAGCCGCAACGTCATCCGCTGGCCGGTCAGGTTCGAAGCACTTCGAACCTGCCGTGTCGCCGCATAGCTCTTGCCGTCCTGGCCCGTCACCCGATCGCGGGGCTTCAGTTCTTCCGTTTGGAAGAACTGGCTTTGCCATGTGTGCGCCGTCGTGAGTGGAACGCCGATTTGCTTCGCGATGGCCGTCAGCGTCTTGTTGTTACCCCACGTCTGCAACGCCAAGAGCACCGCATGCCGCACATCTCCACGCGTCATCCGCTGCCCGTTCTCCCGATTGGCCCCGAGGGCGAACCACAGCGCGTCCTGCTGCGACGTGTGGTCCGTCACAGCCGCTCGATGACCGGCGCGAGACAGCGATCGGGAAAGCGCCAGATCTCGACGCGGCTGTTCGCGGGCCGTGGCACGGATCGCAGGACGGCGCGTTCCTCGGCGCTCGCGTACCGCGTGCCGCTCTTCACCGACACGAGCACAAGCTCCGTCGCGTTCCACGCCACGAGATCCGCCGGGCCCTTGCTCGCCGCGGCGCGGACGACCTGATAGCCCTCGGCGACCAGGATCATCCGCGCCTTGTGCTCGGCCCGTCGGCCCTTCGCGGCGGCATTCATGCGGGCAGCGCCTCGCCGAAGTGTCGGCGCGCAAACTTCGCTGGCTCGCCGCGGCCGTTGCGCGCTTCGCGGATAGCATGGCCGAGCGCGAAATTCTGCTCGCGGCGTGTCCGCAGTGTCGTCAGGCTTTCGACTAACCGTGCATCCTGGCGCGCGTTCTGGCGTGCCGCAATCGTGTCCTGCAGTCGTCGGATCGTCGCGGCCACCTCGACGGAATCGCGCTCGTCAGCGACCAGGCCGAACACGCGCGCCACGTCGCGGCGCTCCACGATGTGCTCGAGCACCGGATCGCGGCTCGACTCGTACTCGCGCCGCACGTCCTCCAGCGTCGAGCCAGCGAGCAGAATCCGCCAGCCCGCGAGCTTCGTCGCAGTCTTGTCGTCCATCACCAACGGCGGCGGCTGTCGACTCTCGGCGATGCGACGTTCAAGATCGGCGACCGTGACGCGATACGCGTCATCGAACGCGAGCACGTCCGATGTCACCGACTCGTCATAGCGACGATAGAGTTCGTCTTCGATCTTCTTCCGCGCCCCGGCGGGCGCCACGTCCACGCCCGACGCGGAAAACTTCGCCATCGCGGCGTCGATGTCCGTCTTCAGGGCCAGGCGCGCGGCCTCAGGCTGGATGAACCGGTCGAGCCTCAACATGTCGGTGAGCAACTCGTCCGCGTGCTTGATCGGAACGGGATTCGCTTCAGTGTTTGTCATTTTGATTCCTCCGCTATACACACATTTACCGCTTCATCACGGCGGTTATCGATGGGGGACTTGCCCATGTAGAACGCGACGCGCGTGCCGGGCTTCAGCGCGCGGCAATCGTGCAGTTGGCTGCGATGCACGAACACATACCGCTGCTCGCCGAAATCGAGCGGCTTGATGAACCCGTGCGTCTTGTCCCACGACACGACGACGCCGTGGCGGCGCGCCTGGAGCGGGGTGCCACCTTCGCGCATCACAGCAGCCCCTCGTAGACGTGCGAGCGGCCGGCCGCTTCGAAGCAGCAGCCCGGCATCAACTCGCCACGCGCGACGTACGCCACTTGATCGCCGCGCGCCGGCCCGCCGCCGATGAAGTGCGCCGAGTGGACCGCGACGACCACGTAGTCGGGACTCGTGCCCTCGACGCGCACCGCGCAGGCATCGCCCACGATGGGCGAGAGCCCCGC
>CAZNMF010000179.1:0-1672 GCA_964573795.1 uncultured Solibacteraceae bacterium
CCTAGCACGGCACGAGACGACCAGCGAAGCAGCGGCCGGCTGCTTCGCGTCTCGTCTTCTCGCGGTCGGCCGATAGCCGCTCGCGAAACTTCGAAGTTCGAACATCGAAGTTAGAAAAGGTCAAGCTTCGAGCCCCAAGCCCCTCACACCTCCAGCCCGATGCTCCGCATCAACGCCAGCGCGTTGCTCGTCTGGACCGGACCGGGCTCCAGGCGGTAGTCGAAGCGCAGCACGCCGTCCACGAGCTCGTCGGCGAAGTGCACGTTGGCCGCGCCGCCGGGCAGGCGATCGGCGATGGCTGCCAGCGCGAGGTCGTGCGTCGTCGCCAGGCCGATGGCGCCGGCGTCGACGAGGCCCGCCAGCAGCGCGCCGGCACCGGCCAGGCGATCGTGCGAGTTCGTGCCGCCGAGGATCTCGTCCAGCAGGAACAGCACGGCGCCGCCGGACGCACGGACGAGATCGACGATCTGCTTGAGCCGCGTGATCTCCGCGAAGAAGCGCGATCGGCCGTCGAGCAGCGAGTCGTTGACGCGGATCGACGCGCCGATCGCCAGCGGCGACACGCGACACGCCGCGGCCCGCACCGGCGCGCCGAGCCACGAGAGCACCACCGTCGTGCCGATCGTCCGCAGCCACGTGCTCTTGCCCGACATGTTCGATCCGCTGACGATGAGCAGGCGAAGGCCGCGGTGGCTCAGTGCCACGTCGTTGGCCACGGCATCGGCCGGCAGCGTCGGATGCGCCAGCGCCGTCGCCGCCATCACCGGCCCCTCGTCGACGATGTCCGGATAGACGAAGCCAGGATGCTCCGCCGCGAAGCCGCCGATCGCGATGAGCGCCTCGAGCTCGCCGATCAGATCGAGCCATTCCGGAATGTGCCGTCCCACCCGCGCGCGCCACGCTTCGATGGTGAACGCCCACTGCGTCGTCCATAGCATCAGCGCGGCCGGCAGCGCAAAGACGACGTTGTGGTGCGATTCGAGGAGCGCGACGAAGCGCGACAGCGTCGCGATCTCGCGCGACGCGGGCCGCTCGCGGCCGAGCGCGAGGCGGAGCCGCTCCAGCCGCGGGCTCTCGAAGCGCGCCTCCTCGAGGATGCGCAGAACGCCGGCGAGCACGTCGAGATGGTGCGCGGGCTCGGCCACGGCTTCGACGATCGCGTCGACGCGCGGCCGCAGCGCGAGCGTGACGATGCCCTCGAGCAGGACGCCGGCGATCACCGCCCATCCGAGCGCGCCCGTCGAGAGCCAGATCGTCAGTGACGCGAGCGTCGCGGCTGCGAGCAGCGCAAGTCCGGCGCGGATCGCCATTCCTCCGCGCAAGCGGGCCGCCGACTGTGCCCAGGCGCGCAGGATCGGCGCGTCGACAGCCGCGCGTGTCTGATCGCCCAGCACGGCGATCGCCTCGCGCAGATCGAGACGTGCCGCCAGCTCGCGCGCGGCCGCCTGCCGCGAGCGGGCTTCCGCCGCGTCCACGGGCGTCAGCAGCCAGCGCGCGAGTGTCTCTTCACCCGCCTGCGTCCGCGTCGTTGCCAGGAGCTCGAAGAGGCTGCCGCGGCCGAAGATGTCGAGGTCGTCGGCGAAGACGTGATCGGTCTGTCGATGGCTCTCGCCGGTCCGGCCCTGGCCGATCCATCGGTGCTGGATGCGCGCGAGGCCGCGCTCGTAGAACG
>CAZNMF010000180.1:0-28243 GCA_964573795.1 uncultured Solibacteraceae bacterium
GGACGCGCTGTCCGCGTGGCCGCGGTCAGTCGAGCTCTCGGAGCTCATCATCGAGTCGATCCTCGAGTTCCGGCCGCGCAGCCGCCACTGGAACCTCTGGCGCGGCCGCGTCTTTGCGGCGCGCCCAGCGCACCGCCATGCCGCCGACCAAGCCAATACCGGCCAATCCAAGGCCATACGGCAGCGCCCACGCGAGACGATTGAAGGCGTTGTCGGGCGGCTGCGACAGAATGTCCGGCCCGAATTCCTTCACGAACTTCGCCAGAATCTGCTCGCGCGTCATTCCCTGCGCGAGCATCGCCTGGAGCTTCGCCCGCTGGCTGGCTTTGCCCTCGCAGTTCGGCATGCCGCACGTGCCGGCTGACAGGCGGCACCCGCCGCACGTGCACAGGATCTCCTCCATCAGCTCGCGCTCGAGCGCCGACTGCTGCTGCACGACGCCCTCCTGCGCGCGCAGGCCGACCGCGGGCAGCGCGAAGACCATCAGCAGGATCAGCGACGTCGTCACCGCGCTTTCAGGCACGCGGCTCGTCGCGAACGCGAGCGCGCGCTCCGGCAGGAACGCGATGATCGTGCCCATCACCATGATCCCGACGCCGAGCCAGATCCAGTTCACGAGCGGATTGATGTGGACCTGCAGCGTCACGGCCTGCGTCCCAGCCTCGTAGCTCGCGAGCACGACGTAGAGATCTTCCGCCGGCATCCGCCGCAGCGCGACTTCCGTCGTCGGCTCGTTCTCGCGGCCGAAGTAGAACCAGCGCGCCGGATACATGTTCGTGAACGGCTTGCCGTTGCGCGTGACGCGCACGTCAGCCGTGACCATCTGCTTCTGTGCGTCTTCGGTCACGGACAGCGCGTTGTACGTCAGCACGTACGGCGCGAGGTTGGAGAACGTCTGCCCTGGATTGAGCAGGACCGTCTCCGTGCGCTCGAACGACTTCCCCGCAAAGCCGAGGAAGATGAGGACGATGCCGACGTGGACGATGTAGCCGCCGTAGCGGCGGCGCGAGCGCGCGAACAAGCCCACGAGCGCCGTGAAGATGTCGGTGCCGGTCGCGCGGCGACGCACCGACGCGCCACGCACGAACTCCTGGCCGATCGACGTCGCGACGAACGCGCACAGGGCAAAGCAGAGACCGGACGCCCAGATCGGAATGCCCGTCGCCAGACATGCGCCGAGCGCGATGGTCAGTGCGACGACCGGCCACAGGAACTGCTGGACGAGATTGATCAGCGTCGACTTGCGCCACGCGAGCAGCGGCCCGATGCCCGTCAGCAACAGCAGAATGAGCCCGACCGGCACCATCCACTTGTTGAAGAAGGGCGCGCCGACCGTCAGTCGATCGCCACGAATCGCTTCGCTCAGCGTCGGGAACATCGTCGCGAACAGCGTGAAGAACGCGGCGAACAACAGCACCCAGTTGTTGGCGAGGAAGGCCGCTTCACGCGAGGCCCACGAGTCGAGCTCGTTGCGCGAGCGCAGCAGCGGCAGGCGGTAGATGACCAGGCCGAAGCTGATCACGACCGTCGCCACCATGAACGCGGTGAACAGCATCGCCAGCTCGCGATCCTCGCCGAAGGCGTGGACCGACTGGACGACGCCCGACCGCGTCATGAACGTGCCGAAGATCGTCAGGAAGAACGTGACGATGACGAGGGACACGTTCCAGACCTTCAACATCCCGCGCCGCTCCTGCACCATCACCGAGTGCAGGAACGCCGTTGCGGTGAACCACGGCAGCAGACCGGCGCTCTCGACCGGGTCCCACATCCAGTACCCGCCCCAGCCGAGCTCCTCGTACGCCCACAGCGCGCCCAGCGTCAGGCCGACGCCCAGGAACAGCCAGGCCATCATCATCCAGCGCCGCGTCGCGCGCAGCCAGCCGTCGTCGAGCTGCCCGCTCGCGAGCGCGCCGATGCCGAACGCGAACGGGATGGCCATCCCCGTGAAGCCGAGATACAGCATCGGCGGATGGATGGCCATGTAGTAGTTCTGAAGGAGCGGGGTGAGCCCTTCGCCGTCCACGCGCGCGCCCGAGAGAAACGTCTCGAACGGGTTGTTGTGAATCACCATCAGGAAGAGGAAGAACATCTCCACGATGGAGAGCGTGACGACGACCCACGGGATCAGCAGGCGATTCCGCTCGCGATTGATGATGATGGCAACGCTGCCGAACACGGCCAGCAGCGTCGTCCAGAACATGATCGAGCCGTCGAGCCCGCCCCAGTACGACGCGAGCTTGTAGAACAGCGGCTGCGCGCTGTTCGAGTAGTGCTGGACGTAGCGGATGCTGTAGTCGCCGGTGACGAACGCGTGGATCATCACGGCCGATGCCGTCAGCATCAGCGCGGTGACGGCGTGATAGAGACCGACGCCGCCGTCGATGAGCGCGATCCGTTGTCGTCGAGCGCCGGCGATCGAGGCGGCGAACGCGCCGCTGGCCAGCACGAAGGTGAACAGCAGGAGGAATGTGCCGAAGCTGGACATTAGCTCGCCGGCCCGTCTTTCGCTTGGTACTTCGACGGACACTTCGCGATCACGCCGTTCGGCTCGACCTTGAAGCTGGTCGAGTCGAGGCGGCCTTTCAGCACGACTTCCGCGCCGTCCTTGAAGGTGTCCGGCAGCACGCCGGTGTAATTCGCGGTGACGACGGCGTCACCGTTCTTGACCTTGAACTGATAGTCGAGCGTGTTCGGGATGCGGCCGATGGAGCCGTCGACGACGTAGCCCTGGAGCTGGATGTTCTTGCCGTACCACTGCGATGCCACCGGCATCACTTCGTTGACCTTGACGTAGTACTGCACGTTCTCGCGCATCGTCGTGGCCAGCAGCGTGACGAACGCTCCGCCGAGCACGGCGACAGTCAGCAGAACGCGGATCATCTTCTTGGACATGCGCTGGGCAGCTCCGATCACTCGTCAGAATACGGCCGTCGCTCCGGCGAATCAACTCCGCGACGGAAAAACGCCCGGATACTCCCTTGTGCGGGCCTGGCGCTGCCGTGTGATTCACATGGAGGCGTGGAGGTCTTGAATTTTCAAATCTCCATGATCTCCATGCCTCCATCTGCATTCACCGTGGAACCACGGCCGTGCCGGCCTCCTCCAGCAGACGCGCCAGCGTTGCGATTGGCAGGCCGACGACGTTCGAATACGAGCCCTCGATGCGAGGAATGAAGCGCGAGGCCAGGCCCTGGATGGCGTAGCCGCCGGCCTTGTCCATCGGCTCGCCGCTCGCGACGTACCACACGATGTCCGACGAGGACAGCGTGGCGAACTGCACGATCGTCGTCTCGACCGCGCTCACCTGCCGGCGGCCGATCACGACGACGCCGGTCATGACACGATGCGCGCGGCCGCTCAGCCGCTCCAGCATACGCGTCGCGTCGGTGGCATCGGCGGGCTTGCCGAACACGTCGTCGTCGACGACGACGGCCGTGTCGGCTGCGACGATCGTGCGTCCTGCGAGCTGACGCGCGCACGCGTCAGCCTTCAGCCGGGCGACGCGCTCGACGTAGCGGTCGGGCGCTTCGCCGGGCAGCCGCGATTCGTCGACATCGACGGGATGCACGTCGCAGCGATAGCCGGCCTCGGCCAGCAATTGCCTGCGCCGCGGCGACGCGGAGGCGAGCACGAGCGCGGCGTTCACTGCCACCCGCCGCCCAGCGCGCGATAGACCTCGACGAAGCTCGCCAGCTCCTGGCGGCGCGCGTCGACGAGGCCGAGCTCGGCGGCGAACAGGCGCGTGTCGGCGTCGAGCACTTCGAGATAGCTCGTCGCGCCGCCCTGGTACCGCACGTCGGCCAGACGCCGCGCGTCGGCCGCGGCCTGCTCGAGCAGCTCCTGCTGCGACCGGTACTCGCGAGACTTCGTGTAGGAGATGAGCGCGTCGGCGGCCTCGCGGAACGCCTGCTGGACCGTGCCGGCGTAGCTCAGCATCGCCTCCTGCCGCCGCGCGTCGGCCAACGCGCGCTGCGATTTGAGGCGGCCGCCATTGAAGACGGGCTGCAGCGCGGACGCGGCCGCGGACCACAGGCCCGCGCCGCCGGTGAAGAGCGACGTCAAGGCCGTGCTGGCGACGCCGCCCGCGCCGGTCAACGTCACGCGCGGGAAGAACGCCGCGCGCGCCGCATCGAGCTCCGCCGACGCCGCAACGACGAATTGCTCGGCCTGACGGATGTCGGGCCGGCGCTCGAGCAGATCGGAGGGCAGCCCCGCGGGCACGTCCGGCATCCGCGCCTGATCGGCAATCGCATTGCCGCGCGCGACGGGCGCATCCGTCCGGCCGAGCAGCACGGCAAGATCGTGCTCTCCGAGCGCGATCCGGCGTTCGAGATCGGCGATCGTGCTCGTCGCGTCGTACACGAGCTGCTCCGCCTGCCGCACGTCGAGCAGCGTCGTCACGCCGCCCTGCTCGCGCACGCGCGCCAGATTGAGCGAGCTCTGCCGCGTCGCGAGCGTGCGGCGCGCGATGTCCAGCTCCGCGTCGAGCGCGCGCAGCGAGAAGTAGCCCGTCGCAACGTCGCTGATGAGCGCGGTGACGACGGCGCGTCTGCCCCACTCGGACGCGACGAGCTGCGCACGCGCCGCGGCCGACGCCGATCGCAGCTCGCCCCAGAAGTCGAGGTCCCACGACGCCGCGCCCTCGAGCTGCAGCGCGCCGGCCGTTCTCGCCGCCGTGTCGCCGAGCTTCGGTGTCCGCTGTCCGCCCGCGGTCGCCGACGCGCTGACTTGCGGGAACTGGTCCGCGCGCACGATGCCGGCGGACGCGCGCGCTTCGAGCACGCGCACGGCGGCAATCTGCAGATCGACGTTCGCGTCGAGCGCCGACGTGATCAGCGACTGCAGCGCCGGATCCTGAAATACGTTGGCCCAGGGCTGCGTCGCGATCGACGCGATCGATGCGCCGCCGGCCGGCGTCGCGCCGACGGGCGCCACGTACGCCGGCGGCAGCGCGACCTTCGGCGCCTCCGAGCTGGTCGGCGTGCTCGCGCAGGCGCCGGCGAGCATCGCCGCAATGATCAGCGTGCCTTTGAGGATCCGTCGACGGAGCGCGTAGCCCGTAGCCTGTAGCCCGTAGCCCGTCATGCCCCCGCTCCCGTCTCGGTGGCTTCGGGCGCTGGCAGCGGATGCCGGCGTCTCGCGAAGAGGCGCTCGATGGCGACGTAGAGCATCGGCACGAACAGAATCGCAACGATCGTCGCGAGCAGCATGCCGGCGACGACCGCCGTCCCGAGAATCCGCCGCGACGCCGCGCCCGCGCCGTCCGCGATGCACAACGGCAGACAGCCGCAGATGAAGGCGAACGACGTCATCAGAATCGGCCGCAGCCGCAGCCGCGCGCCTTCGAGCGCGGCCGCCACCAGGTCCTTGCCGTGCTCGTGCCGCGCCTTCGCGAACTCGACGATGAGAATCGCGTTCTTCGCTGCCAGACCGACGAGCATGACCAGCCCGATCTGCGCGTAGACGTCCAGATCGAGCTTGCGCAGCCACAGCCCGAGGAACGCGCCGAGAATGGCGATGGGCACCGAGAGCAGCACCGAGAACGGCAGCGACCAGCTTTCGTAGAGCGCAGCGAGCACGAGAAAGACGAACAGCAGCGAGAGGGCGAACACGGTGCTGGCCGATCCGGCGGCCTTCTTCTCCTGATACGACAGGTCGGACCAGTCGTAGCCGATCTCGCGCGGCAGCGTCTGACGCGCGACCTCTTCGAGCGCGTCGAGCGCCTGCCCCGAGCTGTAGCCCGGCGCCGCCGAGCCGGTGACTTGCACCGCGCGGTAGACGTTGAAGCGATTCGTGTACTGCGGCCCCTGCGCCGGCGCCGTCGTCGACAGCGCCGAGAGCGGCACCATCTCGCCGTCGTTGTTGCGCACGTAGAACCGGCTGATGCGCTCGGGATCGGCGCGCTCGCCGCCTTCGGCCTGCACGAAGACGCGCCACTGCCGGCCGAACCGGTTGAACTGGTTGACGAACAATCCGCCGAGATACGCCTGCATCGTCTGGTAGACATCGCCGAGCGCGACGCCCTGCTTCAGCGCCTTGTCGCGATCGACGTTCACGAACACCTGCGGGACCGCGGCGCTGAACGGCGACGTCACGTTGGCCAGCTCCGGCCGCTGGCGCGCCGCCGCGAGGAAGCGCTGCAGGTTGCCGTTGAGGAAGTCGATCGTGCCGCCGCTGCGATCCTGCAGCCAGAACGAGAACCCGCCCTGCGCGCCGAGGCCGGGGATCGACGGCGGCATCACGGCCAGCGCCGTGCCCTCCTTCAGCTCGCGGCCGAACCGCGCGTTCAGACGGTTGACGATCGCGCGCGCCTCCAGGCCCGCCGGCGTCCGCTCCGACCAGGGCTGCAGCCCGACGAAGTAGAAGCCGTAGTTGCTGGCGGTGACGCGCGTCAGCAGGCTGAAGCCGACGATGGTCGCGTAGTTGCTGACGCCGGGCGTGTCGGCGAGGATGCGATCGATCTGCCGGGTCACCTCGTCGGTCCGCGACAGCGACGCGGCCGGCGGCAACTGCACGTTCAGGAGGAAGTAGCCGTAGTCCTCTTCCGGCACGAAGCTCGTCGGCAGGCGGCGCCCGATGCCCACCGTCGCGACGGCGAACACGGCGACGAGCGCGATCCCCAGCGCGGTCTTGCGAATCAGCGCATGGCTGACGCGGATGTAGCCGGTGGCGGTGCGATCGAAGGCGCGATTGAACGCGTCGAAGAAGCGGCCGCTCCAGCGTTTGTGCGTCCGCGGCCGCAGCAGGATCGCCGAGAGCGCCGGCGACAGGGTCAGCGCGTTGAACGCGGAGATCAACACCGACACGGCAATCGTGATGGCGAACTGGCGATTGAGCTGGCCCTGAATGCCGCTCATCAGACCGACGGGAATGAACACGGCCGCGAGGATCAGCGCGATGCTCACGACCGGCCCCGACACCTCGTGCATCGCCTTGAGCGTCGCGTCGCGGGGGCTCATGCCGTGCTCGATGTGGTGCTCCACCGCCTCGACGACGACGATCGCGTCGTCGACAACGAGCCCGATGGCGAGCACCAGACCGAACAGCGACAGCGTGTTCACCGAGAAGCCGAGGAACGGAAAGATCGCGAACGTGCCGATCAGCGAGACGGGCACGGCCACCATCGGGATGAGCGTGGCGCGCCAGCTCTGCAGGAACAGATAGACGACGATGATGACGAGCACCATCGCTTCGCCGAGCGTCCACATGATCTCGCGGATGCCCTCGGAGACGGCCTGCGTCGAGTCGAGCGTGTAGCGATAGGTCAGGTCCTCGGGAAAGCGCTGCTGCAGATCGGCCATGACCTGCCTGACGCCCTCGGCGACCTCGAGCGCGTTCGAGCCCGGCGCCTGGAACACGGCAATCGAGCATCCCGGCTGGCCGTTGACGCGGCCGATCTGCTGGTAATTGACGGCGCCCAGCTCGATGCGCGCGACGTCCGACAGCCGCACCATCGCCCCGGTCGTGTTGGCGCGCACGACGATGTGGCCGAACTCCTCGGGCGTCTGGAGCAGGCCCTGCGAACGGACGGTGTAGGTCAGCTCCTGGCCGGCCGGCGCCGGCGCGGCGCCGATCTGCCCGGACGGATTCACCGTGCTCTGCTGCTGGATGGCGCGGACGAGATCGGGCACGGTGAGGCCCAGGTGCGCCAGATCGTCGGGCCGCACCCAGATGCGCATCGCATAATCGCCGGCGCCGAAGATGCGCACCTCGCCGACGCCGGGCACGCGATAGAGCGCGTCGATGATGTTGATGTTCGCGTAGTTGGCCTGATAGAGCGCGGTGTACGTGTTCTTCGGCGACGACAGCCCGATGATCATCATCGGCAGCCCCGTGCTCTTGCGCATCGTCAGGCCGTACTGGCTGACCGCCGTCGGCAGGTTCGGTTGCGCCTGCGCCATGCGGTTCTGCACGTTCACCTGATCGATGTTCGGGTCCGTGCTCACGTCGAACACCACGGTCAACGTCATCGTGCCGTCGTTCGAGTTGTTCGACTGCATGTAGAGCATGTTGTCGACGCCGTTCATCTGCTGCTCGAGCGGCGTGGCGACGGACTGCTCGATCGTCAGCGCGTCGGCGCCGGTGTAGATGCCGGTGACGAAGATCTGCGGCGGGACGATCTGCGGGAACTGCGCGATCGGCAGCCCGTCGAGCGCGACGAGGCCGCCGAGCACGGTGACGATCGCGATGACGATCGCGACGATCGGACGTCCGACGAAGAACCGCGACATGTCAGCGATCCCCCGCGGCCGGCGAATACGACGTCGGCGCGACGACCGTGCCGTCCTTCGTCGGCGGGCCCTCGACGACGACCCGATCGCCCGGCGCCAGGCCTTTCGTCACGATCCAGCGGTTGCCGCTGTGGCCGCCGAGCGTGACTGGCCGCGCGGTCACGCGGTTCTGCGCGTCGACGACGCGCACCTGGCTGGCGCCCTGGACGTCGGTCACGGCGCGCTGCGGCACCAGCAGCGCGTTCGGCCGCGTGGCCGTCTCGGCGCGCACCTGCGCGGACTGGCCGGGCCGCAGCAGCCGGCCGGGATTCGGGAACACCGCGCTGACGCGAATCGTGCCGGTCTTCACGTCGATGTCGCGGTCGGCGGCCAGGAAGCGGCCGCGCGACGGATAGACGCTGCCGTCCGACAGCACCAGCGTGAGCTCGCCGCTCCACACGCGCGCGTCGCCCCGGTTCAGACGGCCGGCCACGCCGAGATACTCGCGATCGCTCAACGGGAAGTACGCCTTGATCGGATCGACCTGCGACACCGTCGTGAGCAGCGTCGACGGCCCGACGAGGTCGCCGATCTGCGCCGTGGCGATCGCGGCGACGCCGTCGACGAGCGACGTCACCTTCGTGAAGTCGAGGTTGAGCTGCGCGGTCGAGACGGCGGCCTCGGCCGACTGGACGCTGGCCTCGGCGGCCGACCGCGCCGCGAGGTCGTCGTCGAGCTGGCTCTGCGCCACGGCGCGCTGCTCGGCCAGCGGCGTATCGCGCGCGACGTCGCGCTGCGCCTTGGCGAGCGCCGCGCGCGCCTCGGCGAGCTTCGCCCTGGCCTGGTCCAGCGCCGCGACGAACGGACGCGGATCGATCTCGAACAGCACGTCGCCCTTGTGGACCTCGGCGCCCTCGCGGTACAGGCGGCTGGTGAGATAGCCGGTCACCTGCGGCCGGATTTGCGCGTTGACGTAGCCGTCGAGCGTCGCATTCCACTCGGTCGTGTCGGTGACGGTCTCCGGCCGGACGTCGACGACCGACACGGCCGGCGCGGCCGCCGCGTCGGCCGCGCGCACGGCCTCGCGACGACTGCAGCCGGCGGCCGCGGCCAGCGCGATCAGCGCGAGCAGCGCACGGGCAGGGACACCACGGAAACGGCGAGACGACGGTATGAACGGCATGAGGACATCCAGGGTCAGGAACGATGAGCGGACGGAGACGGATGCGCCGGCGCGGACGCGGTCGCGCCCGCGCCGGCGAGCGTGAGATCGACGACGCGCGCGAGCCACGCCGGATCGAGCGGCCCGCGATGATCGCGCACGCGCGTGAGCACGGCGCCGGTCAACACGTCGAGGAGCAGGTCGACGTCGACCGACGCGGCCAGCTCGCCGCGCGCGATCGCGCGCGCGAGCATGCCGCGCCGCGCCGTCTCGTATCGCCCGCGCAGCGCGCGGGCGATCCGGTCGACGGTGTCGTCGGCGCGCTCGACGGCGAGCACGCGCAGCAGCCCGCGGCCGCGGTCGGTGGTCCAGCCGCGCATCGACGACCGGAAGCTGTCGATCAGATCGGCGCGCACCGAGCCGGTGTCGGGATCGGCCGGCGGGCCGCCCACCGTCCTCAGGGCCGCGCAGACGAGGCCGGCCTTCTCCGGCCAGCGCCGGTAGATGGTCGTCTTGTTGACGCCCGAGCGCGCGGCCACGGCGTCGATGCGCAAGCGCCCGTAGCCGACGCGGCCGAGCTCCTCCAAGGTCGCGCGCAGCACGCACGAGACGACACGCGCGCTGCGTCCACCGGGACGCCGGGTCACGACGATCGTCGAACGACGGGGAGGCATGCGCACGCGGGCCGGCGGGACGGCCGGCGACCCTGCACTCTATCCCATCGGCTGACAAAAGCAACTACAAGTTGCGTTTGGATCGGCGCCGCGTGGCGCGCGGCACTGCCCCGGAGTGTCGGCGCGGACGCGCCGGGGGTTCGAAATTCAGCGCCTGCACGTCCTATATGTGCACATGGAGCCTTGGAGGGCATGGAGGCCGACGACGGAGTGCGCGACCTGGCGCGCGCTTTCAGCGGCGCCGGGTCGACTGGAAACATCACATAAATGAGCGCCTCGTCGTTGTGTGCCCAAGCGCTCATTTGTGTGATGTTTCCGGTCGACCGCGAGCCCGGCGGAGCCGGGCTCGCCAGGTCGCCGCTGCTCCATGTTCTCCATGTCTCCATGTGATTCATGACGGATCGCAAATCGCGATCACGTAGAATCGCGTCGTGGAACGCCTCGACAGCACGGCGACGCGCGCGATGCGCCTGCTGCTCGACGAGCAGCCGCTGACCGACGCCAAGGTGCGGTTCGCATGGACGATGGCCGTCGGCCCCGCGCTCGCGCGCGCGGCGACGGTGAGCTTCGCCGACGGCACGCTGCGCGTGCGCGCCAAGTCCGCCGCGTGGCGCGACGCGCTGCGCCGCGCCACGCCGCTCACGCGCCACCGCCTCGCGCAGCTTCTCGGCGACGACGCCGTGCGCACGATCGTCATCGAAGACGACGGCGGGCGCTGAGCCGGCGCGCGATCCACACGCCGGCGGTGACCGGCCCCATGATCAGCAGCTCGCGGATCGCCACCGGGATGTTCCCCGTGATCCAGCCCACCTCGTGCCACCGGCGCGAGATCGGCCCGAACACGTGCCACGCGGTCATGACGTACGCGTGGGAGAACGGCCAGAACGCCATGATCCCGACCGGCGGCGCCGTGTCGGTGCCGAGCGCGTCGAGCAGCGCGTGGCTCGCCCACGCGGCGAAGATGGCCAGCCAGATGCGCGCGCGTGTCGGCGCGACCGGCCAGCGCGTGATCGCCGCAACCGACGCGACGATCGCCGCGGCGCCGAGGCTGTGCGCTTCGGCGCGATGATGGCCAATCAGCAGATCGAGATCGGGCGCGATGCCGACGGCGGCAAAGACGATCGCCTGCGTCCACGCCGCGCGCGGCGTGCGGGGCGGCTCAGCGACGATCCATCCCGCGGCAATTCCCCCCAGGCCATGGCCAATTGGTGAGGGCATTCGAGAAACGATGATACAGGCTGGGTTCTGAGGTTCTCGGTTCTCGGTTCTGGGTTCAGGTTCTGGGTTCGCGCAGTCCGGCCCACGAACCTAGAACCGAGAACGGAGAACCGAGAACCTGAAGTTCAAGCCGCAACAAACTTGCGGACCCGTCTGGCGTACCGCTGCAGCTCGCGCGTGGGCATCGGCATGCCGTAGAGGAAGCCCTGGCCGTGATCGCAGCCGAGGTGCTGCAGCAGGTCGGCCTGCGTGCGGTTCTCGACGCCTTCGGCGACCGTGAGCAGCGACAGCGTCTTGCCGAGGCCGACGATCGCGCGCGTCAGCGCCGACGCGCTCGCGTCCGTCTCGAGCCGCTCGACGAACGCGCGATCGATCTTCAGCACGTCGATCGGCAGCCGCTGCAGGTAGCTCAACGACGAATAGCCCGTGCCGAAGTCGTCGAGCGCGAGGCCGACGCCGATGTCCTTCAGCCGGTGCATGACCGACAGCGTCTGGTCCGTGTGCGTGAGCAGGATGCTCTCCGTCAGCTCGAGCACGAGCGCGTTCGGCGGCAGCTCCGCGCGGCCCAGCGCCGCCTGGATGTCGTCGAACAGGCCGGGCTCGGGAATCTGCCGGCCCGAGATGTTGACGGCCACCGACTGCGGCGCGATCTCGCCGAGCTGGTTGCGCCACTCGCGCGCGTCGCGGCACGCCTGCTCGATGACCCACTTGCCGATCGGCACGATGAGGCCCGTCTGCTCGGCAATCGGAATGAAGACGCCGGGCGGCACCGAGCCGCGCGTCGGATGCGCCCACCGCAGCAGCGCCTCGACGCCGACGAGCGCCTGCGTCTCGAGCGCGTGCACGGGCTGATAGACCAGGCTGAACTCGTCGCGCTCGAGCGCGCGGCGCAGGTCGGCCTGCAGCTCCAGGCGGTTGAGCATCGCCGCGTGCATCTCCGGCTCGAAGAGCGCGGTCTGCCCTCCCCCGCGGTTCTTCGCGAGGTACATCGCGAGGTCCGCGTTGCGCAGCAGATCCTCGGCGGACTGATCGGCGTGGACCAGCGCGACGCCGATGCTCGCCAGCGTGACGACCTCGCGTCCTTCCAGCAGGAACGGATCGCGCAGCGCCTGGCCCACGCGATCCGCGATCACCATGACGCCATCGTCGCCTTCCGCGTCGTCGATGAGCACGGCGAACTCGTCGCCGCCGAGCCGCGCGATCGTGTCGAAGCATCGCAGGCCGCTCGCGAGCCGATCGGCGACGCCGCGCAGCAGCAGGTCGCCGACCTGATGGCCGAGGCTGTCGTTGACGGTCTTGAACTGGTCGAGGTCGATGAACAGGATGCCGAGCCCGTCGCTGCCGTGCTGCCGGCGCGCCAGCGCGTGGCGCACGCGATCGAGGAACAGCGCGCGATTGGCCAGCCCGGTCAGCGGATCGTGGAACGCCTGGTGCAGCAGTTGCGCCTCGAGCGCGCAGCGCTCCGAGATGTCGCGCGTCGTGAGCACGAGCCCGCGCACGTTCTCGTCGCTCATCAGGTTCGTGCAGATGTTGTCGGTCTGAATCCAGGTGCCGTCCTTGCGCTGCATGCGCCAGCGTCCGGTCGCCGGCCGCCCCGTGTGCACGACGTCCTCGAGCCGCCGGCCCGCGTCGACCGCATCGTCCGGATGCAGGAGCGCGAGGAACGACGTGCCGACGATCGTCTCCGGCGTGTAGCCGAGCGTCGCCGTCGCCGACGGGCTGACGAAGCTGGCCACCCCGTGCACGTCGACGATGCTGACGACGTCGGAGGCGTGCTGGACGAGCGATCGGAAGCGCGCTTCGCCGGAGAGGACGACACGTTCGCGCTGCAGCGCCACGTTCTCGCGGAGCGCGACGATCTGCCGCGCGGTCACGAGCATCGTCAGCACCAGCGCGCCCAGCGTCAACTGGAACGTGTGCTCGTCGGCGCCGCGCCACGCGACGCTCAGCAGCAGCGCGTAGCCGCCGATGACGGCCGCGTACGGCAGCAGCGCCATCGGCACGACCGGCGCCCGCACCTCGTCGGCGGGCTGTCCGAGACGCCGGCGCTCGAGCTCCACGCAGAGGATGAACAGCGCGCCGTGCGTCAGAAAACACACGACGCGCGCGCTTTCGACCAGCCACTCGCGCTCCGCGGACTCGTAGATCCACAGCAGGTTGCCGAGCAGCATCGCGCCGAGCGAGCCGGCGAGGACCAGCAGCACGCGGCGCCGCGCGTCGTTCCGGCAGCGCAACAGCATGACGGCGAGGCCGGTCAGCAGGAGCAGATCGCCGACCGGGTACGCAAGCGACACGAGGCGTGACGCGGCATCGGCGGGCACGACGCGGGACGCGGGCACGATGACCGTGTGCCAGATCACGAGCCCGCCGCCGACGGCGACCATCGACGCGTCGAGCGACAGCGTCACGAGCTCTCTACGCGGCGGCCGCCCTTCGACGAGACACAGCGTCGCGATGATGATGACGAGATAGCCGAGGAGATACGGCGCGTCGGCCGCGGTGACGGTCAGATCGCGGCCGCGCGACGACGCGAGGCCGATCGACAGCAGATCGCCGATCGCCGTGAGCAGCAGCCCGGCCGCGAGCATCTGCCAGACGGCGCGGTGGCGCGACGGCAGACGCCCGTCGCGCGACAGGCGCCACGCCAGCACGGTTGACACCAGGCCGACTGGAATGAGGACCAGACTCGCCATCAGGAATCGGAGGTCAGTCGGCACACGGGCACAGGGAGGCGGGAGTACCTCCCTGTGGGAATCGGCCCCGTCTCTGGAAGGTTTAACGGTGTGTGAACGCTGTCCGATCAGGCCGTAAGTGATGCCGTGTCAGTCAGATAGCGCGCGGCGAACCATGTCGAGCGCGGCCGACGTCGAGTGCCGGCGGACGGCCTCGCGGTCGCCGGGAAAGAGGAGCGTCCGCGCCACTACGGCGTCCGGCGTGGCCACGGCGACGCAGACCGTGCCCACCGGCTTGGCGGCCGTCCCGCCTTCCGGGCCTGCAATGCCGGTAATGGCGACCCCGATCTCCGTCCCGAAACGGCGCCGCGCGCCGACGGCCATCGCGGCGGCGACCGGCTCGCTCACCGCGCCGTGCTCGTCGATCGCCGACGAGGGCACGTCGAGATCGCGGACCTTCACTGCGTTGTCGTACGCGATCACGCCGCCGACGACGTACGCCGAGCTGCCAGGTACGTCCGTCAGCCGTCCGCCGAGCAAGCCGCCCGTGCACGACTCCGCGACCGCAATGCGCCAGCCGCGCGCGCGCAGCGCGTCGCCGACGACGTCCTCGAGCGCGCGTCCGTCGGTGCTGAACACCGCCGGGCCGAGCGCCGCCGCGAGCCGCGCGACGCCCTCGTCGAGCACGGCCGCGATCGCCCGCTGATCTTCGCCCGCGGATGCCAGATGGACTTCGATCTGGCCCGGCGTCGCCAGAATCGTCGTGTCGACGACGAGGCCGTCGCGGCTCAGCGACGTGTAGATCGGATTGGCGATCTCCTCGACCTGCGATTCCGACCGGCCGGTGACCTTGACGACGCGCCGCTGCAGGCGGCGGCCGGGCGAGCGCGCCTCGACGAGCGGCGCGATCGCGCGCGCGAACATCGGCTGCATCTCGCGCGGCGGTCCGGGCAAGAGCGCGATCAACCGTCCCTCGTGCTCGAGCAGCAGTCCCGGCGCCGTGCCCTCGCTGTTCGGCAGGACCGTCGCGCCGCCCGGCACGCACGCCTGGCGTCGGTTGATGGCCGGCATCGGCACGCCGCGACGCGCGAAGCGCGCCTGGATTCCGGCGAGAATCGTCTCGTCCACCGTCAGCGTGCGTCCGAGCACCTCCGCGACGACGTCGCGCGTGAGATCGTCGTCGGTTGGCCCGAGCCCGCCTGTGGTGATCACGAGATCCGCGCGCGTCAGCGCCTCGCGCACGCACGCCGCCAGGTCGTCGCGTCGATCGCCGACGACCGACTTGCGGCGCACGACGACGCCGAGGTCGTTGAGCCGCGCGGTGAGGAAGAGCGAGTTGGTGTCGACGCGGAACGGAGTCAGCAGCTCGCTGCCGATCGCGAGGATTTCGGCGGTCTCGATCCGGCGGCTCATCGAATCGCGGGAACGAGGTGTACGAGCCCCCACATGATGATCCAGCCGTACGCGCCGGCCATCAGGTCGTCGGCCATGATGCCGAGGCCGCCGTGCAGGCGCTCGAGCTGACGCGCGGGCCACGGCTTGATGATGTCGAGGATGCGGAACACGAAGAAGGCGATCACCGCGCCGGCGATGCCGACGTCGAGCAGCAGCAGCGTGACCAACTGCCCGGCGACTTCGTCGATGACGACGTGGCCCGGGTCTTCGCGTTGGAAGTGACGGGCCGCGACGTCGGCGGCCCAGATGCCGACGAGCGAGATCGCCACGAGCAGACCGACCTGCCACGACGGCGCCATGTGGCGTGTCAACAGATAGATGACGATGGCGACCGCCGATCCGACGGTTCCCGGCGCAATTGGAAAATATCCCGCGCCTGCACTCGTGGCGATGGCAACGGCGAGCCGGTTCATGCGCGCACGACCCGCGTCTGCGCCAGCCGATCGTGCAGCGCGCGCTCGTCGCCGAACAGTGCCGGCAGGAAGCCCAGGCCGAGCGCGAGGATCGACGGCAGCGACACCACCTCGCGATAGGCCGCCTGCCGCAGCGACAGCGCGCCTCCGGTCGCGTACGGCGTCTCGTCGCCCACGACGCGGATGCCGAACAGCATCTTGCCGATCGTCTGTCCGCCAGCGGCCGTGAACAGCAGGAGGTAGCCGAGACCGACCAGCAGCAGGAACCCGACGGTCGGCGCGATCGGCAGCACACGCACTTGCTGAAGCGGCAGCTCACACCACCGCAACGTCGCCCAGACGACGCCGGCGCTCAGACCACCGAGGAGCAACGCATCGACGACCGCGGCGCCGAGACGGCTCGCGATGCCGACGCGGCCCGCCGTTGCCGCGGCCTCGCGGCGCTCGTTGGTCTCGATGCGCTCGAGGTCCTCGAGCAGATCGTGATCGAGCGGGCCCAGCTTGCGCGCCTTCTCCGCGGCCACGGGCCGAGGCGTCGTCTCCGACGCGGCGGCCGCCGCCACGCGTGACGACACGGACGCCGCAATCGGCCGCGCAATCGGGATGTCGGGCTCGGCGGGCGTCGAGACGACGGCTGCGGCCGGCTCGATCCGCGGCTCCGGCTCGGCTGGCGCCATGGGCTTGACGAACAGCGGCAGCTCCGCGGTGGGAGGCGCGACCGGTGGCTTCGGCTGGCGAATCACCGGGTCGGATGCGACGGGCTCGGGCGCAGGCCTGATCGGAGGCTCGGGCCGCTCCACGAGCGCAAGGGGCGGCGGAGGCAACGGCTCCGCCGCAAGCGGCGGCGGTGCCGGCTCTGGCTCGTGCGCCACGAGCGCGCTGTCATCGATAGACTCAGCTTCGATGGCCGGCGTCCCCGCCGACGAGACGTCGGTGAGATCCGGGCCGTCGAACGGACCGCGTGCCGCCGGCGTGCGCCGGCGGCGTCGAGGCGCGGGTCTGGATTCGGCGGCCGGCGTCTCGGCCGGCGCGATGTCATCGGCATCGGCGCCCGCCAGCGGGTCGGCCTCCCGTCGAAACATCAGATCCGCCGGCGGCTCGACGTCCTCGGCGCGCTCAATCGTCAGATCCGCGTCGTCGAGCGCAAGCGTGTAGCCGCAATTCCGGCAACGCGGCTCGGGATCGAAGCTCAGGTAGTGGCATTTCGGACATTTCATGGGCGACCTGCCGTGGTGGCGCGAGTGGCCGGCGACGGGACCGCGGAGGGCCGCGTCGCCAGCAGCAGATTCTGAATCTCGATGCGAAGCTGATCGGCCTCGACGCGCCGGACGCTTGCGCTGTCGACCCGATCGAGGACGGCGAGCGCCTCGGCGAGGCGGCCGCGGGCGTAGAGCGTGCGCGCGCGAATCATTGCGACGTCGGATCGCGACAGCACGACCGGATCCGGAGGCTCGGCAACCGGGGCCGGCCGCGCGGCGCCCGATCGCGCGCGGACCCAGTCGTGTACCGCCGGGCTCATGGCCGCCATGACCAGCAGACCGCCCACCGCTGCGGCCGCGATGAGCGCGGCGGCCGAGATCGTGCGCCGCCGCCAGCGGCCGAGCGGCAGCACGTCGACGACCGCGGCCGCCGACGCCATGGGCGGCGGCATGCCGACGCCGGCGCGCTCGACGCGATCGAGCTGCGTGCGCAGCGCGGCCGCGCGCTCGTCCTCGCCGGCCAGGGCGACGGCCTGCGCGAACAGCCGCCGCGCCTCGAGCAGCTCGCCGCGCGCCAGCAGGTCCTCGGCCGTGTGCAGAGTCTCGTCGGCGCGCCGCTGGCGCTCCGCCAGGGCCGTGCGCGCGCGGTCGATGTAGGCACGCGCGCGGGCGTGGGCCCGATCCAGGAACAGCACGCGCGTCCACAGATGGATCGCTTCGTCGTAATGTCCCGCGAAATACCGATCGAGCCCTTCGACGAGCAGCGCCTCGGCGCGGCCGTCGCGCCCGGCCGTGTCGGCCGCATGAGGATCGAGGCGCCTGAGCTCAGCCATCAACGCGTCTCGCGGATTATATCGGTGACCGATGGGCGGTACAAGATGAAGATCGGGTTCTGGGGGTTCTCGGTTCTCCGTTCTGGGTTCTGGGTTCTGGGTTCTCCGTTCCGCGTTCAACGCGAACCCGGGACTCAGAACCCGGAACGAGAACCTAGAACCTAGAACCTAGAACGGAGAACCCTGGAACCAGCTAGAGTTCTTGACCGTGCCTTTGATCGAATGCATCCCCAACGTCAGCGAAGGCCGCCGGGGCGAGGTGATTGACGCGATCGCGGCGGCGATTCGCGCGGCTGGCGCGGCGTTGCTCGATGTCAGCCGCGATGCCGCCCATCATCGCTCGGTGTTCACGTTCGCCGGCGAGCCGGAGACGGTCCATCGCGCGGTGCTGGCGATGTTCGACGCGGCGATTCCCGCGATCGATTTGCGGGCGCACGCCGGCGTCCACCCGCGCATGGGCGCCGTCGACGTCGTCCCGCTCGTCCCGCTGGCCGGCGCCAGCCTCGACGACTGCGCCGCGCTGGCGCGCGCGATCGGCGCCGAGGTCGCGGCGAGATTCGATCTCCCCGTCTATCTCTATGAAGCGGCCGCGTCCGCGATCCATCGGCGCCCGCTCGAGCAGGTCCGTCGCGGCCAGTTCGAAGGCCTCGCCGAGAAGCTGCGCCGCGCGGAGTGGCAGCCGGATTTCGGTCCAGCCGTGCCGCATCCGACCGCCGGCGCCGCGATCATCGGGGCCCGCCAGCCGCTCATCGCCTTCAACGTCAACCTCGCGACCGATCGGCTCGACGTCGCCAAAGCCGTCGCCCGCGCGGTGCGTTACAGCTCCGGCGGCCTGCCGTGCGTCAAGGCACTCGGGTTACCGCTCGCCGATCGCGGCATCGTCCAGGTGTCGATGAACCTGACGGATTTTCGAGCCACGTCGATGGCCGACGCCTTCCGCGCCGTCGCCGCCGAAGCCGCGCACCACGGCGTCGCCGTGCTCGAGAGCGAGCTCATCGGCCTCGTGCCCGCCGAAGCGCTCGCCTCCGCTGGCGCGGCAGCACTCGCGCTCTCAGGCTTCAAGCCGGAGATGCTGCTGGAGGTGCAAATCCTCGCGAAGAACACACCTGACGAGTGTTCTTAAATTTCAAAGTTCGAAGTTCCAAGTTCAAAGTTTAGACCTCGCCTATTCCCTCGGCGGCGCGATGCCGAGGCCGCGCATCTTCTTGTAGAGATTGCTGCGCTCGAGGCCGAGGCCCTCGGCCGTCTTCGAGATGTTGCCGCCGTACGCCGAGAGCGCGCCGAGGATGTACGCGCGCTCCCACTCGTCGCGCGCGTCGAACAGCGGCTGGACCGTCGCCGGCGATCGCGCCTCCGCGGCCGGCGCAGGCGGCGGCGAGAGGAACGAGAGATCCGCCGCTTCGATCACGTGGCCCGGCACCATGATGATGAGCCGCTCGATCACGTTGCGCAGCTCGCGCACGTTGCCGGGCCAGCGGTACGTGCGCAGCATGTCGATCGCGTCGGGCGCCAGCGTCTTGTGCCGCCGGCCGTACTCCTGCGAGAACTCCGCGATGAAGTGCTCGGCGAGCCGCAGGACGTCGTCGTCGCGCTCGCGCAGCGGCGGCACGAAGATCGGGATGACGTTCAGGCGGAAGAAAAGATCCTCGCGGAAGCGGCCGCGGCGGATTTCTTCCGTGATGTCCTTGTTGGTCGCGGCCAGCACGCGCACGTCGACGCGCACGCTCCCGTGTCCGCCGACCGGCTCGATGACCTGCTCCTGCAGCGCGCGGAGGACCTTGGCCTGCATCTTCAGGCTCATGTCGCCCACTTCGTCGAGGAACAGCGTGCCGCCGTTGGCCTGATCGAACTTGCCGCGCCGATCGCCGACCGCGCCGGTGAACGCACCCTTGATGTGGCCGAAGAGCTCGGACTCGATCAGCTCCTCCGGCAGCGCCGCGCAGTTGACCTCGACGAACGGCCCGCCGCGGCGCTGGCTGAACGCGTGCACGTGCCGCGCGACCAGCTCCTTCCCCGTCCCGTTCTCGCCGGAGATCAGCACGCGGCCGTTGGTCGGCGCGGCCATCGCGATCTGCTCGCGCAGCGCGCGCATCACCTGGCTGTCGCCGACCATCGCGTAGCGCCGATCGACGCGCGCCCGCAGCGCGCGGTTCTCGGCCTCGAGCTGCCGCTGGCGCAGCGCGTTGCGCACGGCGAGCACCGTCTTCTCGAGCGACAGCGGCTTCTCGATGAAGTCGAACGCGCCGAGCTTGGTCGCGCGGACGGCCGACTCGATGTTCGCGTGCCCCGAGATCATGATGACGGGCGCCTCGAGGCGGCGATCGCGCAGCCGCTCGAGCGTGACGAGCCCGTCGATGCCCGGCAGCCAGATGTCGAGCAGGATGAGGTCGTACGTGCGGCGGCCCACCTGCTCCAGGCACGCCTCGCCGCTCTCGACGACGTCGACGTCGTAGCTCTCGTCGCGCAGCACGCCGGCCAGCGCCGCGCGCACGCCCGCCTCGTCGTCGACAATCAGGATGGCTGACACGGCAACTCGATGGTGAACGTCGTGCCCGACGGCTGCGCGGCGCCGACTTCGATGCCGCCGCCGTGCTCGACGATGATGCGGCGCACGATCGCCAGGCCGAGCCCGCTGCCGCGCCCCTTCGTCGAGTAGTACGGCATGAACAGTTTGTCACGATCCGCCGGCGGCACTCCCGGCCCGTTGTCGGTGACGACGAGGCGGACGACGCCGTTGCGCGCGTCGTAGGCCGTGCTCACGACGATGGCCGGCGGTCCGCCGGCGGGCCGATCGGCCGCGCCCGGTCCGCCGAGCACTTCGAGCGCGTTGTCGACCAGGTTGAGGATCACCTGCCGCATCTGCTCGGCGTCGACGCGCACCGGCGGCAGCCGCGGCGCGAGCTGCCGCACCAGCCGCACGCGCCCCTGCTGCAGCACGCCGGCATACAACTGCAGCGCGCCGTCGACGATGCCGTTCAGATCCACCGGGAGCAGGCGCGGCCCGCGCAGCCGCGCGAACTGCGCGAACTCGTCGACCAGGCCCTTGAGCACTTCGACTTCCGTGATGATCGCGTCGGTGCACTCGGCGACGAGCGCGCTCGTCTGCGGCGGCGCGTGGCCGAAGTGGCGGCGCAGCCGCTCCGCGCTCAACTGAATCGGCGTCAGCGGATTCTTGATCTCGTGCGCCAGCCGGCGCGCGACGTCGCGCCACGCGGCGACGCGCTGCGCGCGAATCAGCGGCGTGACGTCGTCGAAGACGAGCACCGCGCCCTCGGGGCGGCCCGAGTCGCCGGTCAGCACCGTCGCGGCGACCGCCAGATGCACCTCGCGATCGTCGCGCGCCAGCGTGACCTCGCGGACCACGCCCGACAGCTCGCGGCGCGTCGTCGCGGACACCAGCGGCGCGAGCGCCAGCAGATCCTCCCGCTGAAACACCTCGACGGCCGGCCGGCCCACCGCGCGCACGCTCAGGCCGAGCAGACGCTCGGCCGCGCCGTTGATCGTCGACACGAGGCCCTCGGCGTCGAGCGAGATGACGCCGGTCGCCACGCGCTCGAGGATCGTCTCGATGTACCGGCGGCGCGCGTCCACCTCGAGGTTCTTGATCTCGAGCGCGCGCCGCGACTGCTCCAGCCGCGTCCGGCTCGTGCCGAGCTCGGCGGCCATCATGTTGAACGACTCGATGAGCGATCCCATCTCGTCGCCGCTCTCGGGCTCGAGCCGCAGATCGAGTTGCCCTTCGCCAATCGCTTTCGCGCCTTCGGCGAGCATCTGCACGGGCCGCGTGATGCGCTTGGCCAGGTAGAGCCCCAGCCACGTCGCGCTCATCAGAATCAGCAGGCTGACCGCGAGGAAGATCGACTGATAGACGCCCTGGATCGGCCCCTTCAGCACGCGCAGGCCCTGATAGTTCTCGTAGGCGGCCGTCGCGCGCAGCGCGCGCGCCTGGATGTCGGCCGAGAGGAACTGCGAGACCACGACGGCGCCGACGATCGTGTCGTCGCCGTCGCGCACCGGCGACGCCGTGCGCAGCAGCACGCCGCCGCCGTCGAGGTCGTCCTGCTGCGTCTCGTCGTGCCCCGACGCGACGGCGCGCGCCGCCAGCCGATCGGCGGGCGGCGGCGCGTGATCCGCGCCGAGATTGGCCGAGCCGACGCCGAACAGATACGCCAGATCCGACGGCTCGCCGGGCGCCGTGATCGTGCGATAGACGTCGACCGCGCCGTTCAGCATCGTCCGCGGCTCGTCCTCGACGAGCGGCGTGAGCGTGGCCACGTCGCCGGCGACGATGGCGGCCGGCGGCACGAGGCGCGCGAGACGCCGCGCGCGCAACAGCGTGAGCTGCTGGCCGTCGCGATAGTACTGCTGCGCGATCCCCTGCGCGGCGCCGAGCACTTCGTCGACCGGCTCGCTGAACCAGCGCTCCGCGCTCGATCGAATGATCTCGCTGCCGCTGATGAGCACGAGCACGGCGGGAATCAGCGCCATCGCGAGCAGCGCGCCGACGAGCTTGCCGCGGAAGCGCGCGAACGGCGCGGCCGCGCGCCGCTCTACCCACAGCTTCAGCAGATTGCGGACGAGAACGAACGACAGCGCGGCCAGCAGCGCCAGATCGACGGCGAGCAGCGCGTACAGCAGGACGTCGGTCAGCAGCGCGGGTGGCAGATGGCTGGATCGATTCGCAATCCAGAACAGCGCCGCGAGGATGGCGACGAGCAGCACGCCGATCGCGCCGAGCAGCCGCGGGCTGTCGAGCAGACGCCGCCGCGGAGCGACGGGCGGCGCGACGTCGGTCGGGCGGAGGTACATGGCTAGCGGAGGAACGTGAAGTCGGCGCGGCCCGTCCCGTCGTCACCGCCCAGGAACGGCCAGAGCGACAGCGTGCGCCGCGGGCTGGCGCGCAAGTGCACCCGCACGTAGTAGTCGGCGTTGGCCTCGAGCCGGTCGCCCGTCGACACCGGCACGCGATCGAACGTCGTCATCCACTCGCGGACGCTGTCGAGATCCTCGGTGCGCTGCGACCACATGACCTGGCCGTCCTGCGATTTCGAGACCTGATAGACGCCGGTCAGCGTGTCCAGCTTCACGGTGGCCGCGACGGTCACGCTGCCGACGGTGCGATCCCACCAGAAGCCCGACGGCCGCTTGAGATCGATCGTGAACGTCATCGTCATCGGCAGCCCGCTCTGGATGACGGCGCGCGCGTCGTCGCCGAAGCTGGCGCCGGCGGTGAACGACACGGCCACGTGGCCCTCGGCCACGATCGGCGTGACGCGGATGTCCCCGGTCGAGCCGGCCGTGGCTGCCAGCGTGGCGACCAGCCACGCGGCCGAGAGCGCGCGAGCGACGATCATTCGCGGGTCCGGAGCAACGCGTTGAGCTCGTCCTTGAACTCGTCGAGATCGCGGAAGTTGCGATAGACCGACGCGAAGCGGACGAAGGCCACCTTGTCGAGCTGTTTCAACTCCTGCATCACGAACGCGCCGATCTCTTCGGTCGACATCTCGCGCTCGGGCCGATCCTGCAGCGTGGCCTCGATGCGATCGGCGATCGCCTCGAGCGCGGCGACGCGGACGGGCCGCTTCTCGCAGGCCTTCAGCAGGCCGCCGACGAGCTTCTGCCGATCGAAGCGCTCGCGCCGGCCGTCCTTCTTGACGACCATGTACGGGATCTCGTCGATGCGCTCGTAGCTGGTGAAGCGGCGGCCGCACTCGAGGCACTCGCGCCGGCGGCGAATGACCTCGCCCTCCTTGCTCTCGCGCGAGTCGACGACCTTGTCACCGAGATTGCCGCAGTAGGGACACTTCACAGCGTCGTTCTCCCACCCCTGGCCGTCATTCGCGCGCCGCGTCGGGCGCCTCGGCCGACCGCGCTTCGGCGCCCATGCGCTGCAGGCCGCGCAGCGTCAGCCCGTCCTGCCACATGAAGAACAGGCCGAGGATCGTGATCGGCACGAACGAGACGGCGTGCAGGACGATCGCCGCGGCCGCCGCCGCGCTCTCGGGCGCGGCGAACAACTGCGTCATCGCCAGTTTGTACATGTAGTGGAATCCGCCCGCGCCGCCCGGCGTCGGCGCGGCCACGCCGACGGCCAGGTAGCCGACCACGAGGAACGAGCCGATGAAGGGCAACGTCAAATCGAACGCTCGCGTCGTCAGCCAGATGCCGAACGCGAGCGACAGCCACAGCGGAATGGACCACGCGAACGCCAGAATCAGATGCGACGGACTGCGCAACACGCGCAGGCCTTCGACGAACGTGCGCACGAAGCTCGTGGCGATCGCAGCCGCGCGCGCTGGCAGGACGCGCGCCAGCCGGGCGGTCAGACGCGCCATCGGCTCCGGATGGCCGGCCAGCACGACCAGCACGAGGACCGCCGCCGCGGCGGCCGCCCCCGCCACGATGCCGGCGCTCCGGATCTCGGTGCTGACCGCCGCGCCGAGCACGACAATGCCCAGCCCGAAGATCAGCAGCACTGTGATCATGTCGAGAATGCGCTCGACGATGATCGTCGCGAACGCGGACGCCGCGTTGAGCCGTTCGTGACGCGCGAGCAGGTACGGCCGCAGCACTTCGCCAATCCGTGCCGGCAGCAGGAACGACGCCGTGAACCCGATGATCGTCGTCCGGAACGCCGGCCCGAAGCGCGCGCGGCCGATCGGCGCGAGCAGAATCTGCCAGCGCGCGGCTCGCAGCACGTACGTCTGCAGCGTCACGACGCACGCCAGCCCGATCCACCCGAGATGCGCGTGCCGCGTCGCCTCCCACGCCTCTCTCGGATTGATGTTCCTGACGAACAGCCACAGCAACCCGATCGTCAGGGCGGCGATGAACACGGCGTGCCACGGCACGCGCGCTGACGATGACGACGCTGGCATGGTCTCGACGAGTCTACCGTCCCTCGCGCCGACACGGGCGCACGGCGCGCTCGGTTCTACTATAGGATTGGCGGCAAGTCCATGGGAAAGCGTGAGTTACTGATTGTCGCCGCCTTCGTCTGCGTCGGCATCCTCGCCTACGAGATCAGCGCGCCGCCTCCGCGCGCGGGCGAGCGGCGCTTTTCGCTCTCGGCCTTGCGCGATGCGTTCCGGCCGCGCCGCGGGCCCGCGGCGGCACGCGCGACCGTCACCCACGATGGCACCTGGCCGGCTCCTGCGGCGCTCGCCGAGATCGATATCGCCGGCGCCTCAGCCGTCGTCGTGACCGGCGAGCCACGAACGGACGTCGCGTGGACGCTGGCCGTCGACGCGCAGGCGGCCGACGAGGCGGCGGCCAGGCGCAACGCCGATCAGGTCACGATCGGCGCCGACGAGATGGGATCGATCCTCGCGATCGCCGTGCGTGCGCCGCGCGGCGTGCGTCAGACCGCGACGCTGACGCTGCGCGTCCCGGCGCGCCTGACCGTGCGCGTCGACGGCGCGCGCCGGACGTCGGTGTCGTCGGTCGCCGCCGTGCGGCTGGACGCGACGGCCGGCGACGCGAACCTCGAGCGGATCGCCGGCGCGGTCACGGGCACGCACCGCAACGGCGCGATCACGATCGCCGACGCGGAGTCGATCGCGCTGACGCTGGCCGGCGCCACCGCGACGATCGATCGGACGCACGGCGAGACGGCGGTCGATCTGCGCAACGGCGCCTGCCAGGCGCGCGATCTCGCCGGGCCGTCTACGATCGATGCGTCGAACGCGTCGGTGGAGCTCACGCGATCGACAGGCGCCGCCCGGCTCACCATCAGCGGCGGCAGCGCGGCCGTCGTCGAGCCGCGAGGCGCCGTGCGCGTCGACGCGCGCAACGCCGCGGTGTCCGCCACGATCGATCGCGCCGTGCCGTTGACGACGATCGCGACCGGCGGCGGCGTCCGCGTGACGCTCGCGCGCGATCCGCTGCCGATCGCGATCGATGCCGTCGCCGATCCTGGCACGATCGTCGCAACGGATCTCGGTCTCGCGCCCGACGTACACGATCGTACGGCGACGTTGCGCCACACGTTCGGGAACGACGCGCGCGTCGCGCTGCGCGTCGACGGCGGAGAGATTGTGATCGCTCGAACGAAGTGATAGGCTTCCGCTTCCTTTCAACTCAACACGCTCCACGATGTCATCTTCGGTTGTGCTCGAAACGAACTTCGACGGTCTGACGCTCGCGCGTCGAGGCAAGGTCCGCGACGTGTACGATCTCGGCGATCAGTTGCTGATCGTCGCCACCGATCGCATCTCCGCGTTCGACTACGTCCTTGGCTCCGGGATTCCCGACAAAGGGAAGGTCCTGACACAACTTTCCGCGTTCTGGTTCGACCACGTCGGCGATCTCGTGCCGCATCACTGCCTCGCGGTCGACGTCGATCGCTTCCCTGCCGTGACGCGGCCCTATCGCGACGTGCTGCGCGGACGTTCGATGCTGGTGCGCAAGACGGAGCCGCTGCCGGTCGAGTGCGTCGCGCGCGGCTACTTGTCGGGATCGGGCTGGAAGGACTATCAGCGCACCGGCGCGGTCTGCGGCGTGGCACTGCCGGCCGGGCTGCGGGAGTCGGACCGTCTGCCCGCGGCGATCTTCACGCCGGCGACCAAGGCGGAGACGGGCCACGACGAGAACATCAGCGAGGACCAGGCCGCGGCGATCGTCGGGCGCGAGCAGGCGACGCGGCTGCGCGAGTTGACGCTGGCCATTTACGCGCGCGGCGTGGAGCACGCTTCCACGCGCGGCATCATCATCGCGGACACGAAGTTCGAGTTCGGCGTCGCCAACGGCGAGCTCATCCTGATCGACGAGGTGTTGACGCCGGACTCCTCACGGTTCTGGCCCGCCGATCAGTACGCCACCGGTCAGGCGCAGCCGAGCTTCGACAAGCAGTTCGTGCGCGACCATCTCGAGGCGATCGGCTGGAACAAGCAGCCGCCGGTCCCGTCGCTGCCCGACGAGGTCGTCGCCCGCACGCGCGAGAAGTACCTCGAGGCCTACCGCCGGCTCACCGGTCGAGAGCTGGCGCTATGATGCGCGACGATCTCGCCCAGCTCGTGCAACAGATGATCGACAAGGGCATCCTGTTCGACGACGCCCAGCGCGAGTTCGAGCGAACGTTCATCACCCGCGCGCTCGCAAAGACCAACTACAACGTCTGCAAAGCCGCCAAGATGACCGGCCTGCACCGCAACACGCTGAGCCGGAAGATGAGCGAGTACAAGATTCGGAAAAGCGCTTGACGGGCCACAGGCTACGGGCTAGGGGCTACGACGACAGCCTACGAGCGACGGACGCGGACGTCGGACTGGGACGTGAGTCTCTGAAGCGCTGACACGACGGCAAAAATCCCGGCCGAGAGCTTGTCGTACGCGCCGAGCAGCGCCGCGGCGTCCGTTGACTGCAGGAAGTCGAGCCGGCGTGCGAGATCGACCAGATAGTGCACTTCGTGCGCCGAGCCGTACGCCACCTGCAGAAGACGCAGATAATCCGCCGTGGAGCCGCGAGCGCATCCTTCCACAATGTTCGTCGGAACGGAGACGGCTGCGCGTCGGATCTGCGACTGCAGCCCGAATCGCTCATCTGCCGGCAATTGCCGCGTCGTCCGGTACACCTTGAGCGCGAGCGCATCGGCCACGTGAAAGATTTGGAGCTTGCGGTGGTCTCTTGACATGGCGACGGCCAGCGCAAGCGCCGCGCCACTGGAGCCGCGCGCGAAATCGCCAGATCTCGGCGATCGCTCGACGCGACATTGAAATTTTCTCAATCAGCGGCTCGAACCCTTCTCAATTTTCGAAACGTCGCCAGCGACGTCGTCCGCGTAGCCCGTAGCCTGTAGCCCGTGGCCGACAGTCCACCGCCCTCCGCCCTTGACCTCCCCTTCCCGTCTTTCCTATATTTAGCAGTCGGCCACAGTGAGTGCTAACAGTCTGTACCGAAGACTGCCAGGCACCGGGCCGGATCTTTTCAGCGCAGGCCCGTCCCGCCGGGACGCGGCCGGACACGGAGAGAGGGACAGACATGAAGGTGAGACCACTGCACGATCGCATCATCGTCCAGCGCATCGAAGAAGAAGAGCAGCGCGTGGGCGGCATCATCATTCCGGACAGCGCCAAGGAGAAGCCGCAGCAGGGCAAGGTCATCGCGGTCGGCAAGGGGCGGATCGAGAAGGACGGCAAGGTGACGCCGCTCGACGTCAAGGCGGGCGACACCGTGCTGTTCGGCAAGTACGCCGGCCAGGAGATCAAGCTCGACGGCGAGGAGCTCCTGATCGTGCGCGAGGAGGAAGTCCTCGGCGTGATCGAGAAGTAGCGCCGGCCGTCCCGGCAGTCAGATTCCTGTTCCCAACGGAGATTCGCAATGGCAAAGCAGATTGTGTACGGAGAGGACTCGCGCCACCAGATCCTCCGCGGCGTCAACGCGCTGGCGGACGCGGTCAAGGTGACG
>CAZNMF010000181.1:0-4227 GCA_964573795.1 uncultured Solibacteraceae bacterium
TGGGACGCGAGGGCGGCGCGCTGCCGAAGATGGCGCTGCCATTTCGTCTGTTCGCCGGCGGCCCTACCGGCAGCGGACGCCAATACATGCCGTGGATTCACGTCGAAGACTGGGTCGCGCTCGTTGCGTGGGCGATCGGCAATCCGGCAGTGGCCGGACCACTCAACGCCTGCGCGCCGGCGCCCGTCACGAACGACGCGTTCGCCCGCGCGCTCGGCCGCGCGCTCGGACGTCCGAGCTGGCTGCGCGCGCCGGCATTCGGGCTGCATCTCGCGCTCGGACGCGAGCTCTCCGAGCTCCTTCTGCTCAACGGCCAACGCGCGATTCCACGCCGCGCGCTGGCGCTGCACTTTCATTTCTCGCACGCCGACCTCGACGAGGCGCTCTGCGCGCTGTTCGACGTCTGATTGCGCCGCCCGCCGGCTCGGTCGCGCAAAAAATACTTCGCTGGAGCACGGCCCACCGGACATGATCGACGTCTGACTCCACTGGTCTGCATCCTCCATCGCCAAAGGAGACCGAAGAATGCCCGTGCGTGTGTGCTCGATCGTGTTCGTCCTCGCCGTTGCCGCCTCCCCCGCTTTCGCGCAGACGCCCCCAGCCGCCCCGCCACCGACGCCAGCGGCGGCCCCGGCTCCGCCTCCAGCACCGCCGTCGCCGTGGAAGACGACGTTCGGCGCGGGGCTGACGCTGACCAGCGGCAACTCGAACACGTCGACGTTCAACGCGTCCTACGGCATCCAGTACGACGCGAAGAAGCGCAACGTCTTCAAGTCCGATGGGCTCTACATTCGCGGCACATCAGAAGGCGAGTCGTCGGCCAATCGCATCGGGCTCACGGCGCGGGATCAATATCAGGTCAACGGCCACGCGTACGTCTTCGGCCAGGTGCAATATCTGCACGACGAGTTCAAGGACATCGAGTACCTCGTCGCGCCGACGTCCGGCCTCGGCTACAACGTGATCGACGTTCCGCAGAAGACGTCGCTCGCGATCGATCTAGGCGTCGGCGGCGTGTGGGAGAAGGACACGGACCTCGACGTGCGGCCGTCCGGCGCGATCACGTTCGGCGAGCGGTTCAGCCACGCGATCACGACGGCGTCGACGCTCACGCAGGGCCTCACGGGCCTGTGGCCGACGACCGACTTCGGCGACTACCTGCTCACGATCAACGCGGGCTTCTCGGCCTCGGTGTCGTCACGCACGCAGTTGAAGCTCGAGTGGCTCGACACCTACAAGAACATTCCCGCGGTCGAAGGCATCAAGAAGAACGACGTCTCCGTCGTCATCGCGCTGGTCTTCAAGACGTAGAGCGTTTGTCGAATCGTCGTAGCCGGTGGCCTGAAGCCCGCCGGGGCCCGCAGGGCTCAAGCCCTGCGGCTACGTCTGTCTCAACGCTCGCGCAGCGGCCGCCCGCTGCCGCCATAGCGGAGCTGCGTGATCTCGGCAAGGACGGACAGCGCGATCTCTTCCGGCGTCCGGCCGCCGAGATCGAGGCCGACCGGCGCGTGAATCGCCGACGCGCGGGCGGGATCGACGCCGATCTCGTGCAGCATCTGCTCGATCAACACCGTCTTGCGCCGGCTGCCGAGCAGTCCGATGTAGCGCGCGCTCGTCTTGACGGCGGAGACGACGCAGTCGCTGTCGAGCTTGTGCCCGCGCGTGGCGATGACGAGGTAGGTCTGCGGTCCGTAGTCGAGCGACGCGATGTTCGCGGCAACGTCGCCGCCGAGAACGGTCGCGCCGCCGAAGCGATCGGGATCGGCGAACTCGGGACGATCTTCGAGGACCGTGACGTCGAAGCCGAGCAGCCGCGCCTGCCGCGCAATCGCTTTCGAGACGTGGCCGCCGCCCGCGATGACGAGCTGCGGGCGCGACGTGACCGGTTCGATCAGGAGATCGTGCCGGTCATCGACCGTGACGAGCCGCGGCGTGCCGTGGCGAATCTGCTCGAGCCCCGCGTCCGTTGCACGCCCGTCGATCGCCTCGTCGCCCAGGCTGCCGTTCAGCCGGCCATCCGCGAGCACGACGAGGCGGCCGTCGAACGTGAAGCCGCGGCCGTCGCGCGCCAGCTTCGTGACGACGGCGAGCGGCGGCCCGCCGGACGCAGCGTCGACGACGGCGTCGAGCAGGTCCTCGCCGTTCGGGGTCACTGCGGCCTCACCCGGCTCGGCGAGGATCCACATCGTCCCGCCGCACACGAGGCCGGTATTCCAGGCCAGCTCTTCGGTCAGCCGGTATTCGCGGAGCGAGCGCGGCCCGCCGGCGAGCACCTGCCTGGCGGCGTCGATCGCATCGGCTTCGACGCAGCCGCCGCCGAGCGTCCCGAACGGCCGCGTGGTCTCGTCGGCGGTGACGATCAGCTTCGCGCCGACCACCTGGGGAGTACTGCCCTGCGTGCGCACGACGGTCGCAACGGCGAAGGCCGTGCCCTCGTCGCGAAGGGATCGCATGCGCTGGTACGGCGACGTCATGGTCGAAATCGATTCGAAGCGGTTTCGGCCGTTCGGGCTTGAACGGAGCCGGTCCGTACTCTAATACTTGTCCCTTCGGAGCCCAACATGCCCTACACGCTCACCGTCAACGGACGCGCGACGACTGTCGATGTGCCGGCCGAGATGCCGCTGCTCTGGGTCCTGCGCGATGTGCTCGATCTCAAAGGCACGAAGTTCGGCTGCGGCATCGCGCAGTGCGGCGCGTGTACGGTGCACCTCGACGGCGAGCCGACGCGCGCGTGCATCACGCCAATCGCGTCGGTCGGCGCGCGGACGGTGACGACCATCGAAGGCCTGTCGGCCGATGCGACGCATCCGGTGCAGCAGGCGTGGCTCGCCAACGACGTCCCGCAGTGCGGCTACTGCCAGGCGGGCCAGATCATGAGCGCCGCGGCGCTGCTCGCAAAGACGCCGAATCCGACCGACGCGGACATCGACGCGGCGATGTCCGGCAATGTCTGTCGCTGCGGCACGTACCTGCGCATCCGCAAGGCGATTCACGACGCCGCGACGATGCGATCGAGCGTCGCGCAGCGAACCGCCGACGCGGCGCTGACGCCGACGGACATCGTCAGCGCGTAACGAGGAGGCGATCATGCAGGCCCAGATGAATCGTCGCGGCTTCCTCCAGGTCAGCACGCTCGCCGGCGGCGGCCTGCTGCTCGGCTTCTACTTCCGTCCGGCGCTCGACGCGCAGGGCCCGCCCGCGCCGGCGCCGCTCTCGCCGAACGCGTTCATCCGCATCACGCCGGAGAACCGCGTCTTCATCATGGCGAAGAACCCGGAGGTCGGTCAGGGCGTGCGCACGAGCATGCCGATGATCATCGCCGACGAGCTCGACGTTGACTGGAGCGCGGTGCAGTACGAACAGGCGGACGTCGATCAGGCGAAGTACGGCCAGCAATTTGCGGGCGGCAGCACGGGCACGCCCACGAACTGGACGCCGCTGCGACAGGTCGGCGCCGCGGCGCGGCAGATGCTGATCGCGGCCGCAGCCGCAACGTGGGGCGTGCCGGCGACGGAGTGCACGACCGCGTCCGGCACGGTGAGGCACGCGCCGAGCGGCCGCACGCTGACGTACGGCGCCGTCGCGACGAAGGCCGCAGCGCTGCCGCCGCCCGATTTCTCGACGCTGAAGCTGAAGGACAAGGCGAGCTACCACATCATCGGCACGCGCGTACACGGCGTCGACAACGCGAAGATCGTCAGCGGCCAGCCGCTGTTCGCGATCGACTTCATGGTGCCGGGCATGCTCGCCGCGGTCTATCAGAAGTGCCCGGTGTTCGGCGGCAAGGTCGTCTCCGCGAATCTCGATGAGGTCAAAGCGCTGCCAGGCGTCCGCCACGTGTTCGTCGTCGAAGGCGGCAGCGATCTGACGACGCTCGCCGGCGGCGTGGCGATCGTCGCGGACACGTTCTATCAGGCGAAGACGGCGCGCGAGAAGCTGCAGGTCACCTGGGACGAAGGCGCAACGGCCTCGCAGAGCAGCGACGGCTTCGCCGCTGAAGCTGCGCGGCTCTCGACGCAAACACCCGCGCAATGGGTCCGTCGCGACGGCGACGTTGATGCCGCGCTGGCGAGCGCTGCGAAGGTCGCCGAAGGCGCGTACATGTATCCGTTCATCTCGCACGCGCAGCTCGAGCCGGAAGTCTGCACGGCGAAGTTCGAGAACGGCAAGCTCGAGATCTGGGCGCCGAGCCAGACACCCGGCAATGCGCTACAGGGAGTCTCA
>CAZNMF010000182.1:0-4793 GCA_964573795.1 uncultured Solibacteraceae bacterium
CAAAGACGCGCGCGTGGTTATCGTTGAGCCCGCGTATTTCGTTCTGCCGCGCTTGCCCGCAGGCGCCCGGCTACGCCGGGCGCCGCTCATCAGCCACGCCTCTCCATGTGCTCCATGCCTCCATGTGAATCCTACGGAATGAACACGTACACGTGCGTGACGCCACGCTGCATGAGAATGCTGGCACCCGCGTGGCACCAGCGCGCGTCGCCTTTGGCGCAATCGATGACGATCGTCTGCGACGGCGAGAATTCGGCGCGGGCACGCACGCCCAATTCGTCTGCCGGAACGTTGACGGTGCCATCACGATGACCACCGGCGAACTCGTCGCGATCGCGGACATCCAGCCAAACTGGCTTCGTCGTCGACACGATCTTCTGCAGCTCGGTCTCGCCAATCTCCGGCGCGGCTGACGACGCCGCCGATCTGACGGCAGGCGGCGCCGACGGCGGTGCGCCAGACGACCGCGCGGGCACCGACGCCGGCGGATCGAACACGTGCTCGTTGCCGGGCATCTGATTTGGACTCAGCACGCGCCCTGCGCCGTTCGTGACGCGGAAATAGAACGTCAGCTTGCCCTGCCCGCCGTACGGCTCGGGACGTCCGGGAACCGTCACCGGCTTGAACGTCCATTGCATCAACGCCGCCTTTGCCGCCGCGGCGATGTCCGCATCAGGCGCTTCGAGGATGTCGACGCGCTCAACCGGCCCGGCTACGGTTGCAACGACGAACGCAACCACGACGCCGCCGTGCCGCTGCTGGACCGAGGCCGGCGGATAGATCGGCATCGGTTGATGGTCCGCGAGACGCCGCATGCTGCTTTCGGACACGCCGACCTGCTGCGCGTGCGCGGTGGCCGCTCCCGGCAGCAACAGCACAAGCGTCGCAATCAATCCCGCCCCACTGCCGACACGCCGCGACGTCATGAATCGTTCTCCTCTCCGCAAGCGACAGCGATCACTCGTGCCGCAGCGCGACGACGGGATCGAGACGGGCTGCGCGCACGGCCGGTACGACCGTGCCGGCGACACACGCGATGACGAGCAACACGACTGCGGCGACGAGCGACACCGGATCGGCGGGCGTCACGCCATACAGCAGCGCGCCGATCCATCCGGCGATGCCGATCGCGCCGAGCACGCCGGCCGCGAGACCGATGGCCAGCGGCCACGTCGCCTCCGCGAGCATCATCCGCACGATGTCGCGGCGCCGCGCGCCGAGCGTCAGCCGCACGCCGATCTCCGGCGTCCGCTGCTGCGCGAGAAACGCGATCGCGCCGTACAGACCGAGCGCCGCGAGCACGTTGGCCACGACGCCGAACAGGCCGAAGATCGACGCGCCCGAGCGCCACGCGCGTGCCTCGGTGTCCACGAGATCTTCGAGCGGCCGGACCTGCACGGCCGGCAGCCGCGGCTCGACGCCGCGCAGCGCCGTCGCAACGTCCGCCAGCACGCGCGACGGCGTCCCTCGTGTGCGCAAGATGATCGCCTGCGGCAGGAACCCGCGGTCGGCCGCCTGCGCCAGGGGAAAGAACATCTCGTAGTCGGGCTTTTGCAGATTCAGCGCACGACGCGGCTCGCTGACGCCGACGACCTGCACGCACGGCTGGTTGGGCGACACGAGGAGGCATTGCCCGACCGGCTCGCGATCGGACCACATCGCCTGCGCCAGTGCCTGATCGACGATCGCCACCGGCGGGCTCAGGCGCGTGTCCGTATCGAGAAACGCACGGCCTCGCACGATACGCGTGCCAATCGCCGCGAAGTATGCCGGCGACACGTAGCTCATCGCGCGCGGGAGTTGATCCGCCTGTCTTGCAGCAGGCAGCGGGGACACCATGACGCCCTGCGTCGATCCCAGCGGTCCCGTCGTCGTCATGCCGGCCGCCTCGATGTCCGGCATCTGCCGGGCCCTCGCCAGCAGCCGATCGAAGACGTCGCGGATATCCGCTTCGCGGCGAATCGCGGACTTGCGCAGGTCGACGCTGACGACGAGCGCGCGCGTCATGTCGTAGCCGACACCACGCTTGACCTGTTGCACGCTGCGCACGAACAGACCGGCGCTCGTCACGAGCACCAGCGCCAGACCGACCTGCAGCGCCAGCAACGCGATGCGAAAACGCGAGCGGACCCGCGCGACCGGCAGCGACGTTCGCAGCAGGCCATCGCCCGCTGCGCGCACGGCCTGGATGGCCGGAACGATGCCGCTGATGACGGCCGCGATCATCGCAAACGCCGCGAGCACCGCCAGTGTGCGTGGCGTCAGCAGGACGCGTTCGGCGTCGACGGGAAAGAAGCGGCTGATCAAGGCCCAGACCATCCGGCCAATGGGCAGCGCGAGCGCTGCGCCGATCGACATCAGCAGCGTCTGTTCGACGATGAGCTGCCGAAAGACGCGACGGCGCGTCGCGCCGAGCTGGAGCCGCACGACGATCTCGCGATGACGATCGAATGCACGAATCGAGAGGAGTCCGGCGAGGTTCGCGCTCGCGATCAGCAGGAACACCGCGGCGCCGCAGACGATCCAGATTGCCAGTCGTCCGTCGCGCCGGACGCTCGACGCGCGCTCGTCGGCCAGCGATTCGACGCCCGACGGGCGCGCGCCATTCCGCGACTCGCCCTCGAAGATCGCCGCGATCTCCGCACGAGCGTCGGCGAGCGTTCGACCGTCACGGAGACGGCCGACGGTGCGCAGCCAGGCGCTGCGGCGGCTCTCGAGCAGGCTCGATCCCGTGAACGAGCACGCCTCGGGCGACATGACGAGCGACAGCCAGACGTCGACCCCGCCGAGCTCGACACCATGGAAATCACGCGGCGCGATCCCGACAATGGTGTACGACCGCCCGGCGATCGACATCGTCTGTCCGATCGCTGCGGGATCGCGCCCGAAACGTCTCGTCCAGAACCCGTCTGACAGGACGACGGACAAGGGCCCGCCGGTGGCGCCGTCCTCGTGCGACAGGAGTCGGCCGTACGTCGACCTGACGCCGAGCACGGAGAAGTATCCGTCGGTCACGCATTCCGCCTGCACCGGACTGGCGTCGGCGCCGAGACCGGCGCTGAGCTCCTGGCGTGTGTAGCCCGCCAAATCGAGCGCCTGTACGCGCTCGACGGCGTCGCGGAACTGCGGATAGTTGGGAATCCTCGGCACCACCAGTCGATCGGGCTCGGAGACGCCCGCGAGCGGCCGGAACAGCAGCACGTCGACGAGGCTCATCGTCGCCGTCGTCACGCCGACGCCAAGGGCGAGCGTGAGGGCCGCCGCGAGCGTAAACCACGGCGCGCGCCGCAGCATCCGCGCGCCGACGCGCAGATCCCTCGCGAACGACTCGATCGACGGCACGCCATGGCGCGCCTGCAGATCGTCGCCAATCGCCGCGACGCTGCCGAAGTGCAGCAGCGCCTGCCGCCGCGCCTCGTCGGGCGTCATGCCCGCACGCAGGTTGTCATCGATGTGGAGCTGCAGATGGCTTTCGATCTCGCTGGCAGCGTCGCGATGCCGGCGATCGCGCCGCCACAGGCCGCCGAGACGCACGGTCCACGCACGCATCCGTCTCATCGCGTCACACCCTCCCGCCCCATGCTGCGTGTCCCCGTCCGCCTCCGCCGAAGGCTACGGCGGACAAGTAGCCCGTAGTCTGTGGCCCGTAGCCCGTAGCCCGTAGCCTGTAGCCCGTTCTATGGCGTTACCATAGGGTGCCACGACTCCTATGGCATTGCAATATGTCACGCGCGTCTCGCCGCCGGATGCGAACAGACCGCGCTACGACGCTGCGCAAAACGCCGATGCCGCGTCGTCCGCAGGACTGGCGTGACGCTGGCACCGTTCTCGCACGGATAGATCGACAGTATGAGCGCCATCAAACGGCACGCCCTTCTCCTCGCGCTCCTTGGACTGTTCGCGGTCGCGGCAGCCGGCGAGATGATCGCCGGCCACGCGATGTGGAACCAGGAGCGGGTCGAGCACGGCGCGCCGCCGATGACGTTCGCGGCGTATCTCCGCGGTGGACACGTCTGGGAAGCGCTGTTCGAGAACTGGGAAAGCGAGTTCCTCGAGATGGCCGTCTTCGTCGTGCTCACCGTCGTCCTGACGGCGGAAGGCTCGGCCGAGTCGCGGCGGCCCGGCGCGATCGAGCTGACCGACGCCGATCCTCGGCACTTCGCGCATCTCCCCGATGTGCCCTGGCCCGTGCGCCGCGGCGGCTGGGTGCTATGGGTCTACGAACGATCGCTCGGCCTCGCGTTCGCGCTGCTGTTCGCGCTGGCGTGGGGCGCGCACGCCGTCACCGGCTGGCGTGCGGAGCGCGCGGCCGAGGCGCTCGAAGGGCGGCCGCTCAGCACGTGGCACGAATGGATTCTGTCTTCGCGATTCTGGTTTCAGTCGATGCAGAACTGGCAGAGCGAGTTCCTCGGCATCGCGAGCATGGTCTGGCTGTCGATCTACCTCCGCCAGCGCGGATCGCCGGAGTCAAAGCCCGTGCACGCGTCGCATCGCGAAACGGGACGGTGAGATGAGCCACAGCCCGAGGATCTGGTTAAACACATGGAGACGTGGAGGACATGGAGAAGACGAGCGTGGCTGGTCGACGGCCGCGCATGCGGCCGAGCGGACGTGGGCGGGGGGCCGGAAAACGCGCGGCCCACCGGAAACAAAAACCGCGGGTTGTGGGGGCCCGCCCACCCCCCCCGCGCGAGGCCGCCGCCCGGGCGCCGGTTCCCCCCCCCCCCGCCCCCGTCCGCTCGGCCGCATGCGCGGCCGTCGACCAGCCACGCTCGTCTTCTCCATGTCCTCCA
>CAZNMF010000183.1:0-16688 GCA_964573795.1 uncultured Solibacteraceae bacterium
CGCCGGACCGAACGCCGCCATGATGCGGCCATCGACCGACGCCATGTAGGACGCGTCGATCGCGTAGGCGGCGCCGAGATCGTGCATCGCGGCGACGTCGCGCGGATTGCGTCTGAACTGGACGTCGGCGAGATCGATGGCCCGCGTGAGCGCGCGCTTGAACTCCGCATCGAGATCCGCCGGCGGCTTGGGCAGCGCGAGCGACGCGCGCGTCAATCCGCCGAGGTAGTTGTCGACGGTCACCGCGCCACGCTGGAACAGGATGTCGAGCCAGAGGATCGTCGCCAGCGCGCGATACGCGCGCGACTGATCGGGCGCCATGATCGTGGCCTGGCGCGCGAGCGACAGGGCGTCGTCGCGGTCGAGATTGTAGATGGCGTTGGACGCGCTGGCGATCTGCGCGTCGACCGTGGCCCGCACGGCGCGCGCGGCCGTCGCCCGCGGCGCCTCGGCCGTCAGCGCCGCTGTCAGCAGGCCGCTTCCGATCCAGACGAGCAGAAGTCGCGTCACGGTCAATCCCGCGCCTCGTGCCGCCGCGCCGGCGCGGCGGCTACTTGATCGCCGCGAGCTTCGAGAAGTCCACGGCCTCGACGATCTGGTGCACCGGCGCGAGATCCGCGATGTCGTGTCCGGTACCCTGCACGATGAAGCGGTTGTTGACGACCACCGTCACCTCGCCGCGCTTCGAGTCCGTGTTCCACTCCTCGAAGCCCGGGAACCCGCCGACCTTCGCCGCGCGCTTGAAGCCGTCGTCGGACCGCTCCGAGTAGTTCGACGCGAGGAACATGGACATCGGCGCGAGCAGGAGCTGGCTCAGCGCCGTGTCGGTGATCTCCAGCTCGATGTTGCTGTCGTCCTTCTGGTACCGCGCTTCGGCGCGCGAGTACGACACGGGCATGCTGAGCTGCTCGCCCTTCGCGTCGCTCCTGGTCCAGCCGTCGACCTCGGGCAACAGCGGCTTCAAGACTTCGTAGTCGACGACCTTCGCCGAGCCCTGGGCCATCTGCTGGAAGCCCTGCGCCATCTTCTGCAGGCCCTCCGCCATCTGGTTGGAGCTCTGCTGCGCGCTGCTCGCCATCGCGTTGGCGCCCTCTTGCATCGCCTTCGCGCCTTCTTCGATCTTCTTGGCGGCGTCCTCCGCCTGCTGCTGCTGCGCCGACTTGCCGCATCCGGCCACCGACGCCAGCACGATCCCTGCGATTACGATGCGCTTGGTCACATCCCCTCCCGCCACCGGAACGTCGAGATGGTAGCAGGCTACGCCCGTCCCATCCACTGCAGCAGCCCGAGCGTCAGCCAGGGCACGTAGGTGATGAGGAGCACGCCAAGGGCGAGGACGGCGAGCATCGGCAGCGTCGCCCAGGTGACCTCGAGGACCGGCTTCTTGAAGCGATACGACGCCAGCAGCAGGTTCAGGCCGAGCGGCGGGTGCAGATAGCCGAGCTCGAGATTGGCGATGAAGATCACGCCCAGGTGCACCAGGTTGATGTCGAACACCTGCGCCAGCGGAATCAGCAGCGGCACGACGACGACGATGGCGGAGAAGATGTCCATCACGGTGCCGACGAGCAGCAGGAAGACGTTGAGGCCGAGCAGGAAGACGGCCTTCGAATGGATGTGCGTCTGCGTCCAGTCGATCAGCAGCATCGGCACCTGCGCGTTGACCAGCGCGTTGGTGAGCCCGACGGCCACCGACAGGATGATGAGCACGCCGCCGACCAGCCCGACGCAGTCGCTCGCCACGCGCAGCACGTCACGGAACGACGGCAGGTCGCGATGGATGAAGCGCTGGACGATGAGCGCGTAGAGCGCCGCGAGCGCGGCCGATTCCGACGTCGTCGCATACCCGCCGAGCAGCGCGACGAGCACGACGACGGGCAGCAGCATTTCCCACTTCGCGTCCCACAGCGCGCGAACGGCTCCGGCGGGCGAGAAGGGCGAGCGGCGCGCCTGGAACTTGACGGCATGGCGGATGCCGAGCGCGGCGATCAAGGCGAGCATCAGCACGCCGGGCAGCAGGCCGCCGATGAAGAGATCTTCGATCGCGACGTTCTGCGCGATGATGCCGTACAGGATCAGCGGCACCGACAACGGGAACAGCAGGCCGAGCGAGCCCGACGCCGTCAGCACGCCGATCGAGAAGCGCTCCTTGTAGCCGTCCTGCAGCAGCGCGGGCAGCAGCAATCCGCCGAGCGCGAGGATCGTCACGCCGGATCCGCCGGTGAACAGCGTGAAGAACGCGCAGAGCGTCGCCGCGGCGACGGCCGTGCCGCCGGGCATCCAGCCGACGACCGCGCGCAGCGCGCGGAGCAGCCGTTCCGACGACTTGCCTTCGGCGAGCAGAAAGCCCGTCAGCGTGAAGAGCGGAATCGCGGCGAGGTTGGCGGACGGCGACGTCAGCTCCTCGTACGCCTTGATGAGCGGCACGATCGGCCGCCCGCCGTCGACGAGGAAGGCGAACATGGCGAGGCCGCCGAGCAGCGCGAAGATCGGCGCGCCGAGCACGCCGGCGACGAGCATCGCCGTGATCCACGGCCAGAGCGCGCGGCCCGCGAACCACACGGGCCGCCGCGCCAAGACGAGGCCGGCGACGAGGCCGGCCGCGGCAATCAGCTTGCCCGCGAGCGTGGGAGACGCGCGCCAGACGAGCCGCGCGGCAATGAGACCGAAGGCGACGGGAAAGACGGCGACGGAAATCCAGGTGGGCACGCCGGCGGCGATGATGTCGCCCGCGGCGCGCTCCGTGCTGACGAGCGCCGCGCCGCCCACCGCGAACATCGCGGCAATGGCCGCGCCGGCCGTGCCACCGACGACGTGCGCCCACCCGGCGATGCCCTTCGGCAGGAACTCGCCGGTGGCGAGCGTGAGCAGCTTGCCCTCACGCGCCGCGATCGCCGCGCCGAGCAGGCCCACCCACAGCGTCAGGTTCTGCGCGAACGGCGCGGAGCCCGGGATGCCGGCGCTGAAGAAGTGGCGAACGGCGATCTCCGCCAGCGGCAGCAGCATGATGCCGCCGAGGGCGAGCGTGGCCAGGATGTTCTCGGCGCGGGCCGCGGCCTGCCGCATCTACTTGCCTTTCGACTTGCGGAAGGCGTCGCGCTCCTGGACGGCCAGATCGTAGACGTCGCCAGGGACGATGGCGCCCTTGAGCGTCGGCACGAGCCGGTCGGCCGAGGCGTGGAAGTCTGCCAGGGCCTTGGCGTCGAGCGTCGTCACCGTCAAGCCGCGCGTCTTCATCGTCGCGATCGAATCGGCGTCCTGCTTCGGCGCGTCGGTGTTGACGCGCTGGGCGAACGCCTGCGCGGCGTCGAGCACGGCCTTCTGATCGGCCGCGTCGATCTTGTTCCAGGCGGTGTTGCTGATGACGAGACCGCCGACGAGCGGCGCGAGGCGGACGTCGAGCACGTACTTCGCGTCGCGGAAGATCTGCAGCACGAGCGCCAGATACGGCGGGCTCGGCGCCGTGTCGATCATGCCGGTCGTGAGCTTGAGCTGCGCCGGGATGTCGTTGGCCGAGAGCGCGACGGGATGGAAGCCGTTGCTCTTGTACCACTGCACCATCTTGTCGTCGCCCTGGCTCGTGAACAGCTTCGCCTGCTTCACGTCGTCGAGCGTCTTGAGCGGCTTCTTCGAGAAGAGCTGGACCCAGCCGCCGCTGCCCCAGCAGAGCAGGCGGAAGCCCTTCGCCTCGAGGCGCTTCTCGAGGAGCGGCGTCAGCTTCTGTTCGACGTACGCCGTCTCTTCGTCGCTCTGGAAGAAGAACGGCATGCCGAAGACGTTGAAGCCGTCGTCGAGCTGTGAGAGGCCGGAGACCATCAGGAGATTGGCCTGGAGCTGATCGACGCCGGGGCGCATCATGCGGATCGTCGAGAGATCGTCGCCCTGCGTGCCGCCCGCGTAGACGGTGAGCTTCACGCGGCCGGCGGTCTTCGCGTTCCACTGCGCGCCCATGTCGAGCAGCGCCTTGTGCCACGTCGAGTTGACCGGCGCCTGCGTGGCGAGCCGGATCGTCACGGGCGCGGCGGCCGTCAGCGAGACCGCCAGGGCCGTCGCCGCGAGCGCGACGCCGCCGAGAAGTCGTTTCGTGCCTGACATCGTTTCGTCCTCCAGAATCGATCGCGCGCTACTTCGAGAAGCGCGTGTCGATTTGATCGAGCAGCGCCTGCGCGCGGCGCTGTGCAATGAGATTGGCGAGCCGCGCCGACGGCTCCTTGGCCGGATCGACCGCGAGCGCCTGCTGCAGCAGACGCTCGAACTCCGCGCGATCCTGCGCCGGCACGGCGACGCCCGTGGCGAGCGCGACGTATGGGCCAGCCGAGTTGCCGTGCTGGATCTCGACCGCGCGCGCGAAGTCCTTGCGCGCGCGCTCGACGTTGCCGCCGAGCGCCTCGGGCAGGCTGTCGAGCGTGATCATCAGCTCGGGCAGCGCGCCGTTGCTCCACGTCTCGTCGAGCGCCAGCGCGCGATCGGCAATCGCGCGCACGGTCGGAAAGTCGACGACGAGGTCGGGGCGATCGATGCCGAGCGAGATCGCCGCGCCCCACGAGGCGGCCGTCCAGTACAGCATCTCGACGTCCTTCCGCTCCGCCTTCGCGAGCGCCGCCTCCGGATCGGACAGCAGCTTCTGTCCGATGCCGGGGAACCGCACGTCCATGGCGCGCATGCAGTAGTCGCGGCCGCGCAGGTACAGCTTCAGCGCGCGCTCGCGCAGCGCCTTCGCCTCGTCGTGGTGCGCCTCGCCCAGCACGTCCGCGTCCGTCTCGACGAACGCATAGCCGTACTGCGTGAAGCCGGCGCACGTCGAGACGAGCAGCGGCTGGTGCTTCGGCACCGACTCGAGAATCGACTCGTCCAGCTTCAGCGCGAACGGCACCGCATCGCGGACCAGATCCGGATCGTCGTCGCGTGAGAAGACGTCGCCCGAGTCCGACAGCGTGTTGGCGACCGTCTTCACGGCCATCGTCTTGAGGGAGCAGCCGGTGACGGCGAACAGACTGGCGGCGAGGGCGAGGGCGCGCAACGGACGGTGGAGCGGGGAAGACGGCATGGTCGGCACGTGGATAGGCGTCATCTGGCGCGCGAACGGCTCACAGCGCCCCTCGCGAGCCATGACAACACGACAGCGTAGCGGGTTCGCCGACTTTCGACAAATACCGGGGCGATGCCGGATCGTTTCAGCGTGACTCCGGCACGTCGCTGCTCAGGCTGTCCTTCGAGGCCAGATAGCCCTTCCGCGCGCGCACGACCATGCCCGGCGCCTTCACGCGCACCTCGAGCTTGTGCATCGTGCCGTCGAGGGTGTCGGCCGAGAAGCCGAGGACGTACTGGCGGTGCAGCTCGTCGGCGATGCGCGAGAACGGGCCGTTGAGATCGGCGCCGAGCTTGAGGCCGTAGTACCCGCCGCCGGTCTCCGCTGCGAGCGGCGGCAGCTTGCGATCGGGATTGGTGACGTAGCCGGGCATCCGCGACTGCTTGCCGATCGCGTAGATCATGAAGTTCTCGGTCACCGCCCGCGTCAGCACTTTGTTGTAGTTCATGCGGACGCTCTTGTCGTCCTCGCCGTCCGTGAAGATGAGCACGACGCGGCGCCCGGACTCATTGGCGAGCGCCGACATGCTCGCGTCGATCGCATCCCAGAGATACGTCGGGTTGCCGTAGTCGAGATCGTCGTGGAGGATGCGGATCAGCGCGTCGCGATCGCTCGAGAAGCGCGAGCTGATCTGGATCTTGTCGTTGAAGCTGCCGATCCGCGCGCGATCCTCGGGCAGCATCCGCAGCACGAAGCCTTCCGCCGCGCGTTTCAGCAGGTCGATGTCGGCCGTCATGCTGCCGCTCGTGTCGAGCATGATCACGACGGTGATCGGCTGCACGTCGCTCTTGAAGAGCGTCAGCGGCTTCAGCACGCCGTTGTCGTAGACCTCGAAATCCTTCTGCTCGAGATCGGTGGCCAGGTGGTTGTCGGCATCGACGACGGTCGCGTAGATCGCGACGGTCTGCGAGGACGCGCGGAAGATGGCCTGCTGGGCCGGCACGCGCACGGCCATGGCCGCCGCCGCACAGAGGGTCAGGGCGAGGGAGAGGCGAGACATGACATCTCACTATCTCACTAACGCGCTATCGCGCTATCTGGCCATCTGACTATCGGGTTATCGGGGCATCGGGCTATCGGGTCATCGGACGAAACGCCGGACCTGAAGGTCCGGCGCTCCGAAGAGCTGTCGGACGCGCTCCCTCGTCCCCTCGTCCCTTGGTCCCCTGGTCCCCTCCTCCCTTGGTCCCCTCGTCCCTGTCATTCCCGCCCGTCCGCCAATCGCGACAGGCCCAGGGCGATGGGGACGATGAGGACCGTGCCGAGCGCGGCGGCCAGCAGCAGCCACTGGGTCGTGGCGGTCGAGATGGACCAGAGGCCGGCGTCTGGCGACGATGGGCGGGCCGTCTCGTGCGCGAAGAGGTGGAGTGTCGTGGCCCACATGGACGCGACGCCGGTCGTGAACCAGTGCGTCAAGCCGCCGGACCAGAGCGCGAGCGCGATCACGACCGCCGCCACGGCGGCCACCTGCGCCACCCAGAGCGGGCGCGCGGCCCGGCGGGCGGCTTCCTCGCGCGCGCGCAGTTGCGCGCGGAACCAGACAAGGCTCGCGTCCGGCACGCGCACGTGCGCGGCGCCGGCGTCTCTCGTTTCGACGACGGCCGTCGCGACCGCCGCCAGATCCGCGCAGCTCGCGCACGAGGCGACGTGCGCGCGCAGATCGGCGTCCGCGCGCACGGGCCACTGGCCGATCGCGACGAGCTCGAGGACGTCCGTCTCGCGCGGGCAGACGACGGGCTCGGTCATGGCGCGCCTCCGTGTCCGCCGAGCAGCGTCGCAAATTTGCGCCGCGCGCGCAGCAGCAGCGTCTTGACGCTGCCCGTCCGCACGCCCATCACACGCGCGATCTCCTCGTGCGACGATCCATGCGCATACGCCAGCCAGATCATCGCGCGCTCCCGTCGTCCCAGCTTTGCGAGCGCCTGCGAGACGTGCAACGTGCCGTCGAGCGACTCGCCGCCCGTCGTCGTCGCCATCGTGTCGATGTCTTCGTCGGCCACTTCGACCGGCCGTACGCGCCGGCGCCTGAAGCGGTCGTGGGCGAGGTTCGTGGCGACGCGGAAGAGATAGTGCCGCCGGTGCTCGTCGCTCTCGAGACGCACGGTCGCTTTCAGAAAGCGATAGTACGTCTCCTGGAGCAGATCGTCGGCGGCGTGCGGATCGCCGGTCAGCCGGTGGAGATACGCCCAGACCTGACGCGCCGTCCGGTCGTAGAACCCGCGGAACGCGTCCTCGTCCATCTGCAGCGGCACGTCGGCTTCAACGGCGCGGGCAGCGGCGAGATCCAGAGCGAGTGAGGCGGCGTCGCGGGCGGTCATGGACGTTCGGCGGCCGCTCACGCACGGTTCCGTCCGGCGGAGGACGCGGACGAAGGCGGGAGCAGACCGAGCCGGCTCGACAGAATATAGGACGCCGCGGACGCGAGCGCGAATCCGACGCCGACCGCCACGGCGAGGATGCCCGGCAGCACGAGCACGTTCGCCGCTTCGATCGGCAGGTAGTGGCGTCCGATCATCAGCCCCACGCCCGCCGCCACGATGACGATGCCGATCTGGATCGACCAGAGGATGCGGCTGACCGGCGCATTCAAGGCCGGCCCGGAGCCGGCGTCGTGCATCAGCGGCACGTCGGACAGGAGCCGGTTCGTCGCCGCCGACTCGAGATAGGCCTGCACATCCGCGCTCGACGACAGCCGTTCCATCAGCCGGTTGTGGATGTCCATCTGCAGCTTCGTCGCGCGCAGCCAGCGGCGATGGGCGAGCAGATGGCGCACGAGCCACGCGAGCAGGAACCCGATCATGGCGATGCCGAACAGCACGGCGATCACCTGGACGATGTTCTCGAGCATGCGCATCGCCCGCTCCGATGCCGTTTCCTGGCGGTTGTTCCAATCGCCCGTGTACACGTACTCGAGGAAGAACTGCGGCGAGCGCGCGATTTCCGGGTGCGCGGTCAGGAATGCCGCGAGCGCAGGATAGCCCTGCAGGTACGCGGCGTTGGTCATCAGCGTCGGGTCGAGCTTCAGCACCTGGCCGAGTGCCGGCGAGTAGTGGTGCATCACCTCACGGAAGTCGTTGCGGAGCTCTTCGACGTTTCGTCGATCCAGCTCGACCGTCGGCGCGGGCCGTGAGAATTCGGCTGGCGGTGCGGCGGCGCGCTGGGCGCGCAGCGCCGGAGCGCCGAAAATCGCGAGAGCGGCGACGAGTCCAACGGCGGCGATCGATCGATTCACGACACGAGACATGAGCATCCCCTCTGGCGGCTAATACGCGGCCGCGGGGGTGCCGGTGAACAGGCGGGCGACGGGCCCCGGGCTGCGCGCCGGGTCTGAAGACCCGGCCTACATCTGCCACGCCCCACGCCCGAAGCCCGAAGCCCGAAGCCCCAAGCCCCAAGCCGAGTCCGCCCCGTAAGCCGTAAGCCGTAAGCCGTAAGCCGTAAGCCGTAAGCCCCCTCGTCCCCCGGCCCCTCTGCTATCGTCTGTCCCCGTGTTTCGTCGTGTTCTCGCCGCGGGTGTCCTGCTGTCCGTCGCGCTCGCGATGCCGCTGGCGTGGCGCGCGGCTCTTGCGCTGTGGGGACCGCATGACGCCGACGTTCCGCCGAGCTACCTGCCCGCGCTGGAATCCCGTCGACCGCGTCGTCCGTTCAATGCTGGAGCCGTCGACTACGTCCGGGAGACCGAGCCCGGCTACGTGACGATCGGCGACTCGATGGCCGGCCGGATCGATCCCGAGATCCTGGCCGAGCTGGCGGGCGTGCCGGTCGTGCCCCTTCCGCTGAACGCGACCGGACCGGCGTACTGGTATCTCGTCCTCAAGAACTGGGTCGCTGCGAGCGGCGCGCGTCCGCGTCTGGTCTTCATCTTCTTCCGCGACACGCTGCTCACCGACGTGACGTTCCGGCTCGACGGCCCGTATCGGGTGCCGCTCGACGAGGCCGCGCACGAGCGCGAGCCGGAGCTGAACGAGATCGTGGCCGCGCGCACGAGCGGCCCGTGGCATCGCGTGCACGAGGCCGTCGATGCCCTGTACGGCATCAACCGCGCGCGCGAATGGATCGAGCCGCAGCTGACGGCGTGGCCCGCGCGCGTCGTCGTCGATGGCACGCACGCGCAGGCCCGGCTGCTCGATCGCGTCAACGCCGCGTTCACGCTCGACAAGCTGCGGCCCATCGCGCAAGCCGACCTCGAGGCGGCCGACGCGCGCGAGGCGGACTTCGCGTCGCACGTCGACGCGTCCGTGCTGCCGCTCATGCTGAAGGTCGCGCGCGAGCACGGCCTGCGGCTGTGCTTCGTCCGCGTGCTGCGCCGGCCCGTCAACGGCCAGCCGCCACCGGAGTCGCCGGCGCTGCAACGATACGTCGGCGATCTGCGCGCGTATCTCGCGCGCGAGGGCGCCGACTACGTCGACGATCGCGACGATCCCGAGCTCGCGAAGTTGCCATACGGCGACGGCGATCACATCACGCGCGACGCGCGCCTGCCGTACACGCGGCGCTTCTGGTCGAAGATTCAGCGTCTCACGCCGTGATCTTCCACAGCCTCGTCTTCCTCGTCTTCTTCGTCACCACGACGATCGTCTATTGGCGATTGCCGCACCGCGCGCAGAACGTGCTGCTCGTGGCCGCGAGCTATTTCTTCTACGGCTACGTGCACCCGTGGTTCCTGACGCTCATCGCGATGACGACGATCGCCGACTACTTCGCGGCGCGCGGCATGGCGCGCTGGCCCGAGCGCAAGCGGCTGATGCTCGGCCTGAGCCTGGCCGTCAACCTGGGCCTGCTCGGCTTCTTCAAGTACTTCGGCTTCTTCGTGGACAACGTGCACGCGGCGCTCGCGCTCTTCGGGCTGGATCTGCCGCGGCCGGCGCTGGCCATCGTGCTGCCGGTCGGCATCTCGTTCTACACGTTCCAGGAGCTGTCGTACACGATCGAGGTCTACCGCGGCACGCTGCGCGCGCGGCGCGACTTCGTCGACTTCGCGGCCTTCGTCTGCTTCTATCCGCAGCTCGTCGCCGGGCCGATCGAGCGCGCGTCGCGCCTGCTGCCGCAGGTCGAGTCGCCGCGCGTCTGGTCGTGGCCGGCCGCGCGGTCGGCGGCGTGGCTGATCGCCTGGGGCTATTTCAAGAAGCTCGTCATCGCCGACAACGTCGGCGTCATCGCGAACAAGGTCTTCTCGCTCGAGTCGCCGGGCTTCACCGTCCTGTGGGCGGGCGTGTTCGCGTTCGCGATGCAGATCTACGCGGATTTCTCGGCCTACAGCGACATCGCGCGTGGCGTCGCGCGCTGGCTCGGCTTCGACCTGATGGTCAACTTCGACCATCCGTACATGGCGACGGGCCCGGCCGACTTCTGGCGGCGCTGGCACATCTCGCTGTCGACGTGGTTCCGCGACTACGTCTACATCCCGCTCGGCGGCTCGCGCCGCGGCCGCGCGCGCACGCTCGGCAATATCTTCATCACGTTCCTCGTGTCCGGCCTCTGGCACGGCGCGAGCTGGAACTACGCATTGTGGGGCGCCTACCACGGCGTGCTCTTGATCGTCACGCGTCTCATCGGCGGCGTCCGGCCGAAAACCGCCAGTCGTACGCGATCCGACGCGTGGGCCATGCTCGAGCCGCTGCAGGTCGGCGCGATGTTCGTGCTCGTCTGCATCGGCTGGCTGATGTTTCGCGAGACCGACATCCACATGCTGATCCGCGATCTCTCGCTGTCGCCGTGGACGACGACCTCTATCGATCGTGAGGTCGGCCGCTATCTGTTCGCGCTCACCGCGATCTACGCGGCCCCGCTGTGGGCGCACGACATCTGGTCGGTCTACGTCGCGCCGGCCCTTCGCGGCCGCGAGGACGATGCGGATCTGTCCTGGCGCGCGATCGGCCAGGCCCTGCTGGCCGGCCTCGCGCTGGCCGCGATCCTCGTGTTTCGCAGCCAGCAGAGTCTGGACTTTATTTATTTCAAATTCTAGGTTCTGGGTTCCGCGTTCTGGAGTTCCGGGGTTCGGGTTCCGAGGTTCCGGAGTTCTGGGTTCTAATCTCTCGTAAGCCGTAAGCCGTAAGCCGTAAGCCGTAAGCCGTAAGCCGTAAGCCGTAAGCCGTAAGCCGTAAGCCGTAAGCCCCCATGCCCTTGATCGCCTTCGACCTCGACGGCACGTTGATCGACTCGCGCCGTGATCTCGCCGACAGCGCCAACGAATTGCTCGAGTCGTACGGCGCGTCGCCGCTGCCGATGGACGCCATCGTCGCGATGGTCGGGGAGGGCGCGCGCGTGCTCGTGCGGCGCGTGTTGCAGGCGTCGGGATTGAGCGCACTGCCCGACGGCGCGCTGGAACGGTTTCTCGAGATCTACGATCGCCGGCTCGTCGTGCATACGCGCCCGTATCCGGGGATCGTCGACGCGCTGCACGCCGTCGCGCCGCGAGCGCGGCTGGCCGTGCTCACGAACAAGCCGCAGCGCCACACGGACCGGCTGATGGACGCGCTGGGACTGACCGGTCTGTTCGCGGGCGGCATCATCGGCGGCGACACGGCGCTCGGCCGCAAGCCCGATCCGGCAGGCCTCGTCTCGTTGATGACGGCGGCGGGCACGGCGCCGGCGGACACGCTGATGGTCGGCGACTCGGCCGTCGATCTCGAGACCGCGCGTCGCGCCGGCACGCGGGTCTGCCTCGCCCTCTACGGCTTCGCCGGGCTCTCGGATGCCGATGCGGTCACGGCCCGGGCATTCGTCGCGCGCGCGCCCACGGACATGGCTGCCTGTCTCGACGCGTTCCTCGCTGGGCGCACGACCGGGTCAAAACCGACTTGACCGGTCGGGTTTGGCTGACATATGCTCGCGACTGTCTAACGAGAACGGTCTCAGTTCTTTCGCCGCGACCGACCCCGTTCCAGAGGATCTCGTGCCCGACGCTTCCCAGTCTCTTCGTGCGTGTCCCGCTGCACGGCCCGTGCGCCTGACCGAGCTGCCCGCGGGTCACGTGGGGCGTCTGCACGCGGCGGAGCTGTCCGCGCAGGACTCGGCACTGCTCGGCGCGCTCGGCATGACCGACCGGTGCGTGCTGCGCGTCTGCAAGGTCGGCGAGCCGTGCATCGTGCAGGTGCAGGCGACGCGTATCGGGCTCTCGCGATCGGTGGCCAGCGGCATCCTCGTCGTGCCCGAGGCCGCGGGGTAAGCCGTCATGGCCACCGCGCACTGTGAACCGGGGCCCGCTGTGGCGCCGGCCGGTGCCGCTGTTCGAAGCGACACGCCGCGCATCGCCCTCATCGGGAATCCCAACACCGGCAAGACGACGCTCTTCAATCGGCTCTGCGGCACGCGAGCCAAGACCTCCAATTTTCCGGGGACGACGACGAGCGCGCGCACGGGACGCGCGATCGTGGGGACCGACACGGCCGTCGAGATTCTCGATCTGCCCGGCCTTTATCAGGTCTCGCTCGACGCGCCCGAAGCCAAGATCGTCCGCGACGTGCTCGCGAGCGACGCGTCGTCGCCGCGCCATGTCGACGCCGTGCTGGTTGTCGTCGACGCGTGCAATCTCACGCGCAATCTCGTGCTGACCGGCGAGCTGCTCGCGTACGGCCTGCCCGTCGTCGTCGCGCTGAACATGGTCGATCTGGCGCAGCGGCGCGGGCTGACGCTCGACGCCGTGCGGCTCGGCCTGCATCTCGGCTGCCGCGTCGTCCCCGTCGTGGCGCGTCGCGGGATGGGATTGGACGATGTGCGGCTCGCGCTCGGTGATGCACTGGCGCGGCGGCCATCGGCCGACAGCGGCGAGCGCGTCGGCGTGCCCGCTGACATGTCGGCGGCGTCGCTCGCGCGCTGGGCGGACGCGATCGTCGAGGACAGCGTCGGCGGCAGCCGCGCGATCGGATCCGGCGCGGACACGCTGACGGAACGTCTCGACAAGACGTTCACGCATCCCGTGCTCGGCCTCGCGGTGTTCATCGCCGTGATGGTCGGATTGTTCTGGACGCTCTTCGCGCTGGCGACGGTGCCGATGGACCTGATCGAGGCGACGTTCACGCGTCTCGGCGATCTGGTCGGACGCATCCTGCCGCCGGGCCTCGTCCACGACCTCGTCTCTCAGGGCATCATCGGCGGGATCGCCGGCACGGTCGTCTTCCTGCCGCAGATCTGCCTGCTGTTCTTCCTGATCAGCCTGCTCGAGGACACCGGCTATCTGGCGCGTGCGGCGTTCGTGATGGATCGACTGCTGTGCCGGTTCGGCCTGCCGGGGCACGCGTTCGTGCCGCTGCTCACGTCACACGCGTGCGCGCTGCCGGGCATCATGTCCACGCGGCTCATTCCCGATCGCCGCGATCGGCTCGCGACGATTCTCGTCGCGCCGTTCATGAGCTGCTCGGCGCGTCTGCCGGTCTACGTGCTGCTGACGGCGCTGCTGTTCGCCGGGCGGCCCCTGCTCGGCGGCGTCGCCTTCGCCGCGTGCTATTTCGCGGGCGCGGCTGCGGCGCTGCTGAGCGCGCTGCTGTTCCGCCGGACGTTCTTGCGCGGCCGTGCGCGGCCGATGATTCTGGAGCTGCCGTCGTACAAGACGCCGTCGCTCCTGAACGCGCTCGTGGCCGCGAAGGACCAGGGCCTCGCGTTCCTCAAGACCGCGGGCACGGCCATCATGGCGATCTGCGTCGTCATGTGGTGGCTCAACACGTTCCCGCGCGTGCCGCCGCCGCCGCAGGCGCTCGCGCTGCAGGCGGAAGCGGCGGCGACGACCGATCCCGGCCAACGCGCGGACCTCCAGGATCGCGCCGACGCGATGATCGCGCGCGCCGGCCAGGCCGGCAGCTTCGCGGGCCGGATCGGCCGCACGATTCAGCCGGTGTTCGCGCCGCTCGGCTACGACTGGCAGCTGACCGTCGGCGTGCTGACGAGCTTTCTCGCGCGCGAGGTCTTCGTCTCGACCATGACGGTCCTCGTCGTCGACACGACGAAGGCCGACGAGGCCGGCGTCATCGCGCGCATCCGCGCGGCGCGCCGCGACGACGGCGAGCTCATCTTCACGCCCGCGACGGCGACGAGCGTGCTCGTCTTCTTCGTCCTGGCGATGCAGTGTCTCCCGACGCTCGCGGTCACGCGCCGCGAGACCGGGCAGATCAAGTGGGCTGGGCTGCAGCTCGCCTACATGTCGGGCGTCGCGTACACGTGCGCGTGCCTGACGTATCAGGGGCTGCGGTACTTCGGGATCTCCTGAGGCGCCTATGACCGATCTGGTGCAAGTCGCGATCGTCACGGCCGTCGCCGCCGGTGCGTTGGCCCTGCTCGTCCTGCCGAAGCGGTTCTCGCGGCGTTCGCGCGCGTCCGCCTCGCCTGGCAAGGCGGGCTGTCCGGGCTGTGGGACTTGCGAGGACGCGACGACGGCCGCGCCCGTACGCCGCTGAGGGACGACGCCCGCCGCAGTCGGCTAGGCGCTCGCCTTCGTTTCGAGCGCCGCCAGCAGCCGTCCGAGCTCGTCGAGCTCGGCCTGGGCGACGTCGGTGAACTGGACCGCAAAGCCCATCCCGTGGTCGACGTAGACAACCTTGCCCGGGAAGATCAGCTTGTGATGGCCGATGAAGACGGTCACGACTGTCGGTTCACCCGGATTCGGCCCGCCGATCGACTGCACGAAGCAGCCGCCGATGCTGATGTCGGCGATGCGGCATCGGGTCGACGACCCGCTGTAGGTGCCCTCGAAGGGACGCACGTGCCGTTGGTGCTTTCTGCGCTCACTCTTCACAGCGCCCTCCAGGGCCGGCGGTGCTCCCGTCTAAACCTCTGAAACCACATGACTTGAGTCGTCCACGCCACGTGCAGCCGCTCGGTGCGGACGGCACGCGATACTAATGCCATGCACCTCGCGCTCGACTGGCACGGCGACCTCACGTTCTCCAATGCAATCGGCAGCCCTGCGATCGAACTTCACAGCTCGACGCCGGGCGTGGCCTCCCCACCCCAGGCCCTGGCCTACGCGGTCATGGCCTGTATGGGCATGGACCTCGTCCACGTGCTGAAAAAGGGCCGTCATCCCCTGGAGAAGCTGACCGTCCGTTTCGACGGAGAGCGCGCCGCGGATCACCCCCGCCGGTTCGTGACGATGGCGGTGCATTTCGAGCTGACCGGCGACGTCGAGCCGCACGTCGTCGAGCGCGCGATCGAGCTCTCCCGCACCAAGTACTGCTCGGTCTGGAATACCATCCGTCCGGACGTGGCCTTGACGACGAGCTTCACGATTCATCGCATCGGGGCGCCGGAGGCCTGATGCCCGCGCCGGCGACTCGCGCCCGCGCCGTTTCGCGGCGGGCGTACATCGATTGGCTCCGCGGCGTCGCGGTGCTGATCATGATCATGTGGCACTCGATCGACTCGTGGACGCTGACGACCGGCCGCGACTCGTTCGCGTTCCAGGCCGTGATCTTCCTGGCGGGATGGGCCGCGCCCCTGTTCCTGTTCCTCGCCGGCGTCTCGGTGCCGTTGGCCGGCGGCGCGCGCATGGCGCGCGGCTTCGATCGTCGCGCCGCGAGCCGCCTGATCCAGCGTCGCGGCTGGGAAGTCTTCGCGCTCGCGCACCTGTTCCGGCTGCAGTCGTTCCTCCTCAATCCGCACGCGAAATGGAACGGCCTTCTGAAGCCGGACATCCTGAACATTCTCGGATTGTCGATTGTCTACGCGGCGTTCGCGTGGGGCCGCGCGCGCACCATGCGCGCGCTCGCGTGGTGGCTGATCGCGCCGGCCGTGATCATCGCGGGCGTGCTCACGCCGCTCGCGCCGACGTGGTGGTGGCCGACGCTGCTGCACCCGCGTCTCGAGGGCTACATCCGCGTCGTCAACAACAACGCCGTCTTCAGCCTGTTTCCGACGGCGGCGTATCTGCTCGCCGGCACGTTCGCCGGCGCGCTGATTGCGGCGCACGACGATCGCGACAGCCGATTTCAACGGCAGATGGCGATCTGGGGCGCGGCCCTGTTTGCGGCCGCCGGTCTGACGGCGCTCGTGCCCTGGCCCGAGGCCGTCAGCTTCTGGACGGGGCCGATGGCCATCGTCACGTGGCGCGTCGGCACGATGACGCTGATGATGACGCTGTCGTGGCGATGGCTGCTCCATCGGCAGACGTCGGCGGCGGACCCGCTCATCGTCTTCGGCCGGACCTCGCTGTTCGTCTACTGGGTCCACGTCGAGCTGGCATACGGCAACATCAGCTACCCGCTCCACCACGCCCTGCGACTGCCGTGGTCCGTGCTGGCCTACGCCGCGTTGACGGCGGGCATGCTGTGGCTGGCTCGCGCGTGGATGCGGAGACCGGCCGGGCCCATCGTGCCGGTCCACATGACCGCCGCCGTCGAATAGTCCGGGGTAGCGTCGCCACAGACGGGCGCGGACCGGCCTTTTTCCGCGATCCTTCGCACGAACCGCGCGGAAACGCGCCATTTTGGCTTGAGATTGGCTGCGGCCGACACATAGAATCCGAGCAACGCCGCCGTTCCCTGGGCGTCTCCCCTAGGGGCTAGGAAGGACCCCGGCCGTCTATGATCAGCGTCGCCGCGCTCCGCATGCAGCAGTTTGGCGTCCAGTTCTACCAGGCGTCCCTCACCGCCAAAGACATCGACAAGCT
>CAZNMF010000184.1:0-6127 GCA_964573795.1 uncultured Solibacteraceae bacterium
GCGATGAAGCTATGTTCATACCCGATGATGTGGCCCGGCCGCCAGAAGTTGCCGAAGACCGGATGTTTGAGGTCCGTCACCATCAGATCGCGCACGCCCTGCTCGGTGGACGGCTGCGTGAAATCGAGGAACTCGAGGTAGTTCAGCCGCTCGAGGTTGAACGCGACCATGCCGTTCGCGCCGTGGATGCGGAACGTCTGCTGATTCTTGCAGCCGATGCCGAAGCGCGTCGACTGGATCGTGCCGACGCTGCCGTTGGCGAACCGCACCAGCGCGAGAAACGCATCGTCGACCGCGCGGCCCGGCATGAACGTCTCGGTCGCGGCCACGGCTTCCTTGAACGGGCCGTTCAGGAACAGCGCGGTGTCGATGACGTGCGTGAGCAGATCGTCGGCGACGCCCGACCCGGCCTGCTTCGGATCCATCCGCCACGTCGCCGCGCGCGTGGCGTCGGCGCCCCACTGCTGCTTGTACGCCGCGTCGTAGTGGAAGACGGTGCCGATGCGGCCTTCATGAATGAGCTGCCGCGCGTACGCGATCGCGGGAACGCGGCGGTAGTTGTACCAGACGAGCGTCGGCACCTTGGCGGCGGCCTGCGCCATCTTGCGCGCGTCCTCGACGTTCAACGCGAGCGGCTTTTCGCAGAGGACGATCTTGCCGGCCTCGGCCGCGGCAATCGCGGCCTCCGCGTGCAGATGATTCGGCAGCGCGATGTCGATCGCATCGATGTCCTTGCGATCGATGGCCGCGCGCCAGTCGGTGGCGGTCTCTTCCCATTCCCATTGCGCGGCCGTGCTGTGCAGCAGCGGCGAGTCGAGGCCGCAAATCAGCTTGCGGCGGATGCGATACGGCAGATCGAAGAAGTGCCCGGCCTGGGTGTGGGCGTTCGAATGGGCCTTGCCCATGAAGCCGTCGCCGAGCAGCGCGACGCGAAGTTCAGGTTTCATTGACGTTCACACGCGAAAAAAACGCGGGCCGTGCAAGAAGTCCTGTCCTGCACGGCCCGCGCGAGTGACGACGATCGGAGGGTCAGAGCGCGACCGTCTGCCGCTTGGCGTTGTCCCAGCCGAGGATCTTGCCGGTCTTCAGCGACTCGAGCGCGATCAGGCACGGCAGCGCGGAGTTGTAGCCGATCTCCATCGTGGCCGCCGGCTTCTGCCGCGACTTGACGCAGTCGAGGAAGTTGCGCGTGTGCGCGTCGAGCGGATAGTCCTCCTCGACGCCGCCGCGCGGGTTGATGTAGAGCTGGTAGTCGAGCACCGCCGCGTTCGGATCCGCCGGCGCCTGCGGTGCGCCGCCGCCACGGCCGCCGCGACCGCCACGACCAGCTCCAGCCGGTGGCGCGCCCTGCGCCGTCGGCGCCGCGCCGAGCTGCACGTTGCCCGCCGTCGGAGGCGGCGGCGTCCCGCGCTTCCGCTGCGTCGTCGGCACGGCCGGCCGCAACGCATAGCCCATGCGGTTGACCTGCAACGAGCCCGCGCCGCTCACGAAGAACACGCCCCAGCCCTCGATGTCCGACCCGGCGGGCCGCGCCATCACGGCGTTGGCGAACGTCATCGTGTGCGTGTCGTAGAGCCACGAGATCGAGAAGGTATCCGGCACCATCTCCGGATCCGCGTCCGGCCGCTGGATGAACGAGCCGACCGCCGCCGTCTTCAGCGGCTGCTTGTGATCGGCGTTCATGAACCAGTTCGCGACGTCGACGTGATGCGCGCCCCAGTCGCCGATCAGACCGCTGCCGTACTCGTACCACGCACGGAAGCCCAGACGGCTCGGCTTGAAGTCGCGCGCGGGTGCGCCGAGATCCATGTTGAGGAGCTGCCACATGTTCCAGTCGAGACCGGCGGGCACCGGCTGCACCGGCTGGGCAGGCTGCGCGTACGACCCCGGCTGGCTGATGATGACGTGCGAGATCTTGCCGAGCACGCCGCTGTCCAGAATCTTCTTCGCATCCTGGAAGTGATCCCAGCTCCGCTGCTGCGTGCCGACCTGGACGATCTGCTTGCTCTTGTTGAACGCGTCGAGCATCGCGTTGATGCGCGGCACGCTGTTCGACGCCGGCTTCTCGACATAGACGTCCTTGCCGGCCGAGACCGCGTCGATCATGATGCGCGCGTGCGAGAAGTCCGGCGTGCCGATCAGCACGGCGTCGACGTCCTTGCGATCGAGAATCCGGCGGTAGTCGGTCGCCATCTCGAGCTTGAAGGTCTGTCGTGCGGGCGTCATGAAGCTGTTGAGCTTCTGATCGTTCACTTCACAGCCCCCAACCCACTGCACGTCGCTGTGCCGTGCGAGCGAGTCGAAGACGCGCGCGGCGCGATTGCCGCATCCGATGACCGCCATGCGCACGCGGTTGTTCGCGCCCTGCCATCCGAACATCGGCTTCGTGGCGGCTACGGTCACCGCCGCGGCACCCACCTTGAGGAAATCTCGTCTGCTCTCCATGTTGCGACTACTCCTTGATGCGTCGAGATCGGGGACAGGCCGAGGCCCGCAGGATCCGGCGCAGGCGATTTCCGAATATGCGTGAAATCGGCTGCGAGTCTACACCTGTACCGCGAACGTGCGCAACGATTCCAGCGCGTCCGTCGTTACTGCACATAGGACAAAACGCACAATGGTTAGACCAGTATCACGCGCGACGCGCGCCAGTACGACATCCGCGCGCGCGAGCGTTGATCTCGTGCGTCGACTCCCACTACGCTGAGGAAGCCAGCAGCATTTACAGCACGAAAGGCACGGATACTCCCACATGAAGATCATGGTGCTCGGCGGTGACGGCTATTGTGGCTGGGCGACCGCTCTCTACCTCTCCAAGCGGGGCCATACGGTCTCCATCGTCGACAATTTCGCCCGCCGCCAGTGGGACCACGAGCTCGGCGCCCAGACACTGACGCCCATCGCGTCGCTCGCCGACCGGCTCCGCATCTGGCAGGCCCGCACGCGCCTGACGATCGCGTCGTACGCCGGCGACGTGTGCGACTACGACTTCCTCGTGGAGGCCATCAAAGAAACGCGCCCGGACGCCATCGTCCACTTCGCCGAGCAGCGCGCCGCGCCGTACTCGATGATCGATCGCAAGCACGCCGTCTTCACGCAGGTGAACAACGTCGTCGGCACCCTGAACCTGCTGTTCGCGATGAAGGAGATCGTGCCGGACTGCCATCTCGTCAAGCTCGGCACGATGGGCGAGTACGGCACGCCGAACATCGACATCGAAGAGGGCTATCTCGAGATCACGCACAACGGCCGCAAGGACGTGCTGCCGTTCCCGAAGCAGCCGGGCTCGTTCTATCACCTGTCGAAGGTGCACGACAGCCACAACATCATGTTCGCGTGCCGCATCTGGGGCATCCGCGCGACGGATCTCAATCAGGGCGTCGTCTACGGCACGCTCACCGACGAGGTCGCGCTGGACGAAGCGCTCATCAATCGCTTCGACTACGACGAAGTGTTCGGCACCGTGCTGAACCGCTTCTGCGTGCAGGCCACGGTGGGCCACCCGCTGACGGTGTACGGCACGGGCGGACAGACGCGCGGCTATCTCGACATCCGCGACACCGTGCGCTGTATCGAGCTGGCCTGTCTCAACCCCGCCGCGCCGGGGGAATGTCGGGTCTACAACCAGTTCACGGAGCAGTTCACCGTGCTCCAGCTCGCAGAAATGGTGAAGGCCGCTGGCACCAAGCTCGGCCTCAAGGTCACGATCGACCACCTGCCGGATCCCCGCGTCGAGCTCGAATCCCACTACTACAACGCGAAGCACTCGAAGCTGATCGATCTCGGCCTGCAGCCGCACCTGCTCGGCCAGGGCCTGCTCGACTCGCTGATGAACGTCGCCGTGCGCTACAAGGACCGCGTCGACCAGTCGCTGTTCCTGCCGAAGGTCAACTGGCGAGTGCCGCACAACGATCGCCGCAAGGCCGCGGTCGAGACGGCGGGGACGAGAGGATGAGAAAGGCGTGAGGCTTCGGGCTTGAGGCTTGCGTGTAGAGGCGGCCCTTGTGGCCGCCGCCGGTGCGCAACGTATCGCCTCAAGCCTCGAGCCCCATGCCTCGAGCCTTTCAGAACGTTACCGTCCTCAGATATCCATAGCTCGCCTCGAGGCTGGCGAACGGATCCTTCGGCTGGTCGTGCTCGACGAAATAGTGCTGCACGCCGCTGGCTGACGCCTGCGCGAGAATCGACTTCCAATCGATCGAGTCGCCGTTGCTGCCGACCTCTGTGACGTCCGGCAGCACCTGCGGGATCGGCGCGGACGCGCCCTCCGCTGGCTTCTTCCGCAGACCTTTCACGTGCACCATCGAGATCCGCTTCGGATATTTCTGGAACAGGGCGACGGGATCCTGTCCCGTCGACACGGCCCAGCACAGGTCGAGCTCGACGTCCGCGAGCGCCGGATCGAGATCCTGCATGAGCTGCTGGAACCCCGACGTGCCGTTCACCTCGATGAACTCGAAGTTGTGGTTGTGGTACGCCATGCGGATGCCGGCCTTCTTCGACTCTTCGCCGGCCTTGTTCAGCGTGTCCGCCACCTTCTTGAAGATATCCGGCTGCGCGCGCGTCGCGTCGTCGAGGTACGGCATGACGATGAAGCGATGGCCGATGGTGTGCGCGGCGTCGAGCGTCTGAGGGAGCTTGGTGCTGATCGTCGTCAGATCGATGTGCGCCGACGGCGCGGCCAGACCGTGGCGATCGAGCATCTGGCGGATCTGCTGCGGCGTCTTGTCGAAGTAGCCGGCGAACTCGACTTCCTTGTAGCCGATGCCCGCGATCTTCGCGAGCGTCCCTTCGACGTCCTTCGCCATCTCCGTCCGCGCGGTGTAGAGCTGCATGCCGATCGTCGTCAATCGCCCCTGCCCTGCGGCCTGGCCGGCCGCGCCAATTCTCGTCGACGCCAACACACCAGCCGCCGCCATCTGTCCCAGAAACGTTCGACGATCCATCGTCACGTCAGCACCTCGATTCAGGCTGCCGGCTGCGGTCTGCAGTCCGCGGGCTACTTGTCCGCCGTAGCCTTTGGCTACGGCGGACAAGGCACGATATCACCACGGCGACGCCGGGTCTAAAGACCCGGCCTACGTCTGTCAGCTATCAGCCCGCCACGCGCGTAAGCCCGCAATCAGATGTAGGCCGGGTCTTCAGACCCGGCGTCGCCGTGCCAATATCACCGTCGAGCGTCGTTGGTAGAATCGATCGACGTTCACCCAATCATGCCCGCCAAGGTCATCGTTCGCGATCTGCAAAAGCGGTACGGCAGCGTCGAAGCGGCGCGCGGCGTGAGCTTCGAGATTCGCGACGGCGAGATCTTCGGCCTGCTCGGCCCAAACGGCGCCGGCAAGACGACGACGATCGAGTGCGTGATCGGACTGCGCGAGCCGGATGCGGGTCAGATCGACGTCTGCGGCATCGACGCGCGGCGGCAGCCGCGCGAGGTCAAGCAGCGGATCGGCGCGTCGCTGCAGTCGACGGCGCTGCAGGACAAGATCACGCCGCGTGAAGCGCTCGAGCTGTTCGGCTCGTTCTACCGCAAGCGCCTGGGTTCGACCGCGCTCCTCGAACGTTTCTCGCTCGCCGAAAAGGCCGACGTTGCGTTCGACACGCTGTCCGGCGGACAGCGGCAACGCCTCGCGCTGGCGCTGGCGTTCGTCAACGACCCCGAATTGATCTTCCTCGACGAGCCGACCGCCGGCCTCGACCCGCAGTCCCGCCGCGAGCTGCACGCCGAGATCGCGCGCATGAAGCAGGACGGCCACACCGTGCTGCTCACGACGCACGACATGGACGAGGCGCAGGCGCTCTGCGATCGCATCGCGATCCTCGATCACGGCCGCATCATCGCGACGGGCACGCCGACGGAGCTGACGACGCGATCGGCGGGACAGCATCTGGTATCGATCGTCGCCACGCGCGCGATCGACGCCGCGTGGCTCGCGGATCTGCCCTCCGCGCAGGACGTCTCGGTCGACGGCGAGCGCGCGCGATTCCATACGACGCAGCCGTCTCAGGCGGTCTCACTGCTGCTGTCGCGGCTGCAGGCGGCCAACGCCGAGATCGTCGATCTGCACGTGCAGAAGGCGACGCTCGAGGATGTGTTCATCGAGCTGACGGGCTCGACGCTCCGGGA
>CAZNMF010000185.1:0-7327 GCA_964573795.1 uncultured Solibacteraceae bacterium
CGATCGCGCGCACCTGATCCTGCCGTATCACCGCGAGATCGAGCTGCTGGCCGAAGCGCGCCGCGGCGAGCGGAAGATCGGCACGACGTCGCGCGGCATCGGGCCGGCGTACGAGGACAAGATCGCGCGGCGCGGCATCCGCGTCGGCGATCTCGCCGATCAGTCCGACGATGGCCCGCTGGCGAATGCGATTCACGAGAACGTGGCCGCGCGCAATCGTCTGATTGGCGACAGCGCCATGAAGTGGCAGGACGTGCTGGCCGACTTGCGCCGCATCTGGCCGCGCATGCAGCCGCTCGTGGCCGACACGTCGCTGTATCTCGATCGCGCGATGCGCGAGGGACGCCGCGTCATGTTCGAAGGCGCGCAAGGCACGCTGCTCGACATCGACCACGGCACGTACCCGTTCGTCACCTCGTCGAGCGCGACGGCCGGCGGCGCCGCGACGGGGCTCGGCATCAGCCCGAAGTCGGTCGGCGCGGTGCTCGGCGTGGCGAAAGCCTACACGACGCGCGTCGGCGGTGGCCCGCTGCCGACCGAGCTGTTCGACGCGGTCGGCGAGCGGCTGCGCGACACGGGCCAGGAATACGGCGCGTCGACGGGACGCCCGCGGCGCTGCGGCTGGTTCGATGCCGTGGCGGTCCGCTATGCCGCGCGCATCAACGGCCTCGACGCCCTGGCGATCACCAAGCTCGACGTGCTCGACGGCTTCGAGTCGATCGAGCTGTGCACGGCGTATCGGTGCGGCGACGACGTCCTGACGGAAATGCCCGGCGACACGGCCCAGTTCGCCAAGTGCACGCCGATCTACGAGACGTGGAAGGGCTGGACGCAGCCGACCAGCGGCATCACCGACTTCGCGAAGCTGCCGGCGGAAGCGAAGGCCTACATCGCGCGGCTCGAAGAAGTGACCGGCGTGCCCGCGGCGATCATCTCGACGGGCTCCGATCGCGATCACACGATCATTCGGAAGGACTCACCGGCGGCCGCATGGCTGTGATGTCTTGCGGGCAAGATGCACATGGAGCCATGGAGGGCATGGAGCGGAGGGAAAACCTCGCGACGTGGCGCGCCGCTTTCAGTGGCGACGCATGACGGAGCGCGTCCCAGGCATGAACGCGATAGGTCTCGTTCCAACGCGCTCATGTCTGGGACGCGCTCCGTCATGCGCAGCCCGGCGGAGCCGGGCTCGCCAGGTCGCTTGTCTCCCCGGCCTCCACGTCTCCATGTGAAATGCCGGGCGGTGTTTTCGCCTATCGCGCCGCTGCGCTTTCCGGCGCGCAGTACTTGTCGAAGGCCATCGTGAGCAGATCGGCGATCGACTCGGCCGAGCGCGACTCGATGTCGCGCCGCTCGACCATGTAGAGCAGCTTGCCGTCGCGGAGCAGCGCGACCGACGGCGACGAGGGCGCGAAGCCCGTGAAGTACTCACGCGCGCGCGTCGTCGCTTCGACGTCCGCGCCGGCGAAGACCGTGGCGACCGTGTCCGGCCGGTTCGGATGCTGCAGCGCCAGCGCGATCCCCGGCCGCGCTTTCCCCGCCGCGCATCCACACACGGAATTGACGACCATCATCGTGACGCCGGGCGTCTTCATCGTGGCGTCGACCTCGGCCGGCGTGCGGCACTCGCGCGCGCCAACGGCAGTCAGCTCCTGGCGCATGGGAGCAATCAGATATTCCGGATACGGCATGGCGATGAGACCTCGAAAAGGCTTGGGGCGTGAGGCTTACGACTTACGGACATGGCTTGGGGCGTGAGGCTGGGCTCGGATCGCGGCCTTGGCGGACACGTAAGCCGTGAGCCCTAAGCCGTAAGCCGTCACGTCAGTTACTATTCTCAATTATATGCCCCTCTCTCGACGGCAGTGTCTGGCCCTCGGGTTGCCCATGATTGCCGGCGCCCGCAGGCTGTTTGCGGCGCCTCAAGGGCTCGATCAGTTCGCGATGGCCGGCGGGCCGCCGTGCTCGGATGACGAGAAGGCGACGCCGAGCGTGGCAGCGGATGCGACGTACAAGCCCGGCGCGCCGGTGCGGACGACGCTGGTCGAGCCGGGGCTGGCCGGCACGCCGCTCGCGCTGTCCGGCACGGTGACGGGCATCACGTGCGGCCGCATCAAGGGCGCAACCGTCGAGATCTGGCAGGCCGACGCGAAGGGCGTGTACGACATGGCCGGCTTCCGTCTGCGCGGACGCCAACTGACCAACGCCGACGGCGTATTCCGTTTCGACACGATCGTGCCCGGACCCTCCGGCGCCCGCGGCCGGCACATCGGCGTCCACGTCGTCGTCCCGCAGAAAGCGGACTTCTGGACGGAGCTGTTCTTCCCCGACGATCCGAAGAACGCGAGCGATCGCCGCTTCAAGAAGGAGCTGCTGCTCAAGCCGCTGCAGGCGCCGAAAGGCCGCCAGGCCGCGACGTTCGATATTGTGTTGAAGCTATGAGACGTCAGGTTCTCGGTTCTGGGTTCTCCGTTCTGGGTTCTTCCCGGCGGACAGCGCGAACCCGGAACCAGAACCGAGAACGCAGAACCGAGAACCTCAGAACCAGGCTTGTCTATTGAGGAGCCCGTCTGTAATGTCCGAGAAAACCGCGGCGTCGTTGGCCCAGATCGATGCTCTGATTCCGCAGCTCGACGCGCTGCCCGCCGGGCCCGAGCGCGACGAGATCGTCGAAGAGGCGCAGGCCTTGCGCCGCGCGATTGCGGCGTTTCACATGGAAGCGATTCGCTTTCGGATGTTCAACGTGGAGCGACTGCTGTTGCGAAGCGGCGACAATGCCGCGCAGGCCGTGTTCGACCAGCTCCGCCACGAGCTCGAGGCCGCCGGCTTCCACACGCGCTCGCACGCGGCGCCGTAACAGTCTGCGGTCTGCAGTCTGCGGTCTGCGGGCTTCACTGGCCGAACCTGAAGGTTCGACCCTCCGAAAAGCACAATCCGCGTGAACCGCAGATAGCTCGATAGACAGATGCCAGATAGAGCGGTAGTGCGATAGTGCGTTAGGGAGATACTCGCGTTCGTCCCTACCTGCCCTGCATCCGCTGGAGACGCCGCGTCGCGAGCCGGGCCACGACCGAGCAGATCATGACCAGCAGGACAAGTACGAGCGCGCCGGCCCAGGCTTGCCGGTGCCAGTCCTCGTACGGGCCGGTCGCGTACGTGAACACCTGCACCGTGAGCGACGAGATCGGCTGATCGAGCGTCGTCGTCCAGAAGCGGTTGTTGAGCGCGGTGAAGATGAGTGGCGCGGTCTCGCCGGCGATGCGTGCCAGCGCGAGCACGACGCCCGTGATGATGCCCGGCAGGGCGGCGGGCAGGACGACGGTGAACACCGCGCGCCCGCGCGTCGCGCCCAGCGCGAGCGCGCCTTCGCGCAGCGACATCGGCACGAGGCGCAGCAGCTCCTCGGTCGTCCGCGTGACGAGCGGGATCATCATCACGCCGAGCGCGAAGCCGCCCGCCAGCGCCGTGAAGTGGCCGACCGGCACGACCACGAGCGCATAGGCGAAGATGCCGATGACGATCGACGGCACGCCGTTCAGCGTATCCGCCGCGAACCGCGCTGCCGACGCGAGCTGCGATCCCGACGACTCGACGATGTAGACGCCGCTCAGCACGCCGATCGGCACGGCGAAGATCGCGCCGAGGCCGATCAGAACCAGCGACCCGACGATCGAGTTCGCCATCCCGCCGCCGGTCTCGCCGACCGGCTTTGGCAGCTGCGTGAAGAAGTTCAGATCGAGCGCGCCGATCCCCTGCTTGACGACGAAGAAGAAGATCAGCGCGACGGGCAGCAGCGCCAGCAGCACCGCGGCCAGGCACAGGCCGGTCATCACGTGCGACGTGACCCGGCGTCGCGTCTCGCGCAGCGTCATGACTGGGCCAACCCGGCGACCGTCGTCACGACCGCCTGCTTCCGCGGCCGGCGGCTGCGCGTCATGCTCCAGATCAGCAGACGCGACGCGACGTTGATGGCCAGCGTGATCACGAAGAGCACCAGCCCGACCTCGGTGAGCGCCGAGAGGTGCAGGTCCTCGGCCGCCTCCGCGAACTCGTTCGCGATGACGGCGGCCATCGAGTACTGCGGCGCGAAGATCGACCACGACGCCCGCGGCGTGTTGCCGATGACCATCGTCACCGCCATCGTCTCGCCGAGCGCGCGGCCGAAGCCGAGCATGATGGCGCCGATGATGCCGGTGCGCGCGTAGTAGAGGGCGACTTGCGTCGCCTCCCAGCGCGTGGCGCCGAGCGCGTACGCCGCTTCACGCTGCGCGGACGGAACGACCTTCAGCACTTCGCGCGCGATCGACGAGGTGAACGGAATCACCATGATGGCGAGAATCAGCGCGGCGGAGAACAGGCTCACGCCGACCGGCGGTCCCGAGAAGAGCGGCAGCGCGCGGACCCACGCCGGCAGGCTCAGTTGCAGCTCGCGCACGGTGGGCACCAGGACGAAGATGCCCCAGAGCCCGTAGACGATCGAGGGGATCGAAGCGAGCAGCTCGGTGAGGAAGACGAGCGGCGCGCGCACGCGCGCCGGGCACAGCTCGGCGATGAAGATCGCGATGCCGAGCGCGATGGGCGTGGCGATGGCGAGGCCGAGGATCGACGAGTAGAGCGTGCCCCAGATGAACGGCGCCGCGCCGAAGTCGCCCGCGACCGGGTCCCACGTGGAGGTCTGCCAGAACCGAAAGCCGAAGGCCGCGATCGACTGGCGTGACTCGTACCAGAGCACGCCGGCAATCGCGGCGACCAGCAACACGAGAACCAGGGCGAAGGCGCCCGTTCCGATGAAGAACGGCGCGTCCCCCGCCCCGGTGCGGCGTGACGACATCGACTACTGGACCTTGATCTTCTTGAGCGCGTCCAGCTCGAGCTTGACGACCGGCGCGGGCAGCGGCGCGTAGCCGAGATCCCCGGCGAACTTCTGACCGTCGGTCAGCGCCCACTGCATGAACTCGACCATCGTCTTCGCGCTCGCCTTGTCGCTCGGGCTCTCGTAGAAGAGCATCCAGGTGAACGACGAGATCGGATAGGCCTTCTCGCCGGGCGCGTTGGTGATCGACACGCGGAAGTCCGCGGGCATCTTCGCGACGGCTTCCGCGGCCGCCGCCGTCGTCGATTCGAGCGACGCCCTCACGAACGCGCCGGCCATGTTCTGGACCGATCCGTACGAGATGTTGTTCTGCAGCGCGTAGATCAGCTCGACGTAGCCGATCGCGCCGGGCGTCTGCTTGACGAGCGCCGCGACGCCATCGTTCTTCGCGCCGCCGAGACCGCCGGGCCAGTTGACCGACGTGGCCACGCCGACCCGGCGCTTCCACTCGGGCGAGATCTTCGAGAGATAGTCCACCCAGATGTAGGTGGTGCCGCTGCCGTCGGAGCGATGCACGGTCGTGATGTCGAGACCAGGCAGCTTCGCACCGGGATTGACCTTCGCGATCGCCGCGTCGTTCCACTTCGTGATCTTGCCAAGGTAGATGTCCGCCAGCAGCGCGCCCGTGAACTTCAGATCCGCGGGCGCACCGGGCACGTTGTAGACCGGCACGACCGAGCCGAGCACGGTGGGCAAGTGCAGGATCTTGCCCGGCGCGGCGGTGAGCTGGTCATTGGTCATCGGACCGTCGCTGGCCCCGAAGAACACCGTCTTGTTCTGGAGCTGGCGGATGCCGCCGCCCGAACCGACGGGCTGGTAGTTGATCTCCACGTTCGGGTGCAGCTTGTTGTACTCGCTGAACCACTTCGTGTAGATGGGCGCCGGGAACGTCGCGCCGGCCCCCGTAATCTGCATTTTTTGCGCGGCCACGCCGGCGCCGAGCGCTATCACGCACGCTCCGGCCGCTGCCAGTCGCCATCCGCGCAAAGTCTGAATTCTCATCGTCTCTCTCCTCAAGGGACCCGTAAGCCCTAAGCCGTCCACCTTCGCCAGGCTACGGTGGACAAGTAAGCCCTAAGCCGTAAGCCGTCCTAAAAGTTCACCAACCCGTGCAGCGCGATCTTGTTCTGCGTCGCGGTGCCCGGGAATTTCTGCTGATCGAAGTCGAGCAGGATGGCCGACGTGGCGTTGCCACCCGGGTGCGGGAACCAGTACGCGATGCCGATGATCGTGACCTTGCGAACCTGGTCGACGTTCTTGTTCGGCTTGACCGCGTCGTAGCGCAACAGCGCCTCCAGGCCGTCGCCCTTCTTCTGGAAGAACGGCGTCAGCCAGATGGAGTAGCCGCGCCCGTCGGCCTGGTTGGCGGTCGCCGAGGTCTGGTCGCTCGCCGTGATGTACATCGCGCCGGCGTTGAACCGCGCGTGCTCGAACGTCGCGTCGAAGAGGCCGCGGTTCCGCGGGCCGTCCTTGATGTACTGGTCCGCGCTGTAGAAGCCGCTGATGCGGAACCCGCGCGCCACCGGCGCGCCCGTCGCGAACGGACGCAGCGTCGCGCGAATCTGATAGGCCTTCTGGTCGTTCGCTTCGCCCTTGCTGTAGCCCTCGCCGTTGAAGACGCCGCCCTGCAATTCGCCGTAGTTGCGCGCGAAGTTGATGTGGACCGAGGCGCCGTTGTCGGACGAGTTCAGATAGCCCGCGCGGTCCGGCATCGTGCCGCCCTGGAAGCGATAGCGATAGACGCCCTCGAGGTAGTCGATGACCGGCGTCTGCTGCAGACCGAGGCGGACCCACGAGCCCGACGGCAGCGTCGTCAGGTTGATCTGCGCGAAGCCGTACTTGAGCCGCACCACATAGCTGCCGTCGAGGTTGCCGCCGCTGCCGGACAGGCGCGAGATGTCCGGCGTGATGCGGAAGCTCAGCAGGTGCGAGATGTTCCCCGTGAAGTTGACGTAGGTGCGCGAGACCTGGAACGCATTCGCCGAGACCGTGTTGCCGTCCGCGTCGGTCGTCTTCGGCGACTGGTTGAAGGTGTAGTCGTAGAAGATCGTGACGCCGAAATTACGCGACTGCGTGTCGTCTGGCGGCGTGTATCCCGCGGCCGGCGTGACCTGGGCGGCGGAGAGGCGCGGAAAGGCAAGCGCGATGGAACCGATGATGAGCGCAGGAACAAGTCGACGTAGCACCAGACCTCCTCGAATGCCGGCATCCCGGGCCGGCAAGAGGAAGGTACGGGTGGAGGATTACGCCGAGGCGTCGAGGACGTTACGCCGACGTTAAATCGACTCGGGGTTCTGGGGTTCTAGTGTCCCGAGGTTCCGGGGTTCTGGTTCCGAGGTTCTGGGTTCCGACGTTCTGACGAGACTCACGTTCGACGTTCGATCGATGGCATCACGTCAGCCGGATCACGCTCGCCACGGCGTCGGGCGCCGGGCCGTCGATCTGCAGCGTCAC
>CAZNMF010000186.1:0-1655 GCA_964573795.1 uncultured Solibacteraceae bacterium
CGATGCTGGCTTCGCCGAGCTCTGCGCGCAGGCGCGCGAGCGCGCGGTTGGCGGCGGCCGCGTCCCGGCGCGTCCGTTCCGGCAGCAGCCCGCGCTGATCGGACGTCGCAGGACACGTCTTGACCGAGACGCGCAGCGTGACAATGCCTGCCGGCAAGTGCACAGCATCGAGACGCAGCCGCACGAGCGTCAGCAACTGCGCGACGTCGAGCGTCGCGGCGGCCGGCGTGACGGACTCGGTGCGCGTGGAGCGATCGTCGAGCGTCATCCACAGCACGACCTCGACGATCGCCTGGCTCAATCGCGCGACAGCCGTCGCGAGCACGTCGAGATGGCTTTTGATCGCGAAGATCAGCCGCTCGCTGTGGCTCTCCGGCGTATCGAAGTGGACGCTGCGCTGATGGCGAACGGCCGCGGGCGCGGGCACGAGCGGCGCCCACTGCGCGCCGGACGCGAGCCGGTGCAGCGCTTCGACTTCCACGCCGAAGCGCGTGCGCAAGCTGCCGGCCGGCAACTGCAGAAAGCCGCCGACGGTGTCGATCCCGAGCGCGAGCAGCCGATCCCGCACGTCCGGATCGAGACGCAGACGCGCGAGCGGCACGCGCTCGACGCGCGCGCGTTCTTCCTCCGCATCCGCGCAGACCAGCACGCCTCGCTTCGACGTCGCCAGCGCGTACGCGCCGAAGCGGCTGAATCCGACGGCGATGGAGGCGATCAGCCCTTCCTGCTGCAGATCGACGCGAATCAGATCGGCCCACGCCTGCAGCGACGGATAGAGATGACGGAGTCCGCTCGCGTCGAGCCAGAACACACCCGCTTGTTCTTTCGAGGGCTCGACGTGCGGCGAGTAGCGGCGCAGGCGATCGGCGATCAGGCGCACGCCGCGCTCGATCTGCGAGGGCGGCACCGTGCTGGCGTGCAGGGTGCGCGCGAGCGAGAGCGCCATCGCATAGCGTTGGCCGGTGTGCACGCCGAGCCGACGGGCGTGCGCGTTGACGAATAGCACGCGCGACTGCGGACGCTCGTCCTCGACCACGGCGACCGGCTGCTCGATCCACTCCGGATGCGCGCCGATCAGCAGTTGCAGCGGCAACGCGACGAGATCAACGCAGGCCATCCGGTCCACGACAGATCTCCGTGTGCGTCCATCCCGGCCCGCTGCGCTTGTCCTTGAGCACGCGCACGCCGACTTCATAGAGGCCCGCCTCAGTGCGCCGCCATCGCGCGTCAGCGCGCAGCGAGATCAGCGAGTGCATCGACGAGGCGTCTTCGGCCTTGCGCGTGAGCAGCAGCACGACTGCACCGTGCTCGCGCGCGAGCCCGAGCAGGCGCGAGAGGATGGGAACGGGAAGCCCGGCATTGACTGGCGTGTCCGGGCTCGGCCGACTTGGAGCGGCGCGATGTGCGTCAGTCTGAAACCGGCGCGCAGGGAGCGCCAGCGTGCCCGCGCGATCTCCGCGCCAGTCGGAGTCGCGCGAGGGCGTCAGTTCGCACGCGGCGCGGACGGAGCGCCGGTTTCGAGCGCCGTCTCCCTGGAGGCCGAACCGGACACGCCAGTCAATGCCGGGCAGGCCTTTTCCCCCCGCCAAATCCACGACGACGAGCCCGAAGGCGTTGGAACGCAGCAGGTGATCGGCGGCGCGGCCGGCGGCGCG
>CAZNMF010000187.1:0-22996 GCA_964573795.1 uncultured Solibacteraceae bacterium
GAGACTCAGCCGGTCTACGGCGATCCGGCAACGGATGCCCAGGTCCGGCAGGTCGTGGCGGAGATGCTCCAGCGCGAGGTCGCGGCCATGAACCTCGACAACTTCGTCGTGCGGCCGCATCGGCGCCTTGTGGAGAAATACGCGAAGCCGGAGGCGTGGCTGTCGGTGGCACGCGAGGCCATGACCGATTTGTCCAGGAACGTGGCCGGTCTGCCGACGGAGCTCGACTCGGAGAGCGAAGAGGCGAAGCGATTCGACTTGCTGGTCCTCAATCTGCAGCTCGCGTTGCTGCGATCGGAGCCGGGATTCGCGCGTCTGCGGGACCGCGTCAAGGCGATCGCGGGCCTGTTGAGCGAGAAGTCGTCGATTCCGATGGTGCAGGCGCAGATGCCGTTGATTCTCGACATCCTGACCGACGTCTGGTGGCAGGACGTCACCACGGCGATGTTGGAAACGGTCCGGCGCCGGCTGCGGTCGCTCGTTCAGCTGATCGACAAGCAGCAGCGCAAGATCGTGTACACCGACTTCGTGGACGAGATGGGGCCCGAGACGGCGTTCGCGCTTCCGGGGACCAGCGTCGGAACCGACTCCGACAAGTTTCGAGCGAAGGCGCGCGCGTTCCTTCGGCAGCATCTCGATCACGTGACCATCGCGAAGCTGAGAATGAACCGTGCCTTGACGCCATCGGACCTCGTCGAGTTGGAACGCCTGCTCGCCACGAGCGGCGTGGCGGAGCCTGACGACATCCGCCGCGCGGCGGGCGAATCCAAGGGTTTGGGCGTGTTCGTGCGGTCGCTGGTGGGGCTGGACCGAGCTGCGGCGAAGGATGCGATGGCGCGGTTCGTCAATGGCCGGACGCTGTCGGCGAATCAGTTGGAGTTCATCAACCTCATCGTGGACCATCTGACCGAGCACGGCGTCATGGCGCCTGAGCGTCTGTACGAATCCCCGTTCACGGACCTGACGCCGCGCGGCCCCGACGGCCTGTTCCCGCCGGCCGACGTCGACGCGCTGCTCGCCGCTCTTGAAGCGGTGCGGTCAACGGCGGTGGCGGCGTAGTCACAAAGGTTCACGCGCGCTATTTTCGTCCCACCTGCCCGACGTGATACATTGATATCAGCCGAGGCGGCGTATGCGGACCATCATCTCTCTCGACGACAAACTGCACCGACGGGCGAAGTCCTATGCCGCCGAGCACGGGACAACCTTGACGGCCCTCGTGGAAGAGGCGCTCCGTGCGCGTTTGGCCGAGCGCCGCGAAAAACGCCGGCCGCCCGTCCGTCTGCCGACGTTCAAAGGTAAGGGACTGCAAGCAGGGCTGAGTCTCGACAAGTTGGGAGCCATCTATGACAGGATGGACGGCCTTCGGTGATTGCCCCTGACGTCAATGTCCTCCTCTACGCCTTTCGCGAGGACAGCGAGCGTCATGCCGAATATCACGCGTGGCTGCAGGATGCGTTGAACGGCACGGAGTCCGTGGCGCTGTTCGAGCCGGTGCTTTCGGCCGTGCTGCGAATCGCGACGCATCCCGCCATCTTCAAACCGCCGAGTCCACGCCATGCAGTCGAGGCGTTCATCGACACATGCCTCGCCGCGCCCGCTGCCAAGGCGGTTCGTGCCGAAGCCGGCCACTGGACGCTCTTCCGGGATCTCTGCGCGACGGCAGACTGTCGCGAAAATCTGGTTCAGGATGCCTACCTGGCCGCGATGGCGCTCGAACACGACTGCACCTATGTCACGACGGACGGTGACTACGCGCGGTTTCCCGGGCTGCGCTGGAAGCACCCGCTCGCCTGACGATCCCAGGCGGACCACACCTTCACTTCATTTCGCGTCGGGAATGAGACTTGCCACACGTAGGCACCGGAGCCGTAAGGCGTCCGCGAGCGGTTCACGCAAACGCGTGACGTACGCGGACTTGGGCGCCGTGCCGTCGATCTAGCGTCGCTCCGCGCGTCGCTGCAGCCCACGGCATTTCGTGATCGCCTCGGCCGCGCCACCGATCAAGCGCGCGCTAGAAACTGAAGGACGACGTCACAAGGAGACAGATCATGGAGGCGACTGACGATCGCACGGGTGCAGCCACGCCATCGCCCTCGGCCGCCGGCGTTCCAGGTCCCGTTCGAGGCACGCGCATCACGGAAGCCTACGCCCGGCTGCTGGCGCGCGACGCGTATTTCTGGGCGTGGCCGATGGCCAACATCTACAACAAACGGCTGACGTTCGGGAAGGCGCCGGAGCCGGGACTGCTGGGTGGCGTGCTGCCCTTCGCGCCGATCAACCGCATGGCGATGCTCACCGACTACATCGATCCGGCGGAGCGCGCCGTCGCCTGTCCGAATCAGGATGTCGTCTACGGCGGCGGGCCCTTCGCGTTCGACGTGAGCCCGGTCGTCGTGCAGGTGCCTGACTTCGGCCGCCGCTTCTGGGTGTACCAGATTGTCGACGTGCGCACCGACAGCTTTGCGGACCTCGGCGCCATGTACGGCACGAAGCCGGGGTTCTATCTCCTCGTCGGTCCAACCTGGAATGGCAAGGTTCCTGCCGGCATCACGAAGGTCTTTCGTTCCGGAACGAGCACCGGCTTCTTCGCGCCGCGCGTGTTTCAAGACGACACGCGGGAAGACAAGCGCGCCATTCAGGATGTCATCAACCTCATCGACGCGTACCCGCTCGCCGAGTTCGACGGGACGATGAAGACGCGCGACTGGTCGAAGCTTCCGATTTTTCCGCAACCCGACGCTGGCGGGTCTGAGACCAGATGGGTCTTCCCCGAGACGTTCTTCGATCAGCTTCCGCTGCTGCTCGATGACGCGATGCCGCTGCCGGGCGAGGAACCGCGCTATGCCGCCTTGCGGGAGCTCGTCTCGGCGGCGCAGAAGGATCCAGAGCTGAAGGCGGCGATCGCCGACGAAGCGAAGCGGGCTGACGACGATCTGGTCGCGCCGCTGTTCGAGTTCCGCAACTACGGGGTCCCGCTTCCGCACCACTGGACCACCATCGACAACGGCGCCGCGTTCGGCACCGATTACTTCACGCGCACCGCCGTCGCGAAATCGAACATCCTCGTCAACAAGCCGCTGGAGACCAAGTATTTCTACCAGGACCTCGACGATGCCGGACAGCGGCTGCACGGCGCCAATCGCTACATCGTCACGTTCGCGAACGGGCAGGTCCCGCCGGTGAAAGGTTTCTGGTCCCTCACGATGTACAACCGGCACCACTTCTTCGAGCCCAACGCCATCAAGCGCTACTCGCTGGGCACCAAAAACAAGGACCTGCAGCAAGCCGCGGACGGATCGCTGACGATTTACGTGCAAGCGGACGAGCCGGACACGCCCGTCGGCCGCGCCAACTGGCTGCCGTCGCCCAAGGACGCCGAGCTCTCGCTCTACGTGCGGGCGTACTGGCCGGAGGATGCGATCACCAGCGGCCAGTGGACGCCACCGCCGGTCGTGAAGGTGCGTTGAGTCCGCGAGGCGTGCCCTGCCATTCAGCTCGCTACGACCGTCCCACGCTCGCGCCGCCCAGCGTGACGAGCAGGTCGTCGAGTTGCGCGAACGTCTCGACCGTCGCATCCGCCGCTCCGGTGCCGGCCGCGTCGAGCGCCTCCTTCGAGGGATGGAGCTCGTGCATGACCAGCAGCGTCTTGCCGCCCTTGTCCTCGAATGTCACCGTGGTGACCGGCCCACCCTCGCCACCTTCCTCGTTGGTCCACACGAGGCGCGAGGGCGGCGTCACTTCGAGATACGTGCCGAAGAACGCCATCCCGTCGGGCTCGAACTCGAGACGGTACGTCCCCCCGACGCGCACATCCATCTCACAGGAACGCAGGGACATGCCCATCGACTTGGGCAGCCACCATCGCGTGAACAACTCGGGCGTGGTCCACGCCTCGAACACGAGGCGCGCCGGGGCGTCGAAGACCCGGGTCACGACGAGCTCGCGATCAGACGTCCGTTCCACCGTCGTCCGGTGCTTCATCGGAGCCGCCTCACTTTCTCTTCTTGCGTCCATCGACCTTCTCCTTCCGTTTCAGTTCCTCGATCACCTTGTCCAGCTCGTCGAACCGTGCGTCCCAGTGCTGGCGATACCTCTCGATCCATGCCGCCTCTTCGTCCAGCCGGCGCCGGCCGAGCGTGCAGGTCCGCACGCGCCCGACCTTCGCCGTGACGACGAGCCCCGCCTGCTCCAGCACGCCGACGTGCTTCTTCATGCCGGTGAGGGTCATGTGGAATTTCGCCGCGAGGTCGGTGATCGACGCGTCGGCCCGCCCGAGCTGCTCCAGCACGCCGCGCCGCGTCGCGTCCGAGAGCGCGGCGAACGACGCGTCGAAGCGGGACTCTGAATACTGAACCATACAGTTCAGTATCTAAGCACAGGGATCGGTGGGATGCAAGTCGTCGATTCGTCAGCCGCGTCGCCTATCGTCGTCGCGAACGCAACTCGCTGAGGATCGCACGGTGTCCGCGCGTCATCGCCCACGCTACCGGCCGCGCCCACTCCTCCGCTTCCGGTTCGAGTGGATCGGCGCCTCGCTCGAGAAAGAGCGTCACGAGCTCGGATCGTCCCCAGCGGCACGCCCAGCCGAGCGGCGTGCTCTTCAACAGCGAATCCCTGACGTCGAGACGCGCGCCAGCATCGATCAGCATCGTGGCCACCGCCAGCCTGTCGTCGGCGTCGAGGTCGCCTCGGTTGGCCGCCATGTAGTGCAACAACGTCGCGCCCCAGGCGCCGGCGAGGTTGGGATCCGCGCGGTCGAGCACGAGTTTGAACGCGTGGCGGCGCCGGGAACGTTCCCCCTTCGGGACCTGATACAAACCGTTCTCGAGGATCCCAAACCACACCGGATCCTCGCGCGACCAATTCGTGTGTTCCAGCGTCAACTCGACGATCTCCGGCGATGGCCGGCCGATCGCGGCCCACAACAGCTCGGACTGCAGGCTCGTGCCTGGCCGAATCAGCCCGGCCCGCCGCAACTTCTCGGGATCGTCCGCCAGGAGCGTCCTGACTTGATCGATGAGGCCGAGGTCGGCGACAAAGATCGCCCAGAGCCTGCCGCCGTGGCGCTCGAGCTCGGTGACGATGTCGCGATGGCCGCGCTGGTGAGCTTCCGATAACGCGCAGCTCGCGGCGTACACGTTGGTGTTCGGATTCGCGCCATGCGCGAGCAGGATCCGCACCATCTCGAGGCTGCCGCGAATCGCCGCTGATCGAAGAGGATCGCCCCACGTCGGCACGGTCTCTTCGAGTCCGCCGACGAGACCGGCTTCATCGGCGTCGTACCCGAGCTCGAGCAGGAGCGCGAGCATGTCGGGACGATTGGCGGACACGGCTTGGCTGGCCAGTCCCGTTTGATTCAGCAGGCGCCCCACAGCATGCTCGCGGCGCAGCCAGTCCGCATCGCCCGCGGCCACAGCCCCTTTCGCCGTTGGCGTGGCACCTCGCGCACGGAGCATCCGGACCAGCCGGGCGGCGACCCCGGCCGTATCGGGTCCGCTGAGATCGCGTTCGGAGCCGATGACATCAAGCGGCGTGTCGCCGTTGGTCGCGCGCTCGTTGACATCCGCCCCATGCCCGATCAACCACGCCGCCAGCCGCTCCCACAACAGCCCTGCGGCCCAGTGCAGGGCCGTCCTCCCGCGCTGGTTTCCGGCACGCGTCAATTCCGGATGCGCCGTCAGGCTCGCAATCACCGCGTCCTCATCGTCGCGCTGGAACGCCGCCCGCAAAGCTTCGATGCCAGGAACACCAACGGCCGGTGGCAGCACCGCGCGGCGGGCTTCCTCTTCGCGGATGATCCCTTCGATCTCCGTGTAGCCCCGCTCGATCGCCATCGTCAACGCCGAGGTCGCGTCGCGCTGCGGATAGATGCCCTTGCGTGCGTCGGCGCCATGCCGCATGAGGAACCGCACGACGTCGGGATGCCTCCCGATCACCGCATGATGCAGCGCCTGATGTTCGTCGCTGGCCGCGACGTCCAGATGGACGAGCTCGGGTCGAGTCGACGTCATCCGACGGACGGTGGCCAGATCCCCGGTCCCGGCCGCCTCCGCGAAGCGTTGGACGGTGACGCCATCGACGAACGCCTTCAGCTTCGGCCAGCTCGGAAACCCGTAGGCGCGCGCCAGCACGAGCTGCGCGTCGTGCAAGGCGAACGCGTCTCTCTTGGCGCCTTGGAAGTGACTGTTCACTTCAGCGATGGCCGCCGGTTTCCCGCTGACGAACGCGGCGAGCAGCTCTCTGGCCTGGCGCTTGAGTTGCGCGAGATCCGGCTTGGCGCGAAGGATGCGGGTGAGGACGTGTGGACGGACGGTCATGATGAGCTCCTTCCGGCCAGCGTCAGGCGCCAGCCGCGAAGCCCGGTGTCCGCTCACTCGGGCAGAAAGAGTTCATCGACGAAGAAACGTCGTGTCGATCGGTTCAGGTGGACGCAGTCCTTCCCGCGGACACGGCAGCGCCCTGACGCGCTTGCGGGAGAATAGCGCTGGACGTCCGGGTGAGCAAGCAGCGCGACGGACGCGAGGCGCACGCGAAAGCGGTCCATAGACGCGGGCGGCTTCGCGGATTCTTGAGTATTCTTGGCGACCGCATCACGTTTCGATTCGAGAAGGACGGCCATGCCTACGACCTTGCGTGCGAGGACTGCCATTAGCGGCCCGCGCTCAGTGCTCGATCTGAAGCGCCCCGCCCACGGCGCCTGGCGAGATGCTGCTCGAGGAGTTCCTGAAGCCGGCCGGGCTCACGCCGTCGGCCGCCGCCGAGCGGATGCGCATGCCCTTGAACCGGCTCAACGAGGTCATCCGCGGCCGCCGGGCGATCACGGCCGATACCGCGATTCGGCTCGCCGCGCTGTTCAAGATGTCGCCCGAGTTCTGGATGGGCCTGCAGACCGATTGGGATCTGTGGCATGTCCAGCACGCGCGGGCACGAGTGTCGGCGTAGACACGCGAGCGCGGAAGATCCGTCAGCGCGAAAGCCTTCGAGCGACTTGCGAAGAGGAGAGTGGCCTCAGCGAGTGGATGCGTGCCGACGGCGCTGAGCGCCGTCAGGCGCGAGGCGGCCGAAGCCTGAAGCCCTCGCCCCGGCCACGAACGAACGAAGTGAGTGAGTGGTCGGGGCGAGAGGATTCGAACCTCCGACCCCTCGGTCCCGAACCGAGTGCTCTACCAGGCTGAGCCACGCCCCGACAACCGACCTATCTTACCCCAGCGGCCCCGATCTGCGTTAGCGCGTCGACCTGACGCAAGGCCTGATGGTCCGTGAGATCCGGCTGCAGCGGCGTCACCGAGATGTAGCCCTCGCGAATCGCCTGGTGATCCGACTGGTCGTGCGGCTGCCAGTCGTCCTCCGCTTCCTCGATCCAGAAGTACGGCCGGCCGCGCGGGTCGACGCGGCGATCGACCTTCGTGATGTGATTGCGCTTCGCCTGCACGGTCACGCGCGTGCCCTTGATCACGCCCTGCGGCACGTTGATGTTCAGGAAGCTGCGCGCCGGCAACGGCTGCGCCAGAAGCGCCGCCGACAACGCGGCCGCGGCCGCCGCGGCGGGCTCGAAGTTCCAGATGCCGCTCGTGAACTCGAGCGAGACGGCCACAGCCGGATACCCCAGCAGCGCCGCTTCGAGCGCGCCCGCCACCGTGCCCGAGTACGTCACGTCGTCGCCGATGTTCAAGCCCTTGTTGATGCCGGAGACGACGAGATCGGGCGGACCGTCGAGGACTTCGGCGATCGCGATGTTGATGCAGTCGGTCGGCGTGCCGTCGACGGCGAACACACGCTCGCGGATCGATTCGATGCGCAGCGGACGCCGCAACGTCAGCGCGTGCCCGACCGCGCTCGCCTCGGTCTGCGGCGCGACGATCGTGACCTCGCCCAGCGGCTGCAACGCCGCGGCGAGCGCTTCGATTCCGGGAGAGAAATAGCCGTCGTCGTTGGTGACCAGAATGCGGGGCATCAAGGAAATGCTATCGCAGGCTGCGGTCTGCGGTCTGCGGGCGACGGGCTTACGGCGTCGCCGGGCCGCCAGACGGGTCGCCCTTGCGTGTGGCGGCCGTACGCCGCAAGGGCGGCCTTGTGGCCGCCCCCGCGTCATGTAGCCCGTAGCCTGTGGCCCGTAGCCCGTCGTCCTACGGCTTGATGATCTGCGCGAAGCCCGTGATGTTGACGTCACGGAACATCGGCGTGTGCGGCGGCAGGAGCGCCGGCGTGAGGAACTCCGTGTCGAAGTTGTAGCCGCGGTCGGGCGGCGCATAGACCGTGTCGCAGCACTTGTAAGGACCCGTCGCCTGGCGGCTGTAGAACATGCTGGCGATCGACCCGCGATAGTTCAACGTATCGCCGCCCCAGTCCTCGATGTAGCGCAGAAAGTTGTGCGCGCCGCCGTCGGTGCCGAAGTCCTGCGGCGTGCCGCTCGGCTGCGGGAACGACGGCCCCTTGCCCGCGATGATCGCCAGGCGGTACCACGTCGTTGTCGCGTTGCGCTCCGAGCTCGAGTCGTGGCGATGCGGATTGGCGAAGCTGTTGCGGTCGTTCCAGTTGTTCGAGAGCAAGGTCACCGCGTCGGCCAGCACCGCGGTCGCGACGTGCGTGCCTACGTTGAAGCAATCCACGGTGCACGACGACGACGGGGCGATGCTGTTCCAGTTCCCCTGGATGTAGACCGGATTCTCCGACGCGATCGTCAACCCGGGCGAGACCAGGTTCGTCCCGCCGTTGGTGAGCTTCAAGGCACGGCGGAAGAAGATCGGCGGATTGCGACGCGCGATCGCGATGCGCTCGCCGTCGCTGCTGCCGGTGATCTCCGTCCTCGGCGTCGTGCCCGAGACGATGGGGCTGCTCGTGCCGGACCAGGACGACACGCCGTACGGCGACCGCGCCGTCGCGCCGTACGTCTGGAGCGTGCCGTTCTCGTTGAAATCCTCGCCCGTGTCGAGCGAGCCGTTCGGCGCGCCGCTCGACGACGACGGGTTCACGAGATCCTCGAACCCGTATTCGCCGGTCTCATTCGAGCCGTCGCGGTTGCCACGGCGATCGGAGAAATAGACGGTGAAGCCGCCGGCCGCGCCGTCGCGAAGGGCGTCGGTGCCCTGCGTGGTGCCCGCGAGCGACGTCGGCAGCGTGCCCTGGAACCATTTCGACAGATTGCGGGCGTCGATCTCGACGTAGTACATGATGCCGCCCATGTGCATCGCGGTCACGGCGCTCGTGGGCGCCACGTCGCGCTGCAGACCTTCGCGCGGGTCGTACAACGTGTTCGGCACCAGCCGCTGCGCGGCCGTCGTCGTGTCGTCGAACACCGTCGACGCCGACGTGCACGAGCTGTTGTCCCACCGGCGCTGGAGGCGAATGACGGCGTCGGCCGAATACGGTGCGGGGCTCCCAGCGGTGCATCCCGCGTCGCCCGTGTTCGCGGTGGTGAGCTGGGGGCTGTTGATCCCGAGCTTGAGGATGTCGAGTGTCACGTCGTGCCAGCCCGACGACGTCTGTTTCTCGATCTTGATGTAGCCGCCGAGCAGCGGCGTGCCCGCCGCCGTCTTCACGCCCTGCGTGCCGGTGCCCGGTGACTGCGCGAACATCGCGCGCGGCGCGCCGACCGTGTAGCCCGTCGGCACGGACGTGCCGAGCTCGATTGGATTCGTGCCGCCGTCGATGCCGGGCAGCCCGGTGATGTCCGCGGGCGTGTCCGACAGCAGGATCCGCAGGCTCGCCAGCGAATAGAACCGCTCGGCGAGCAGGTTCGGATTGCTGGTGTCTTCCCCCGCGGCCGGCCGCTTGATGAGATCGATCGGCCCGTCGCCGAACGTCGCAATCGGCAAATCCAGCCGCCGCGCGCCGGTCCGGCCGTTCATGATGTTGTGGTTGTACGTGCCCTCGGACAGGTTCGACCACGTCGGCTCGTTCTGCGAGCTGCCCAACGTGCCGGTCACGCTGCCTTCGTTTCGCGCCAGCGTGCGATAGCTGCCCGGAGACGTGATCGCTCTCACGGTGCCCGTGTAGTTCGTGTTCGTGTCCCAGCCGTTGGAGAGATTCGTGCGCACGATCTCGCCGACCGACGTCACGCGGTCCGCCAGCGTCAGCGTCGAGCCGTTGCCCTCGGCCAGGAATACGTTCGAGTTGCTGTGGACGCGGCCGCCGAAGTTGAAGTTCGGCCCGGCGAAGAAGCTCAGGTCGTTCTCGGAGAAGATGCCGAACTGGAACACGGGAATCGCGACCGTCTGCAGCTGCCGCGTCAGGCTCGTCTCCGATCCGTCGGCGAGATGGCCGGTCACCGACATCGTGTACGTCGTGCCGAGCCCGACGAGGCCCTGGAACGGTCCCTGCTGCACGTTCATGATCGTCGCTTCAGGATTGCCGTCCGCGTCGGTGTCGTAGGAGATCCGATAGCCGTCCGATCCGTCCGGCTGCGTCCAGGTCACGCCGAGGTCGTCCGGCGGCGCGTCGGTGAGCGCGTTTACCTGCGCCGCGGTCGGGGCCACGTTGCCCGCGAACAGATCGCCGATGTCCGACGTGAGCTTCTCGAGGCCCGCGTGCACGGCGTAGAACGACTGCGTGCGCGTGCTGTCCAGCGCGCGGACGCGCGTGTCCGTGATGACGAGCGCCGTGAACCCGGCCGTGACGCCGGCCATCAGCAACATCACCAGGAGTGAGCTCAGGAGCGCCGCGCCCCGATCGTCCTTGGGCCGGCGAAGCCGCTGCATCTTCATGACTGCCCTCTACCGATAGCGATCGACGAACGACAGGCTGCGCAACCCGACCTGCGTGGCCATGCTGTTGCGGAAGAACTCGCGCGTCTGTGGATCGACGTCCTGCGACCGCGCGGCGACGTAGAGATTGACCTTGCGGATCTGGTTCGGGCTGTTGCCGGTCGGCACGTCCTGCACGTTCGTCGGGTTCGTCGTGCCGTCGACCAGGTCGTATGTGACCTGCAGGTTCTCGACGCCCATCGCGATCGCGAGGTCGTCGCCCATGTTGACCTGACGCACGAGCCGCGGCAGATCGGAGCCATCCGGCAAATCGACGAAATACGAGATCATGTAGACGCGCAGCGCCGTCGTCTGCGGAAACGTGCCGGTGTCCGAGTCCTTCAGGTTCAGGATCGTCCCCTGCGGCGCCGCGCGCTGGTTCATCCGCATCGAGTCGCCTTCATCGAACTCGACCACCTGCGAGTCGGGCGTGGCCGTCACCATCTGCAGCGCGCTGCCGTTCGGATTGGTGAACAGGATCAGATCGCCGGCCTTCAAGCCGCTCGTCCCCGTCACGGGCACGGCGTCGTCGACGGTCATCGTCGAGCCGTTGGCGGCGATGGCCACGAGCGGCTTCGAGTCGAGCGCCAGCGTCCGATCCGCGTAGAGCACGGTGATCACGTCCGTGTCGACGCCGAGCAGCGTCGGGCCCAGTCCATTGCCAGGAGAGATCGCCGGCACCGCCTCGGCGCCGGCATCGAACGTCAAGCCGTCAGGGCCCGGCCGCAGCACGGCCTGCGCACCGGTGCCGCTCGGCAGCGGGATGCCGCCCAGCGGAATGCCCTGCCCCGTCTGCATGACGTCGCGCACCATCAGGCTCGTGCCCGCCTGCAGGCCGTGGTTGGTCTCCGAGATGACGCGCGCGGTGCCGGTCATCGACATCGTCCGCGTCAACGTCTCGATCGCGGCCGACAGCACGATGAGCGTCAGCATCGTCGCGATGAGCATCTCCGCGAGCGTGAAGCCCGCGTCGGAGTCCCGGTGCTGGTTACGCATAAGCGGAAAGGTAGGTCGTGAGGACGAACTCCTGCTCGCCCTGCGCCGACTGATAGCGCACGATGACGCGCAGCTGCCGCAGCGTCGCGCTGATGTCGCGGATCTCGATCTCGCGCGTCATCCCGTAGAGCGGCGTGCGGACGTCGTCGTCGGTGCCCAGCTCGCCGTCCGGTCCGGGCGTCACCGTCTGCTCGACGTCGCCGTCGTCGTCCGTGTTGACGAGCCCGTCGTCGCCGGGCGCCTTGATGTCCTCGGGGCCGTCGAGAAAGATGCCGCCGTCCGACCCGGTGCCGCCCTCGACGTTGTGAATCTGCGCCCAGGTCAGCGTCCGGTTGTCGCGCGCCTTGAAGACGGACTCGGCGGCTTCGGCCGCGCGCTGGCTGGCGAGAAACTGTTCCTGCGATCCGGTCAGACGCCGCGCGCCAATCACGACGCCCGCGGCCAGCGCGAGGACGCCGATCATGAGGATGATCATGCCGATCGTGACTTCGATCAGCGTGAACCCCGTGTCGTCCGACGACCGCCGCACGGCCCGCGCCATCAGTGTCTCCACGCCGCGCCGTTCCAGCGATACGTGCGAATCGTCGAGGTCGGCCCGAAGACGGTGAGCGCGCGCGCCGTCATCGGCGTGTCGGACTTGCCGATGAACACGGTGCCGTTGATGATGTTGCCGGAGTCGTCGGTCATCTGTCCTTCGGCGTCGAACATGTACACCGTGGCGTCGCCGAACGAGATCGCGCCGTTCTTGCCGAAGCCGTCGGGCGTGTCGGGGATCGCGTCGAACGTCATGAACTCGGCTTGATGCTCGAGCACGGCGGTGGACACGGTCGTCTCGCCGTTCGGCAGATCGTGGCGGACGACGCTCATGAAATTGGGCGGCGTGAAACGGACTTCGACGTCGCGCCGCTGGTTGATGGCGGTTTCGCGCGCGAGCTTCAACTGCCAGAGCACGATGTTCATGCTCGCGTCGCCGCGCACGGTGTTCAGCGCGATGCTGAAGCCGCCGAGCCCGATGCCCAGCACGCTCACCATGAGCACCATGACGCCGATCAGCTCAATGAGGCTGAACCCGGCATCGTCGCGATCACGATCGGGAGGGACGTGAACTGACACGTTGGGCCCATCACGCAACAGCTGTGCCACTCCATCCACGCGGACGCCATCGCCCACGACTTCGCCGCCTGGCGCCGCCGATGCCGGTCCTGTGCGATGGCTTACGGTTCAGTGCCGGCCGCCGGCGCGCCATCACGAAACACGCCGAAAACACGCGATATATACTGAGCGTCCGGCCTGCACGGTAATCGACGCAGCGCCGGCGATCTTGAGCATCGCGGCGCGGATCCGGCGAGTGCGCGGGCGTAGCCGTGTGAAGGAGTGTGCATGCGTTTCAAATCTGGAATGGTCGCGGCGGCCCTGGCCGTCAGCTGCGCGGCGGCGCCGCGTGTCGCGTCGGCCGACACCTTGATCACGCCCTTTGTCGGCACGACGTTCGGCGGTGACGCCAAGGAACATCGCCCGACGTTCGGCGCTGGCGTCACGTTCGTCGGTCGATCCATCGGGCTCGAGCTCGAGCTGGGACGCACGAGCAAGTTCTTCGGCGACAACGCGACGTCCGCCGACGTGACGACGCTGACGGCGGCGCTGGTGGGCAGCGCGGACATTCGCGGGCGCGGCATCAAGCCGTACTTCCTGACGGGCGCGGGCCTCATGCGGACCGGCGTCGCGCTGGGCAATCTGCTCGACGACACGAGCTACAACAACTTCGCGATCCTGCTGGGCGCCGGCGTCAACGTGCTCGCCAGCGATCACGTCGGCTTCCGCGGCGACGTCCGCTACTTCCGCCGTCTCGAGCGGCAGTCCGACGTCGGCATCCTGCCCATCGCCAGCAACTTCGACTTCTGGCGCGCGACGATCGGCTTGCAGCTGCACTTCTGATGCGCGCCAGCCCGGACGTGATCTTCCGCGCGCTCGACGACGGCGGGGTGCTCGTCCACTTGCACGACAATCAGATCTTCGAGCTCAACGCGACGGCGGCGCACATCTGGCCGCTCGTCGCGCGCGGCGACTCCAGCGACGCCATCGTCTCGTCGCTCGTCGAGACGTTCGACGTCGACGCTGCGACGGCGGCGCGCGAGCTCGACGCGCTTGTCACGGCGCTCGCCGCGGCGGGACTGATCGAGCTGTGACCACTGCCACGACAGACGATCGCACGGCCCGCGCGCCACGAACGGCGACAGACGACTGGGTCGTGCGCGTGTCGCGCGAGGCGGCCGACGTCCAGATCTCGCAGGGATCGCCGGCCGGCGACAACGACGTCGATGTGATCGTCGCGGGCGAGGTCTATGACACGCCCGAGGTCGTCGCCGCGGGAACGGGCGTCGCGCTCGTGTCCGCGCCCGCCGACGCCATCCAGCGCGCGTTTCGCCGGCGCGGCGAGGCGCTGCTACCGTCGCTCCGCGGCCGCTTCGCGCTCATCGTCGTCGATCGCACGACGCGGACCGTGCGCGCCGTCCGCGATCCGCTCGGCGCGCACCCGTTGCTCTATGCGCTGACCCCGCGCGAGATCGTCTTCTCCTCGAGCGTCGCGCTGCTCCGCCGGCAAGCGGGCGTCTCGTCGGAATTGAACCGCGCGGCCATCGCCGACCATCTCTGCAAGCGATGGCCCGATCCGCACGAGACGTTCTTCGAGCACATCCGGCGAGTCCCGCCGGGCTGGCAGGCTCGTGTCACGTCCTCTGGACTGTCGCTCGCGCGCTACTGGAACCCGAGCGGCGATCGCATCGAGTGGCTGCCCGACGAGGAAGTCGAGCGATTCGACTCGCTGCTCGAGCAGGCGACGGCGCGCGGGCTCGCCGCGGGACGCACGAGCATCTTTCTGAGCGGCGGCTTCGACTCGGTGAGCGTGGCCGCCGTCGCCGCCGACCTGGCCGTCCGCCGCGGCCAGCCGCTGCCGCTCGCGCTGTCGCTCGCGTTTCCGGATCCGTCGTGCGACGAGCGCGTCCTCCAGACGTCCGTCGCAGACACGCTCGGTCTGCCGTTGCACATCGAAGAGCTGCACGAAGCTGCGGGCCCGCGCGGGCTCCTCGCTGCGGGCCTCGAGCTGAACCGCGATCTCCCGACGCCGCTGTTCAACAACTGGATGCCGGCCTACCTCGCGCTTGCGGCGCACGCGCGCGCGCAAGGGGTGACGACGATCCTGACCGGCGAGGGCGGCGACCAGTGGCTCCTGGCGTCGTCGTATCTGGCGGCGGATCTCATTGCGCACGCGAACGTCCGTGGGCTCGCGCGGTTGGCGCAGACGTGGCGGCGCTCCTATCGCCTGTCGCGCTGGACGGTGTTTCGAGACGCGGCATGGACGTTCGGCCTGCGTCCTCTGGCCGGCGCCGTGTGCGCGCAGTTCAATCCGGCGCGCTGGGACGACCGGCGCGCGGAACGGATCGTCGCGGCGCAGCCGGCGTGGGTGGCGCCTGACGCGGGCCTGCGTGACCTCCAGCGCGCCCGTGCGCGCGCCGCCCTGCCCGAGGCGCGGCCAGCCGGCGGCTTCTACGAGCGCGAATGCCGATCGGTGCTCACGCGCGCGGTGGAGGCCTGGCAATTCGAGGAGCAGCACGACATCGGCCGTAAGCTCGGCGTGCGTTACGTGCATCCCTATTGGGACGCCGATCTGATCGGCCACCTGTATCGCGTCCGCCCGGAACGCCTCAGCCGGAACGGCCGCACGAAGGCGCTCGTACGGCGGACGGTCGATCGGCGATTTCCGGCCCTCGGGTTTCAGAAGCGGCAGAAGGTCGTGGCCACGGATGTCTTTGCGAATATCTTACGGACGCAGGGCCCGACATTGAGCGCCACGCTGGATGACTTCTCGGCCCTGGCGTCGCTCGGGGTCCTCCGGCCGGCGGAGGCGAAGCGCTTCGTGGACGCGTCCTGGGGCGGCTCGCCACGGACGCTGGCGAGCGTGTGGACGCTGATCAACATGGAACATTGGGCGCGTGGTCAGCTCGCCTAGCGCGACGAGAATGTTGCTGATAGATTTGGACCCGACGTGGGGACACGCAGGAAGGAACACTCGACCATGAAGATGACAGACGCACGGACCGACACGAAACAGAAGCGCCGCGCCTGGGTTCGGCCCGCCTTGACGTCGGTGGGCACGGTCAGCACCGTGCTGCGCGGCGGCGAGACCAAGAACACCGTCGTCGGCGATCCCGGAGAGCCCCGCGGCGACCGCGGCAAGTAGCTCCGCCGGTCTCGTGCTCGACCTCGTCGTCCGCAACGATCCGGCCGCCGCGCGGCTGGACAGCGGCCAGTCGATCAACTGCTGGCGCGACGAGCACGGCGAGGTGTTCGCCGAGGCGTTCGTCCAGGCCGGCACGTACCGGCTGACGTGGCGCGACGTCGGGGTGGCGACGTTCGCGCCGGGCCAGCGTCGCGTCGAGCTCACGCCGGCCGACGGCCTCTCGTCCGACCTCGCCGTCGATCGCTTCCGCCGATTCGTGCAGCCCGTCGTGCTTCAGGCGATCGGCTACGAGACGCTGCACGCCAGCGCCGTGCTCACCGGCTCCGGCGCCATCGCGTTCTGCGGCATCAGCGGATCCGGAAAGTCGACGCTGGCGTTTGCGATCGGCCAGCGACCCGGCGTCGTCCAGGCCTCTGACGATGCGCTGGTGCTGGACGTGGGCGATGAGGTCCGCGCCGCGCCGCAGCCGTTTCGCATTCGCCTGCGCCCCGCATCGCAGGCCTTCTTCGACGAGCCCGGCGCCTCGCACGTCGCCCCGCCACGTCAGGACTTCGTTCCCCTCGTCGCCGCCTTCGTGCTGCTGCCGGAGCCATCGAGTGTCTCGCCGGCGATCGCCCGCGTGCCGCGTCGATCGGCGTTCTCCGTCCTGCTCACGCACGCGCACTGCTTCGACGAGCACGATCGCGCCGAGACGACGCGCTTGGTGCGTCACTACTTGCGCGTCGCGGAGCGTGTTCCCGTCTTCACCGTTCACTACGCACTCGACTTTTCCCGGCTGCCAGCGCTCGTCGACGCGGTGCTCGGCCAGGTCCGCGACGTGACGAGCGCGCCGGTCGTGTCCGGTGAATGACGTGATGCCGGTGCTCTCGAGCGCCTCGGTGCCTCGACGTTGGACGCACGCGAGCCTCCTGCTGAGGCTCGCGGCGCTGCAGACGACGTTCGGCGCGCTGAAGCACGTCGTGCCGCTGCCCACGCTCGCGCGCTGGGCGTGGCTCCGCCCTGTCGGGCCCAGAGACCTGGCCCGTGAAGATCGCACGCTGCGCTGCATGGTGCGGTTGCGGCGATGGCTGCCGGCCGATCGCGGCGACTGCCTGAACGGCAGTCTCGCGCTCTACCGCGTGTTGTCGGCGGCGGGCAGCTCGCCCAAGCTCGTGGTTGGCTTCCGAAAAGATGGACCGGCGGTCGCCGGCCACGCCTGGGTCGAAGTCGACGGCGCTGCAGTCCTCGAAGCGTCGCCGGAAGGCGCGGGATTCGTCGCGGCGGTCGAATTTGGGGAATGGGGAGAGAAGAGAACGCGGTAGGTTCCGGGGTTCTCGGTTCTCGGTTCTCGGTTCTCGGTTCTGGGGTCAGTCGGTCACGCGATCGATCAGAGCGCCGATCGTCGGACCGGACTCGGCGGGCTCGTCTTCGACGAACTGGAGCCCCGTGATGTACACCGGCGTCGCGTCGGCAGGCGCCACGTTGCGGCAGTGCATGACGCGGCCGTTGAGCTCGACGGTCGAATCGTCGCCGAGCGTCAGCCTGAACGCGTGCACGGCGCCGACCGGAAACGGCAGCGCGGTCTGAATCGCCATGCCGCCCAGGCTGATCTCCAGGACCGACACGGGCAGGTCGAGCGACACGCTGTGGCCGTGGAGCCGGCCCAGCAGCTCGATGCGCGGAGAGCGACGTCGATCAAACGTCATCGGAATGATGCCTCGCCCGGTCCGGCAGCGCCGTGCCCGGGACGAGCGCGGTCGTCACCGCAGGCGCTGCGCGACGCGATAGTTGTGCTGCACGATCATCGCATAGGCCGAGTTCACGGCGATCAGCGTCGCAATGGCAGCCACCTTGTTCCGCTTCGCCATGTGACGCGCCGCGAGCACCGTGCTCGTGGCCACGCCGGCCTTCAGCGCGACGAACGCCCAGCGGTTCTTCGTCACGCCGGTCATCAGCGGATTGGCCTCGACGGCGCCGGCGTCGAACGCCGTCAGCGTCGAGTGCACGTCGAGCGCCTGCATCGCAAACGTCGACGCGTAGAGGCTCGTCATCAGGGCCGACGGATGCGTCGACGGCTGCGGCAGCACGAGCGATGGCGGGAACTGCTCGGCCGCACGGACCGGCGACGCCAGCGACGCCGACACGGCCGCGGCGATGTCGAGCGACGGCCGATCCTGCGCGCGCGCCGACGCGACGAAGCCCGGCGTCAGGATCGTCAGCGAGAGAACGAGAACGGAGGCGAAGCGGCGTGACATCGGCAGCCCTTCCGGTCGCAGTGGACCTGTGGGCTGTCGCTTCTGTCAGCGCCACGCGAAATGCGTGAGCGCCGTGACGGCCCGCCTGCCATGGGGCAAGCGGTGTACCAGCGTCGAATCGTGCGGGTTTCCGCGGAAAAGGCCCGAATTTCGGGAGTGTCATCGAGGGCCGATCACAACCTTCGTCGCGCGCCCACGATCTTCGGAGGCCGCTCACGATTTCGTCCGGCCGGCCCGCGGACGCGTGCACGAGAATGCCTTGGGACGCCGCGCTCACCGGCGCACCAGTGGCGAGGCGGACTTCGTCTTCAGGCCGAAGGCCCGGCGGAGGCGATCCAGAACGCCCGCGCCGTCACTGGCCCGTTCGGCCTCGACGAGCGCGTCGATGACGGCCGCCACCGTGGGCACGACCGCGATGCCCAGCCGTTTGGCGGAAATCGGCACCTTTTCCTGCGGCCCTCGCCATACGAGCAAGGCGCCCGCCTTGGACTCGAGCACGATGTCCAGACAGTTGTCGGGACGGTCGTCGACGACGACGTCGATCGCGAGCGCGTCGGCGATGCGGCCGCGCGATCCGTGCACGACGTAGAGGCTCGGCAGCGGAAACCCGCGCGCCGCGAGCCACTGCTGGCTCTGCCGCTGCACGGTGCGCCCGGCCGTCGACGGCCGGCTGGTGATGAAGAGCACTTCCCATCCGCGCTCGTCGGCCACGCGCGCGAGCGACGCAATCGCGCCCGGCTCGATCTCGTTCAGCGTCTCCCAGAAGTTCTCCGTCGCGACGATCTGACGCCAGACCGCCTCGGACTGCCGCCGGCTCAGCGCGACGCGCTGGACGGGCGGCGCCAGCGTCTCCTGCGGATCGTCCGACGCCGGATCGCTGTCGGGCGGCGGCGACGCGCCCACGTCGGCCGATCCGATCACGGCCGGATCGAGATCGGGGAACAGCCGGGTGGCCGCGCGGACGAACGGCGCGTGGAGATCGGCGAGGACGCCGTCGAGATCAAACGCGATACGCATGAGTACCCGATCGAGGCCGGTGGAGCGCCATCGCCGCGAGCACGACGAACAGCGCGGCGTTTCCCGGCATCTGGAGGCTGAACTCGACGCACGACTGCGCGGCCGCGGCCAGCAGGCCCGCCACGGCGCCGCGACGCAGCCAGAACGTCATCTCGTCGTCGTCCGTGGACGTCAACCGGCGGCGCACGCCGGCGATGAAGACGGCGGCGACGCCGATGGCCGGCACGCACACGAGCGCGCCGCCTTCGGCGAGCAGCTGCAGATAGTCATTGTGCGCCTCGGCAAACATGCGCTCGCGGCTGCCGCTCTGATAGACGAGCATCGCGCGCGCATAGCCGCCGACGCCCACGCCGAACACGCGAAAATCGCGCACGATGCCGACCGTATCACGCCACGCGGCGAGCCGGCCGCCGATCTCCGCCGGCGCGCGCTGAAAGCGCGCGGCGACCAGGTCCGCGCCCGCCCACGACACCGCGCCGAGCAGCACGACGACGACGTACGCAATCGCCGCAGCGCGCCAGCGACCGCCCGATCGTCGTCCGATGAACCAGGCGACGGTGAGCAACGCAACGGTGACGGCCGCCATGCCGGAGCGCGATTGCGTGAGCACCGTTGCCACGCCCATGATGAGCGCGGCCGACGCGACGAGGGCCGTGCGGTTGCCGTCGACGCTCGTCGCCCATCGTATCCAGCCGCGCGGTCCGCTCTGGGCGGGCCGCTCCGACTGCCGCAGCAGCGCCCACGCGTACGCGACGACGAGCGGCAGGGCCATCGCCATCCAGCCGGCGAAGTGATTGCGGTTGATGAACGGCCCGAACGGGCTTCCCGGCTCGATGGAGTGCCAGAAGCCGTACACGAGCGGCTGATTCGCCTTGCCGAGCGCCTTCTGCACAATCCCGATCGTGGCGACGCCGATCGCCAGGCCCATGATCTGGCTCGTCAGCCACTCGATCTTGACGTTCCGCATGGCGCGCGCCGCGCCGAGCAGCAACGCGCCGAGCGCGGCAACTTCGGCGAGGTTGACCGCCGTGGCTGCCGGATCGAGCGAGAGCGTGTGGAGCGACGCGGGATGATAGCCAATCTCGAACTGCCGGAAGAAGCGATCGACGCCGGGCGAGAGCCGCGCGATGAGCCAGGCCGGCAGCGCGACGATCTGCACGGACATCGCGGCGACGACGGCGCCGAGCGCGTACGTCAACGCGCGCACGCGCGGATCGCGCCATCCGTGCGTGGCCGCCACGCCCCAGACGCCGAACACCGCGGCGCCGGCGAACAGCGGCCAGTACGCCCAGGGATAGACCGCGCCGAAGCTCAGGACGCCCCACGCCAGCAGCGTCATCAGGCCTGGGCCGAATGCGCGCGCCAGGGTCACGATCGCGCCATCCAGCGTCGTGCGCCCGACCACGCGCGGCGCGCGTACAACACGGCCAGCGGCGCGCGGCTGCCTGGGGCGTACACGTCGTGCATGTAGCGCGGCGGCGGAAACAGGTGCTGGCGCGCGAGACGCGCGCGGGCCGCCCACGACGGGAGCAGTGAGAAGTCGGACCAGATCCGCTGGATGTGCCGCTGCCCGCCGCGAAGGTAGCGCGCGCTGGCAGGCTCGTGCCGCGCCGCCTCCTCGAGACTCCGGCGCGCCGTCCCGGGCACCGACGTGCCGAGGACGTCTCTCGCCAGGTCGAGGCCGCGCACGCACGCGGCCGCCACCTTGCGCGCACGCGCATACGCCGCGAGCGCCTCCCAGTCGGCAGGCGTCATCCGCGACGCAAGCGCGTGGATGTCATAGGTCCAGATCAGCCGCTCCTCGTCGTAGTGGTGCGCGATCCGGTGCACGCACGCCAGCGCGAGCGCGTGCATCGTCGACAGACCGCGCGCCGCGGCGGTGAGCGACGGACGCGGGCCCGATGCGGCCCAGAGCTCGTCGAAATCGAACGCGGAGCCGAAGCGCTGCGGATTGGCGATGCGCCAGTGCAGGTCGATCGCGTGAGCAACGGCCCCTCCCGTGTGCCGCGCGAACGCCTGCTGATACATGAGCAAGTCGCCGCCCGATTGCGCGACCTCGTCGAAGCCGAGACGACGAAGCACGTCGCATGCGCGCTGGCGCGCCGGCGGCGCGATCAGGATGTCGCTGTCGAGTCGCGGTCGCAGATGCGGCCGGTCGTAGACGCTGTAGGCGAGATCCGCGCCCTTGATGAGCAGCGCGTCGACGCCGGCGCCGTGAAGCGCGTCGATCGCCTCGCGCAACGACGCTTCGGCGATCGCGTCGCCGGCCGCGATCGTCCGCGTCCGCGATCGCAGCACGTCGCGGATCGCCGGCGGCGCGTCGCCGGCCCGCTCGGCGAGCAGCGGCACGATGCCGTGCGCGTCGGCCGTGGCGCAGAAGACGCCGGCTTCGCAGGACGCCGCATCCGCCCAGGCGCGCGCGTCGTCGCCGAGCAGCCGCGCCAGCATCTCGACCGTCACGGTCGAGCCGCGCTCGTCAGATCGACGTTGCACTCCTGGCCCAGTCACGAAAGACGATGCGCCGCACCGCGGGATGGCCGAGCAAGGCGATGGCCGCCTTGCGGTGCCAGTTGAACGACGCCGTCCGCTCGAGCAGCGGCACCACGCCGTCGACGCGCGCCAGCTCGATCAGCTCGTCGATCGACTGATCGCTCAGCCGCGCGGCGATGCGCCGGAACGCGAGGCCGACGCGAATCTCCTGGCCCAGACGCCGCCGCCAGTCGACCTCGTACGCGCGCAACGCACGCGCCTCGAGGCGATCCCGCCGCAGAGCGTCGTCGACGACGTCGGCGGCCATGGCGCCGCTCAGCAGCCCGTAGTAGATCCCGCCGCCGGTGGTCGGCTTCACGAGACCCGCGGCGTCACCGACGGCGACGACGCGATCCGCGTAGGAGCGGCGCACCGGTCCGAGCGGCAGCATCTTCAAGCGCGGCCGCGGCGACAGCGCCGGGTCGAGGCCCGCGCGGCGCCACAGCTTCTGGCTGAACTGCGCGAAGCGATGCGCGCTGCGGTCCTCGCTCATCAGTCCGATGCGCGCCATCGGCGTCGTCCCGCGCCGCAGCGGCACCATCCACGCAAATCCCGCCGGCGCGACGTCGCGCCCGAAGCGCACTTCGATCTCGGGCATGTCCGGGAACGGCGTCTCGACCTGGGCGCTCTGAAGGAAGACGTCCGGCAGGCCGAGGCCGAGCGCGCGATGAAAGCGGTAGTTTGCGCCGCACGCGAGCACGCAGAGCCGCGCGTGTACGGGCTCCGCGTCGCCTCGCAGCGTGATGCGGACGCCGGAGTCCTCGACGCGCACGTCCTCGGCGCGTACGCCGAAGCGGTACGTCACGCCGGCCGCCGCCGCGCGATCCGCCAGATGCTCGTCCAGCGCCTGGCGATCGATGACGACGGCGCTGACGCGGCCGCTGCGCACCGGCACGGACTGCCCCGTCGCACCCCAGAACCGCGCGGCGTCCGAGTGCGCGAGGATCAGGCTCCGCGGCAGATCGAATTCCGTGAAGGCTTCGTCGCCGACGAGACCCGTGCAATGAACGGGCTCGCCGGCGCGCTCGTGCTCCTCGAGCACGAGGACGTGGTGGCCGCGCTCGGCCAGCCGGCCGGCGGTGATGGATCCGGCCGGGCCGGCTCCGATGACGACGACGTCGAACACGCGAGATTCCTTTGTCAGAACTTCCGCCCCCGCACCTCCCAGGTGCCCCGGACGGTGATCCAAAACGACAGGCCGATCAGCCACACGTCCAGGCCAAACGACTGCCGGCCGA
>CAZNMF010000188.1:0-2201 GCA_964573795.1 uncultured Solibacteraceae bacterium
CCGCGCGCGCCGACGGCCGATGAGCGCGCCCATCGCGCGACGATAGAGCCGCGTCGCCACGCCGTCCGCGGTCCGACGGTGGTCGTCCGTCGGCCGCAGCAGCCGCGCGGCCGCCCAGGGCGTCACGATGAACGCCGCCGCCAGCGACACGAGCATCGCCGCCGATGCGCCGACGGGAATCGGCCTCATGTACGGCCCCATCAACCCGCCGACGAACGCCATCGGCAGGATCGCGGCGACGACCGTGAGGGTCGCCAGAATCGTGGGGTTGCCGACTTCGTCGACTGCGGCGATGGCCGTGGCGGCAAGGCGCGACCGATCGCCGCCGTGCAGGCGCGCGTGTCGCACGATGTTCTCCACGACGACAATCGCATCGTCGACGAGGATGCCGATCGAAAAGATCAGCGCGAAGAGCGTGATGCGATTGAGCGTGTAGCCATAGAGCGAGAACACGAACAACGTGAGCGCCAGCGTGACGGGAATCGCGACGAGCACGACGAGCGCTTCACGGATGCCGAGCACGAGCGCGATGAGGACGGACACCGAGACGACGGCAAGCCCCATGTGGAACAGGAGCTCGTTCGACTTCTCGGCGGCCGTCTCGCCGTAGTTCCGCGTCACGGTCACGTTCACGTCGCCAGGCAGCAGAACGCCGCGCAGCGCTGCGAGCGTGGCGTCGATCTCGCGTGCGACGGTGATGGCGTTGGCGCCCTTCCGCTTGGCCACCCCGAGCGTCACGGCGGGATGCGACGCGCCGTCCGGCGAGTAGAAACGGACGTACGAGGTCGGCGGCGCCTCGTCGTCGGTCACCGCGGCGACGTCGCCCAGCCGAATCGCGCGCCCGTCCGTGGCGGAGACGACCACGTCGCGAAGCGCGTCGACGGTATTCACCTGGCGGCCGGCTTCGAGACGCGCGATGCCGCCCGTCGAGACCGGGCCCGCTCCGGTCGCGCGCACATTGGCGGCGGTGACCGCCGCGGACAGCGCCAGCGGATCGATCCGCGCTGCGGCCAGTCTGGCCGGATCGATCTGCACGCCGATCTCGCGCGGCCGTCCGCCGATCACGGCCACGTCCGAGACATCCGGCACCTCCGCGAGCGCTTCGCGCAGCTGCACGCCGAGACGCCGAAGAACGTCGTCGTCATGGTGATCGCTCCAGAGCGTCACCGCGACGATCGGGACATCGTCGATCGCGCGCGCCTTCACGAGCGGCGCCGAGGCACCGGGAGGCATGCGATCGGCGTTCGCCTGCAGCTTCTGATTCAGGCGCACGAGCGCACGCGCCTCGTCCTCGCCGACGCGGAAGCGCACGATCACCATCGACTGGCCGGGGCTCGATGTCGAATACACGTACTCGACGCCCGGGATTTCCCAGAGCCGCTTCTCGATGGGACGCGTCACGCGCTGCTCGACCTCCGTTGGCGACGCGCCTGGAAGATCGACGGACACGTCCACCATCGGCACGACGATCTGCGGCTCCTCCTCGCGCGGCAGTGCGACGATCGCGAACGCGCCCAAGCCGATCGAGGCGACGATCAGCAGCGGCGTCAGCTTCGAGGACACGAACGCGGACGCCAGTCGTCCGGCCACACCGACGCGCGTCGTCACGATGAGCCTCCTGCGCGGCCGACCGCGACGCTGGCGCCGTCGACGAGACGCGGCGGCGGAGACGTCACGACCGACTCGCCGGCGTCGACACCCGCAAGGATCTCGACGTTGCCGGACAGCGCCGCGCCGACGTCGACGAGACGCAGCCTCGCCACGCCGTCCTGCACGACGAAGATCGACGACACCTGACCCCGGCGACGAACGGCGGCTGCCGGGACGACGAGCACGCGGCGGCGCGCGCCCGCGAAGACGACGCGCGCAAAGCTGCCGGAGCGGGCCTGGACCGGGAACGCCGGGTCGACTTTGACGGTGAAGGCGCGCTGATCGACGTCGACCGCGCGCGCGATTTCGGCGACGACCGCGTCGACGCCGGCGTCGCCGGAAGGCGCATCGGCCAGGACGACGGTCACGCGATCGCCGACATGGACGTATGCCGCGCGCGCTTCATCCACGCGCGCGACGACCTGTCGATCGCGGTCCGACTCGATTCGGAGCAGCGGCACGCCTGGAGCGGCGAGATTTCCCCGATCGGTCAGGTGCTCGACGACCAGACCGTCGAATGGCGCGCGCACGACTGTGAAGGCCTCGGCGGC
>CAZNMF010000189.1:0-3326 GCA_964573795.1 uncultured Solibacteraceae bacterium
GTTCCTGTTCTACGTGTTCTGGGACGCGATGCTGATCCCGATGTACTTCCTGATCGGCATCTGGGGCTACGACCGGCGCATCTACGCGAGCATCAAGTTCCTGCTCTACACGATGGCCGGCAGCGTGCTCATGCTCCTGGCGATCATCTGGATCGCGTACTACCACCGCGCGGTCACCGGCGTGCCGAGCTTCGATCTTGCCGACCTGCTCGCGTTGAACGTGCCGGCCGCCGTGCAGACCTGGCTGTTCCTCGCGTTCGCCGTGGCGTTCGCGATCAAGGTGCCGATCTTCCCGTTCCACACGTGGCTGCCCGACGCGCACGTCCAGGCGCCGACGGCCGGATCCGTCATCCTTGCCGGCGTCCTGCTGAAGATGGGCACGTACGGCCTGCTGCGGTTCGCCTTTCCGCTGTTCCCGCAGGCCGCCGCGTACTTCGCGCCATGGATTGCCGTGCTGGCCGTCATCGGCATCGTCTATGGCGCGCTGGTGGCGATGGTGCAGCCGGACATGAAGAAGCTGGTGGCGTACTCGTCGGTGAGCCACCTCGGCTTCGTCGTGCTCGGGCTCTGCGCGTTGACCGTCACGGGCGTGCAGGGCGCCGTCTACCAGATGCTGGCGCACGGCATCTCGACCGGCGGGCTCTTCCTCATCGTCGGCATGCTGTCCGATCGCCGGCACACGCGGCTGATTGCGGAGTTCGGCGGGCTGAAGGCGATCATGCCGAAGCTGGTCGGCGCGTTCCTGCTCGTGACGCTCGCCTCGGTCGCGCTGCCCGGCATGAACGGCTTCATCGGCGAGTTCCTGATCCTGCTCGGCACGTTCACGAGCCGGACGCTCGATCGCGCGCACGTGTTCACGGCCGTGGCCGCGACCGGCGTGATCCTGTCGGCCGTCTACATGCTCTGGATGTTCCAGCGCGTCAACTACGGGCCGGTGACCAACGACAAGAACCGCGGCCTGCGCGATCTCAGCGTGCGCGAGTGGGTCGTGATCGCGCCCATCTGCGCGATGGCCGTCGTCATGGGCGTCGTGCCGGGGATCTTCCTGAAACCGATCGAGCCCGCCGTGCGCCGGACGATCGAGCACATCGTCGTGTCGCCGGGGCCGGTCAACGCCGGTCTGCGCGAGACGCGCCCGGCTCCGGACGGCGTGGCGCTCACGGCCTCCGACGTGCAACGTCCTGACGCGGTATCGGCGGCCGTGCCCGCGCGCTGACAGCCATGCTGAACCAGATCATCCCCATCGTTCCGGTCCTGATCGTGGCGCTGTCGGCGTGCGCCGTCCTGCTGGCCGAGGCCTTCCGGCGGCAGGGCGACTGGATGCCCGTCGGCTGGCTCGGCCTCATCGGCCTGACCGGCGGCATCGTGACGTCGATCTCGCTGTGGGATCGCAACGCCACGGGCTTCGGCGTCATCGTCCTCGACAACTACGCGCTCTTCTTCAACGTGATGATCTGCGCGATCGGCGCGCTGACGATGCTGCTCTCGTCCGGCACGGCCGAGCGCGATCAGCTGCCGACGGGCGAGTACTACGCGCTGACGCTGTTCTCGCTGGCGGGCATGATGCTGATGGGATCGACGCGCGATCTGCTCGTCATCTTCGTCGCGCTCGAGATCATGTCGCTCGGCGTCTACGTGCTGACGGGGATCAAGCGGACGAGCGAGGCTGGCGCCGAGGCCGCGTTCAAGTACTTCGTCATGGGCGCGTTCTCCAGCGCGTTCTTCCTCTACGGCATCGCGCTCGCGTACGCGGTCACCGGCACGACGAAGCTCGACGAGATCGGGCTGCGCGTGGCCGGCGCCGTCGACGATCCGAACATCCTGCTGATCCTCGCGATGGTGATGCTGCTCGTCGGCTTCGCCTTCAAGGTGTCCGCCGTGCCGTTCCACATGTGGACGCCGGACGCCTATCAGGGCGCGCCGACGCTCGTGACCGGCTTCATGTCGACGGGCATCAAGGCGGCGGCGTTCGCCGCCTTCGTCCGCGTGTTCCTGTCGCCGTTCGAGCCGCTGCGCGGCGAGTGGATGCCGATGCTCTCGGCGATCGCCGGCCTGACCATGATCCTCGGCACCGTCGTCGGCGTCGCGCAGTCGAGCGTCAAGCGCATGCTCGCGTACTCCAGCATCGCGCACGCCGGCTACCTGCTCGTCGGGATCGTCGCGGCGAGCTCGGCGGGGAAGGCGTCGATTCTCTTCTATCTGGCGGCGTACGCCGTGACGAATCTCGGCGCATTCGGCGTGCTCGCCGCGCTCTCGACGCCCGATCGGCCGCACGACGACATCCGCGATTTCGCGGGCCTCTGGCACGAGCGGCCGGGGCTGGCCGCGCTGCTGACCGTGTTCCTGCTCTCGCTCGGCGGCTTCCCCCCGACCGTCGGCTTCGTGGCGAAGTGGTACATCTTCAACGCCGCGATCCAGGAGAACCTGATCGGCCTCGCCGTGCTCGGCGTGCTCACGAGCGTCGTGTCCGTCTTCTTCTACTTCCGCATCATCGTGCAGATGTACATGTCCGACGAGACCGCGCCGGGCCATCGCCCGCGCGTGCCGGCCGTGGCCCTGGCCGGCATGGTCATCGCGCTCGTCGTCGTGTTCTATCTGGGCGTCGTGCCCGGCCAGCTGCTCGCGGCGGCTGCCGATTCGGTCGCGTCGATCTTCTGATCGCGTGCGATCCGGCCCGCAGGCCGCGGCTGCGTTGCGGGCCCCGGCGTGACGCGATACGATCCCGCCGCACGCCGCGTTTGTCATGACGTCTCACACGCCGACCGATCGTGCGCTGCCGGAAGAGCCCATCTACCGGCCGATCGAGCGCTTCTGGCCGTACGCCGAGCTGTCCGAGCAGCCGAGCGAGGAGGAGCTGGCGCGCCTGCACCCGGAACTGCGCGAGGTGCTCTTCGGGGCGCCGTCGCTGCCGTTCTCGATCTCGATGGTGTTCCGCGCGTTCGACGGCGCGGACTACGCGCGCGCCGTCGCGATCGCGAAAGCGTCGGACGAGTACATCGAGACCGTCGTCGACGGCGTCACACGGCACCGGGCGCGGTTCTTTCCGGGCCCGCGCGCGCTCGACTTGCGCAATCTCTGGGACATCGTCCACCGCTTTCCGGAGACCGAGGTCCTGCTCGACGATCGGCCCGTGCCGTACGCGAAAGAGCTCTGGCTGCCGTTGATCTGGTTGCTGATTTGGTGACCGTGCGGGAGCGGCGAGGACCGGAGGCGGGGGAGGTTGAGGGACCGGCGCTCCGGGCACCGGTCCCCCAAGGTGGCTTAGCTCGGCTTGGTGACGTTGCCGGCCTGCGGGCCCTTCGGGCCGTCGACGATCTCGAACTCGA
>CAZNMF010000190.1:0-7152 GCA_964573795.1 uncultured Solibacteraceae bacterium
GACCGGGTGCCGGCGCGGCGGCAGCCCCACGGAAAAATCGGGGCCGTATCCGTACGCGATGTCGTCGTCGCTCAGGTCGAACTCCATCTGATCGGCCAGCGCGAGCTCCGGCTGCACGTGGACGTCGATGTGCTCCGTCTGGCCGGTAACGGAGCGTGCGAGACGATAAATGCCGCTGATGTATCCCGGAAGGCTGCCGGAATAGACCCACGCCTCGAGGTTGCCCTGCAGTCGTATCGGCGGCAGCGCGTAGTGTCCGGCGCCATCGGTCATCGTCCGGGACAGCTCCGAGTCGGCGACGCCCCACACGACGACGGGCACGTTCGGTAACGGACTGCCGCCGACGGCACGAACCGTTCCCTCGACCGGCGGCGTCATCGCGGGCGTCGGCGGCGGATACCGCGCGTCACCGGGGCTGACGTCCGTGGCGTGGCCACATCCCGCGAGAGGCATGCAGACGACGAGACCGACGAGGGACACGACCAGGCGGCGAACCATGACTCCTCCCGCGTCCACCCTAGCGGGTCGCGCTCACGCTGTCGTGAACGCGCACGTCGATTCACATGAATTCAGAAGCCGTGTCGATCGAACGGAATGCTGATGCCGAACGTCAGCGCGCGGCCGGTGTGCGTATCGGTGCCGGTCGCGAAGAACAGCATGCTGGCGAACAGATCGAAGCGGAGCGCCGCGTACGAGGCGCCGACGCCGACGTGTACGTAGTCGTCCCGCAACAGGCGATCGTGCTCTGCGATGCGCTCCGGCGTGTCGATCTCTCCGGGAAATTCGAGAGCGGCCGGCGGCGGCGATCCGGCTCGCAAGCCGCCGTGCGTCCGCTGCCAGAGCACGAGACCGCGCACGGTCGTCCGCGGCGTCACCAGCACGTCGCCTTCGAGCGCGGCATTGCTGCGATTGTTGGGAATCGACAGCACCTGCTCGACGACCGCGTAGCTGTAGCTCCCCTGCACGACCAGGCGATCCCAGACGCCGTCGAGACGACGGCCGGCATCGACGCCGACGATCCACTCCTTGAGGTGACGTCCGACGACGGCCTCGCCCTGATAGGGATAGTCGTGCGTCGGCAGCGCCACCGACGTCGACGCCGCCAGGCCCGTCGTGCCGCGGAGCACGCCGTACCGCGCGGTGAGCCCGAGATCCTGCACGCCGTGCTGCCAGCAATGACATGCGTCGACGGGGAGATACCCGAATGGCGGCGCACCGGGGCCGATGTAGCGGCCGAAGATCAGCGGAAGGCCGGCCGCGACCGAGACGCGATCCGTCAGCGCGTAATCCACGTCGACCCGCACCGACGCATTGCGGCTCTTGCCGTCAGGAATGATGAAGCCGTTGGTCAGGCGATGCCCCGTGTTCTCGAGCATCTGGACGCCGAGCGTCACGGCGCCCGCGCCCGACGGCGGCGTCCAGGCCTGAGCCCGAGCGAGCGATGGCGCGACCGCTGCGAGGCAGAGGACGACACCGATGCGCACGACGCGCATTCAGCGTCCCTTCGCCGCGCGGCGCTCCGCCAGCGCCTGATCGATCGCTTCGAAGAACGACTGGCTGTGCGACGGCGACTTGACCGCACAGTGATACTGCGCGACGGCTTGCGCCGCATCGGCACGACTCTCGCTGAACACGACCGGCACGATCGCGGGTGACGCGGCGCTCGGCGGGCGTCCGTCGAGCACCTTGGCGCTGGCGAGATCGATCAGCAGGAGATCGACGCCGCCGCGCTGCAGCTTCGCGTCGAGCTCGGCCGCCGTACCGACCACGGTCGTCGAGTACCCCGCGCGCTCGAGCGTGGCGACGATGGGCAGCGTCGCGAGCGCGTGGGGAAATCCGGAATCGGATGGTGCATAGATCGCGATGGCGGCCGGCTCGTGCCGCGCGCCCGGCCGCTCGAAGCGCGTGCCGCGCGTGAGGACGAAGACCTTGCTGCCGCACGCGCCGAGCACGGCCTGGCCCATGACGCCGACGACGAGTCCCGTGGCGAGAACGCTCAGTACGCGACGTATTCGCATGGCGGTGACCTCCAGTCCGCGCCTACGCTAACCGGAATCGTGCCAGGCCGGCCATGAATTCTTGTGAATTCGGCGCCGCGGGCCAGGTCTGGCAGGCCCATGGGCAGGGCCATCGTGCAGAATGGAGCTCCTCGCGACGCCATGCCGGGCTGCTACCGCTTCGGTCCCTTCCTCCTCGACCCCCAGAACCGGCGCCTCCGGCGCGGTGGCCTCCGCGTCCGCGTGACGTCGAAGGCGTTCGATCTCCTCGTCCTGCTCGTCGAGGCGCGCGACCGCGTCATCTCCCGCAACGAGATCTTCGATCGGCTGTGGCCGGACACGGCCGTCGAAGACAACAACCTGTCGCAGCAGGTGCACCGCATTCGCCGCTTGCTCGGCAGCGACGAGGCCGTCGGGTCGCCGATCGCCACGATTGCCGGTCGAGGGTTTCGCTTTCTCTGGCCCGTCGAGCTCGACGATCAACCAGGCCCATGGCCGGCCGCGACCTCCGCCGACGTTCCGTCCGACGTCGCGGGGCAACCGTGGCCGGCGCTGCTCGATCGGCTCGTCGGCCGCGAAGACGACGTCGAGCGCGTGCAGGCGCTCGTGCGCGAGCATCCGTTCGTGACGCTGAGCGGCCCGGGCGGCGTCGGCAAGACGCGGCTGGCGGCGACCGCCGGCTGGCGCCTCCGGCAGGATCTGTCCGACGGCGCGTACTGGATCGACCTGACGCGCGCGACGCGCCCCGACGATCTCGTCGCGCTCACCGCCGAGGCCATCGGTCTCGCGGACGCAGGCGGACGCGCGCCGATCCTCCGGCTCCGCGAATGGCTCGCCGAACGGGACGCGCTGCTCGTCTTCGACAACTTCGAGCACATCCTGGATGCCGCGCCGCTGCTGCTGCAATTGCAGTCGCCGGCGTCGACACTGCGGTTCCTCGTGACGAGCCGCGTGCTGCTCGGCGTGCGCGGCGAGCGCGAGTACGTCGTGCCGCCGCTATCCTGGCAGCGCACCGCCTCTTCCGCCGGCGTCGACGCGTATCGAGCGACGCCGGCCGTGCGGCTCTTTCTCGATCGCTACGGCCTGCAGCCCGGATCGACGCAGGCCGACGCGCTCGACCCGCGCGAGATCGCCGCGCTGTGCGCGCGCCTCGACGGTCTGCCGCTCGCCATCGAGCTGGCCGCCGCGCGTGCGCGGCTCGTGCCGCCGGCCGACCTGCTGAGCCGGCAGCGCCTCGCCGCGTTCCTGCCGCACGCGCCGCGCGACGTGCCCGCGCACCAGCAGAGCGTGATCCGATCGATCGCCTGGAGCTACGACCTGCTCGATCCGATCGATCGTCACGCGCTGCGCACGTTGTCCGTCTTCACGGGCGGCTTCTCCGCGCAGGCCGGCGCCGCCGTGCTCTCATCGTCCGGCGTGGCCGAGAGCGACGCGATGGCGTACGACGCGATCGATCGTCTTCGCCAGCACAGTCTCCTCACCTTCGACGGCGGCGACGCTACCGTCCGCCTGCGCATGCTCGAGACGGTGCGAGAGTTCTGTCACGAGCTCGGCGCGGACGACGACGATGGACGGGCGCGGCGCGCGCACGCGGCGTGGGTCTTCTGTGAGTTCGAAGGCGCGGTATCCGCGCTGCGATCGGCCGATCACGTGCGCGCCATGGAGCGCTTGATCCCGGATCACGCGAACCTGCTGACGGCGCTTCGATGGAGCGCCGACGCGGGCGACAGCGGGCAGCTTGCCGCGCTGGCGAGCGCCGGCAGCCCGTTCTGGCACACGGCGAATCTCTTTCGTGAAGGATGCGAGTGGCTCGATCTGGCGATCGCGCGCGACGGCGGCGGCGATCGGGACGCGCCTGCTGCGAGCGCGGATCTGCTGGCGGGCAGCGCGCTGATGCGCTTTCACGCGGGCCTGTGGGCGGACTGCCGCGCCCGCGTCGACGCCTTGCGCGCGGCGGCGGCCGATGCGCGCACGCCGGCGACCGTCCTGGGGCTGTGCCTCGATGCGGGCCTGCAGGCGTACTGCGGCGATCCGGCTGCGGCGTCGATCGACAGCCGGCGCGCGCTCGCCGCGGCCGACGCGCTCGGCGAGCCGTGGCTCGTCGCCCTCGCCGGCGTCTTCGACGCGTTCGCGTCGTCCCTCCTGGGCGATCACGAGGCCGCCTATCACCGGCTCGCGGGCACGCCGCGGCACGTCGGCTTCCTCGACCTGCTGATCGACGTAAACCAGGCGTTGCAGGCGCTGTTGACCGGACGGATCGCGGAGGCTGCGAGCCTGTTCGGCGCGCGGCTGCACCAGCGGTACGGCGGCTACATCCCCGTGCGCCAGATCGCGGGCGCCATCGAAGGGCTCGGCTACGTGTCCGAGCGACGCGGCGAGATGCGCACGGCGGCGCTGCTGCTCGCGTCGGCCGATCGGCTGCGCAGCGCGACGGCGCCGCTCAGCCCCGTCTGGTTCCAGGAGCACGATCGCGCGGTGACGAGCGTGCGCGCCGCCTTCGGCGATCGATTCGATCTCGTCTGGGCCGAAGGCGCGTCGCTGTCGCTCGACGAGACGCGCGCGCTGGCCGCGCAGGCCGCGCTGCCGCGAACGACGTAACCGCGATCGGATCGCCACCGCGGCGTCGGCGGTTTCGCGGAAGCTATGGCTGCGCGGGCGCAGCCCTCCACGTGGCCGAGGATGCGACGCCGGCACGCTGATCGTCGCCGAGAAAATGCACCTTCACGGACAATGCCTCGAGCGGCACCGACTCGTCGAGGTCGGAGTATGTGTTGTCGAATCTCCACGTCCCGGACGGCTCGACACGCGGCTTGAAGACGTCGTGCCGGACGGTCAGCACGTTGTGGCCCGATGCGTCCAGGAACTCGACGTCGCCAATCGTGGCTCCCGACAATCCGCCGGTCTCCTGCACGGTGAACGTCGGAAAGTACATGAGCCACGTCCCCGATGGCTTCGGCGGCGACACGGACAGATCGGTAATCACCAGGGTGGCCTGTGACGCCGACGCCGGCGGCACATCGATCGCCGGCGGCGGGATGATCGCGGGTGTCGAGCTCGGTGACGTCGGCGGCAGACCGCACGCCATCCCGGAGACCGCGCCGGACAGCAGCAGCACGCGAGCGAATTGTAATGACCGCATGCGCCGAGATTACGTGGCCTCACGCGGGAAGTCGTGAACGCCCCGCGTTGCACTCGTGAATTGTGATGAATCGCCGCACATTGATCGTCGCGGCCGCCCGCGAATCGTCTACGCTGGATGACAGCGATGCCGCGAAGCGCGATGCGTAACGGTCACCGCGGGCCCTTGTAGATCGCCGCGCCCCGAGAGGCTCCAATGCCCCACACGCCTCGACCGAACTGGACGGCCGATCTCATCGGGCTCCTCGTCCCGCTCCTGCTGATCGCGCTGGGGTTGACAATCCTGTCGCTCCCGATTCTGGCGCTGTTCTTCTGAACATTTCGAACTTCGACGTTCGAGCTTCGAAGTTCTGAAATGCACGCTCGGAGTGGTGCGCCCGGGCCGATTCGAACGGCCGACCCCCGCCTTAGGAGCCGCGTCAACGCGCCATCCTCGGTCACACGCCATCACGCGCAGTACTCGAAAACACCGATAAACGTTGACGTTTTTCGCTCATCGTCTGATACTGCGCGTGACGGACGGTGATGCGCGATGGGGCCTTCTGCACCACTGCTGCACCACCAGTTTCAAATCGCCCTTCCGAATTTCCGATGAGCAGCGGTCAGAGATTCGGAACGGCGTGACGAGACGGAGGCGCTCATGCGCGCGCTGATCGGACCCGATCTCCTTCGAACGTTGCCGGCGGGTAACGTCGACATCCGCGACACGAAATTGACGAGCTTCGTGCTGCGTTGTCGACAGTCTGGCACGCACAGCTACCTCGTCGGCCTCGGCCGTGGCCGCTGGATGACGTTGGGGACGACGGATGAGCTCACGCCGGAAAAGGCGCGCCTCGCGGCCGTAGCCACCCTCAGCAACATCGAACGCGACACGTTGAAGCATCTGGCCGACGATCCAACCCTGAATCTGCGCGACGCCAAAGCCAAGGCGCGCGGGGCCATCAAGAGCGGCGTGACGAAGCGGATCGTCTGGAAGACGTATCTCGACGAGCACTACGAGCCATGGCTGCGTGTCAACCGCAAGAGCGGCGCGGACCTCATCGAGCGATTGCGCTCTGCGTTCTCCGACTTCGACGATCGACCGCTGCGGGAGATCGCCGCGTTCGATATCGAGCGGTGGCGGACGCAGCGGATGAAGACGCGCATCGCCAATCGGCCGATCAAGCCTGCGACCGTGAATCGTGATCTCTCGGCCCTGCGCGGCGCTCTGTCGCGCGCGAAGGAATGGCGCCTGATTGCCACGCATCCGATGGAGACCGTGAAGGCGGCCGCCGTCGATGTCATCGGCCGCATTCGGTATCTGCTGCCCGACGAAGCGCAACGTCTCGAGGACGCGATCGCCGCGCGTGACACACGCCGACGTGAGGAGCGCGAGCGCGCGAATGTCTGGCGGCGCGAACGCGGTTACGACGAGTTCCCGGCTTTCGGCACGTACACAGACCACCTGACGCCGATCGTGCGGCTCGCGCTCCACACGGGCTGCCGCCGCGGCGAACTCTTCGGACTCACGTGGGCCGATGTCGATCTCGTCTCGGCGTACCTGACCGTGCGCGCCGAAGACGCGAAGTCCGGCGTCTCGCGCATCCTGCCGCTGAACGCGGAGGCGGTGAAGGTGCTGCGAGCATGGCGGCCGATCAACGCCACGCCGACCGACCACGTGTTTCCCGGCGACGACGGGGCGACCCTCACGGACATCAAGACGTCATGGCGGGCGCTGCTCGAGGACGCGGCGATTACGGGATTCCGCTTCCACGACCTGCGGCACACGTTCGCGTCTCGGCTCGTGATGGCGGGCGTCGACTTGAACACGGTGCGCGAGTTGCTCGGACATTCGGACATCAAGATGACGCTCCGCTACGCGCACCTGGCGCCCGAGCACAAGGCCGCGGCTGTGGCGAAATTGGTGGTGGCGTGACCGCGGTGCTGAAGACGTCCGACGATTTTCGACGCTGGCTCGCCGACGTCGAGATGGTCGATGCACGCCTGCGTCAATACGAGGAGGTATCGCGCGCGATTC
>CAZNMF010000191.1:0-2897 GCA_964573795.1 uncultured Solibacteraceae bacterium
CGCGCCTGCCTCGCCGACGAGCAGCGTCACGCCCTTGCGGCTGAGAATCGCGTACTCGAGATTCCGCAGCGCTTCTCGATGCGAGGCCGTGAGCACGAGAAAGCGCGGGCTCGGCGTCAAGTCGAACGGCCGGGTCGTCAGCCCGAAGAACTCTTCGTACATGGCCGTCTCACCGCATCAGCGCGCGGAACGTCACGGCGAGACACGCCAGGACGAACCCGCCACAGCCCACGTCGGCCAGCAGCCGCCACCACAGCCGGCGCCGGCGCTCGCCGTCCGACTGCATCAACGGGACGGACGCGAGGACCGGCACCGACAGCACGGTGGTGACGTCCTGGTCCGTCTTGAAGGTTCGATCGCGATACTCGAGAAACGCGGCCAGCACCAGCCCGACAGCGAAGCCGACGCCCGCGGCCGTCAGCGCCATCTTCGGCCGATCGGGACTGAACGGCCGCTCCGGAAGCTGGGCCGCGTCGAGCAGCTTGTACTGCTCGCCGATCTGCTGCTGCTCGAGGTTCGACGCGATCTTCGACTCCTCCTTCTTCATCAAGAGGCTCTTGTAGAACTCGTCCGTGGTGCTGTAGTCGCGCATCAGCGCCGTCAGCTCCGAGTCGCGCGTCGGCAGATTGTCCACGCGCTTCTGGGCCTGCTCGCCGGCGACGCGGGAGCCCTCCTGATCCTCTCGCGCCTTGGCGATTTGTCTGTCGAGATCAGCGATTTCCGCGCGAAGCTCCGCCATCCTCCTCGTGCGATTGCTCTCGGCCGAGGCGTGCGCCGACGCGTCCAGCGACGCCGCGGCCACTTCGTCCGCGAGCTCGCGGCGCAAATCGCGCACCGTCCGTGTCGCCTGATCGAGATCGGGATGGCCGGGTTTGTACCCGCGCGCCAGCAGATTGCTCAGCTGCGTTTCCGCCGTGGCGAGCCGCTGCGCCGTCGTTGGGTTGCCCGATGCGCCAGACGACGTCTCGACGGGATTTTCTTCGAGGTCCGCAAGCGCCTTGCGCTGCGCCTCCCGGCGGTCCTGCAGCCGCGCGATCAGCGCGGCCTGCGCCTGCACCTGCGCCTGCGCGTTCTGCACCTGCTGCAGGTTCGACTGAATCTGCGACGGCAGCTCGAGGGCGTGCTCACGCCGGTAGTTCTCGAGACGCTTCTCGTTGTCCTCGAGGCGCTGCTTGACCTCGACCAGCTGCGACTCGAGGAAGTCATCGGTGCCCTCCGCCTGTCGCTGCCGGTCCGTCACGCTCTCGTTGATATAGAGCGAGGCCAGACGGTTCGTGACCTCCATGACCTTCCGCGGATCGCGCCCGACGTACCGCACGATGAACGCGTCTTCGCGAATGGTCTCCACGTTGATGCTGGCCTGCATCATCGCAACGACGTCTTCCATCGGCATCACGCGCCGCTCGTCGCGATACAGGTCGAGATCACGAATGATTGTCTCAAGTCGCGTGCGGCTTTGAATCGTCGGGGAGATTGTCCTCAGCCGATCGCCCAGTCGCGACGTCACCGTCGTACGGACGAACGACTCGGGCACACGCTGCGGCACGACGAGGATGACGGTCTCGGCACGGTAGTAGTCCGGCAGCTTCCGCGCGTACACGGCCATGCCAGCCGCGAACAACGCGATCGGCACGAGAATGAGCCACATGCGCCGCCGGACGATGCGGAGAATATCCTCGGGAGAATAGACCTTACCGGGCAGCATTGCCCCTCCTGGAGACGCGCGTGAACAATGGTGCGAAAATGTTGGCGCCAACGCTGACGCTGCGCCCCGAAAGACGCGGCGTGCCAATGAGCTGCAGCGGATCGCCGTGGGACTGGTACTGGTAGTAGGTCCAGTCCACGCGAACGGCCACGTAGCGGCTGAACGCCGTGGAGAGACCAGCGCCGGCCTGGTAAGCGACATAGCGCCGGTCGTCGTCGCCCACGCCTACCGATCCGGTAATCGCACCGACAGACGACTGTACCTGAACTCGCCGGCCCAGAAGACCGCTCAGCGACCCGTTCACCGAGTCCGTGAAAACCGGCTCCACGATCGTGTGGACGAAGCCCGCCTGCCGGTCATAGGACACGGACGCATCCCACGTACGGCCCAGCTCGCGTCGCAGCATCGCATTGCCGACAATCCAGAAGTGACGCACGAGGTGGTCGGTCACCATCGTCGAGCCGGTCCGGAACGACAGCGTCGTCCGGCGCGAGAGCGTCAGGGATCCCGCGTAGTCGACGCCGACGTCGATCGAGTCGTTCCTGAATTGCCGCGTTTCGCCGGACTCCGCCAGGTATCGACCGAACGACCCTTGATACCCGAGGTGGACCGACAAACTCCGTGTCAACCGGTGTGAGAACCCGAACGACCCCGCGTGCGCGGTCCTCACGCGACCCACGCTCGAAAAACCGTCTTGCGCGTAGCCGTACGACACCACCACCGACGACCGCTGCGACAGCGCCTGATCGATCTGGATCGAGACCCCGTCGGAGGCGTAGTTCTCGAGCGACCCGAATGCCGCGTTGTCGTACAGGACAGGATTGAGCGTCGTGTCACTCGCGCCCGGGAACATCGCGAGCGTGGAAACCGGCTGCCGAGCTGTTTGTGCAGTGACATTGACGAAGGTGTGGCGCAACAGCTGCCAGCGCGCGCCGACCGACGCCTGGCGCGAAACCGGAAACTGCAACGACGGATCCGGCGTGTACCGCGACGACACGGAGGCCGACGACGTCAGACTCAGACGACGAGTGCCGAAGTCGTATGCGATGAGCCCGGACCACGCGCCGAACGTCGCTGAGCTCTCCAGCGGGTCTGCGATCGCATCCGTACCAGACTCGATCGAGGTTGACGTCGACGAGGCGGAGTCCTGTCCGGCGAAGACGGCGAACGACGCCGTCAACGTCTGACTGGC
>CAZNMF010000192.1:0-2655 GCA_964573795.1 uncultured Solibacteraceae bacterium
GACAGACCTGCCGCTGCGCGTCGCGCTGACGCCGCGATTCACGCACGATGGCGGTGTCGACGTCGGTGTGCTGCTGCACGTCGACGACGCGAGCCGCGAGGCGTCGACGCTGGACGTGCTGGTCGGCGTGTTCGACGAGAAGGCCAAACCCGTCACCAACGCGCGGCACACGGTCGAGCTGCCGGCCATCGGCGAGACGCAGCCGCGCGCGGACGCACAATTGCCGCCGCTGGATCTGAAACCCGGCCACTATGAAGTCCGCATCGGCGTCGAGCGTCACGGCGACGGCACGACCGGCAGCGTCTACGGCTACGTCGACGTGCCAGACGTGGACGATGAGCCCGTGGCCCTGTCCGGCGTCACGCTGCAGGCGCTGCCGCGACCGGTCGGTGACGCGCCGCTGGCGCTGACGCCGCTGCTGACGATGCCGACGCTGCGGCGGACGTTTACGTCGGGGGATTTGGTGACGGCGTTCGTGCAGGTGCGCGTGAAGGACGAGAAGGATCGCGCGTCTCTCACACTCCACGCGCGCATCGTCGACGACCAGGATCGCGTCGCGCTCGACGTGCCGATCGACGCCGCCCGCCTGGCGTTCAACGAAGCCGGGATCGCGGACGTGCCGGTCGCCGTGCCCGTCGAGACGCTCGCGTCTGGCAAATATCTTCTGACGATCGAGGCGGCGGCCGGCGATCGCCGCGCGCATCGCGACGTGCCCTTCGAGGTCCGATGAGGCTGCGCCAGTCCGTCCTCGCGTTAGCGGCCGCTCTGTTGCTGGCGTCGACGGCCCATCCTCACGCGCAGACGTCCGATCCCTCCGCAATCCTTGCGGCCGCGGCCGCGTGCCTGCAGCAGTTCGCGCACGACGTCGACGGGCTGGTGATGGAGGAGGACTACTTCCAGCAGGCGCAGGGACGGGGGCTCAACGCCAGGCAGTTGAAGTCCGACTACTCGGTACTCGGTGACCCCACCGTCGGCTGGATCGAGTTTCGGGACACGTTCGAGGTCGACGGCAAGCCCGTCCGCGACCGGCAGACGCGCGTCGTCGATCTCTTCTCGCACCCCAGTCCGAACGCGATCGAGCAGGCGCGCCGCATCGTACGCGAAGGCGCGCGATTCAATCTCATGCCCGCAGGCTTCGCGCTCGACCGGACGATCAACCTGCCGATGAGCGCACTGTACTTCCTGCGGAGCGGCAATCAGCGTCGATCGACGTTCACGGTGGACGGCTCCGATCGCGTGGACGGCCACGTGTGCACGACCGTCGAGTTCCATGAAACCGTCACGCCGCCGCTGATCGGCACGCCCGACAATGCGATGGCGAGCGGCCGGTTCTGCATCGAGCCCGGTTCGGGCCGCGTCCTGCGATCCGAGCTCCGGATCAGGCCGCGACGAGACAACGCGTTCGTGTCCTCGAGCATTCGCGTCGAGTACGTCGAGGTGCCCGCGGTCCATCTCTGGCTCCCGAAGCGGATGGACGAGACCTACACGATCACGCACGCGATCAGCCGTACGGACATGGGCACGATGTACGGCCGTGCGAGCTATTCGAAAGTCCGGCGGTTCAACGTGGCCGTGAAAGAGAAGGCGGAACCGTGACTCGACGCAGAGGATGCTCATGACACGACTGCGCGCGATCGCGTGCGCCATCGTCGCCGCGGGCGTCGCGCTCCACGCGCAGGCGCAGCGGCCGACGTTTCGCGGCGGCACGGATCTCGTGCAGCTCGACGTCGTCGTTCTCGACAAGGACCGGCATCCCGTCACGGGCCTGAGCGCCGCGGACTTCATCGTCCTCGAGGACGGCAAGCCGCGGCCGATTCAGGCGTTCGCGCCGGTGACGCTGCCGGCGGCCGCGACCGCGTTGTCATCGTCGACGCGCGCGGCGTGGACACGTACGGTGGCCGACGATGTCGTGACGAACCAGCGCGCGGAGGAAGGGCGGCTGGTCGTGATCCTCATGGATCACACCATCCCGATGGAGGCACCGACGCAGACGGCCCGCGCGATTGCGAAAGCGGCGGTCGATTCGCTGGGGCCGAACGACCTGGCCGCGATCGTGCGCGATACGGGCTTTGCGAACGATGCTCCGCAGCAGGATTTCACGGCGGATCGACAGCGGCTTTACGCGTCGATCGATCGACCGTTCGTCGGCCTCGTCAATCCGCCAACCATGGGGCCGGGAGGGTTATCGCGTGGCGAACCGAATCTGTTCAATACTGGCGATTGTCTCTGCGGCCTGTGCGCGCTCGAGTCCTTGACGCGAGTCGCGTCCGCGATGACAGCAGACGTGCGGCGTCAGAAGGTGCTGTTCTTCGTCGGCAGCAACATCATCTTTCAGACGGCGCCCGGCGATCCGTGCTCGCTGCATTTGAAGATCGCGCGCGAGCGCGCGTTCAAGGCGCTCGATCGTGGGAACGTGACGTTGCACTCGATCGATCCCAGCGGGCTCGAGACCGAAGCGCGCGGCGCCGATGCATTTCCGGCCGACCAGGCGCGTCGGCCGGCCGATCGTCTCGTGCGCCAGGGCAATCTCGCCGTGCTGCCCGACTACACCGGCGGCCGCACCGTGCTGAACACGAACGACCCCCAGGCCGTCGTGCCGGCAATCTTCGAAGAGAGTCAGTCCTACTACTTGATCGGCATTCCGCGCGCCGAAGG
>CAZNMF010000193.1:0-11578 GCA_964573795.1 uncultured Solibacteraceae bacterium
ACGGCTGCGCCGTGGCCGACGCGAGCGTGACGGAGATCGGCGCGAACGGATCGTCGGTGGGCGCCGCCGGCGGCATGGCCGCGGCGCTAGCCACCCAGGCCGGGGGCGGGGCCCGGGCCGCCCGCCTCGGAGGCGATCGCCGCGGCCATGCCGCCGGCGGCGCCGACCGACGATCCGTTCGCGCCGATCTCCGTCACGCTCGCGTCGGCCACGGCGCAGCCGTCGCCGGAGGTGCTGCACACGGCGGATGCCGCCGCAGCCGCCGCGTCGGCTGGGGATCTGCTCGGCCACGAGCCCGAGCCCGTCGAAATCGAGGACCCGGCCGCCGCCGCGATGGCTGCGGGCCTCGAGCTCGACGTCCTCGACGTCGCGCCGTTCGATCCGGGGCCGGTGGCCTCGCCGGCCGTCGTCCATCAGACGGACACGGACGAGACCGCCGATCTGATGGCCGCGCTGCACTCGATGTCCGACCACGCGCCGGCGGCCGACGACATCGTGCTCGACGTCGCCGCGGCTGGCGAGGTCGAGTCGCTGATGACCGCGGTGCCGGAGGCGGCCGCGGCATTCGAGATCGAGCCGGCGGCGTCCGCGGCGCTCGACGAGCCCGACTTCGAGCGCGCGCACGCCGCAGCCAGCCTCGATCTGTCCGAGCCGGTCGTGCAGGCGGACGCGCCCGACGCGTCCATCGCAGCGGTGATGCCGCAGCCCTTCGTCGCCGAGGATCCGCTCGAAGCCGAAGCGCTCGCCGAGCTGCTGCAAACCGCGTCCGAGATCTCGGCGCCCGACGTCGACCGCGGCGCCGAGCCCGCGATCGCCGATCTGTTCGCCCTCGCGTCGTCGGCCGACGCGCCGGCCGATGGGACGCTCGCATCCGACGCGATCGATCTCGCGCCGGCGAGCCACGCCGAGCTGGCCGATCTCTCGCTGCAGTCGGCGGCGCTGTCGGGCGAAGACGAGGTCACCCTCACGACCGAGGCGTCAGTCGCCGAGTCGGACGTCCTCGCACTAGAGGCGTCGCTCGGGGATGACCTCGCGCCGGCAGACAGTCTGGCGACCGAGTCCGTCGATCCTGCGGCCGCGACGTTCAGCTTCGGCGACGTGTCGCGCGTCGACGTGGCGGATGCGGCGCACGACGCGCTCGAAGCCGCTTGCGGTGAGCTTGTCGAATCCGCTTGCCCTGAGCTTGCCGAAGGGGAGAGCGCCGAGCTCCTCGATACGGCCGGACGCATGCTGGTCGACGCGCCCGACACGTTCGGCGCTCCCGGTGAGCTTGTCGAATCCGCTCGCCCTGAGCCTGTCGAATGGGCGAGCCCTGAGCTTGTCGAAGGGGCCCGTCCTGAGCTTGTCGAAGGATTCGCGCTCGCGGCGCAGGACGTGGCTGCCATCGAGGCCGCCGATCCCGCGGGCCTGCTGTCGGGGCTGCCGGAGTCGGTCGAGGCGCCCGGCATCACGAATGGCGCGGCGATTGTCTCGGTCGAGGACGCGACGCTCGAAGAGACGGCCTTCGTGCCCGATCTGAACTACACGCTGGATCTCGCCGATCCGGCAGAGGTGGCTGCGGCCGAGGCTGTCGCGGCCGCCGCCGAAGCCGCCGAAGCGGCGGCCGAGGCGCGGCGACGAAAGACGATCGTCGCCCTCGAGAACTTCCTGCGCCAGGTCCGCGCGCGGCACCTGCAGCTCGTGTCAGAGACGATGGCGTAGAGAAGCCAGACTCTCCGAAGGGCGCTTCCAATCGAACTTTGAACTTCGAACTTTGAACTTCGAAAGGTAGTCTTAGCGAAGCCACATGACGTCTCCAGCACGGCCGGATCGGGCCGCGCGTCTCCGCGCGCTCCGCTCGCAGCTCGACGCGCACCACGTCGATGCCTTCGTCGTCTCCACGCCGCACAACATCGTCTATCTGACCGGCTTCGTCGGAACAGCGGGACTGCTCGTCGTCACGCACGATGCGGCGACGCTCATCGTCGATGGCCGCTACGTGCTTGCCGCGCGGCAAGGCATCGAGCAGGGCGAGGTCGCCGACGTGGCCGTGGCGGTCGTCGAGCGGCGCTACGACCTGACGTTGGGGGTGGTCCTCCGCGAGCTGGACGTGCGGCGCGCGGGATTCGAAGCGGCGAACGTCACGGTCGCGACGTTGCGCGGCTGGGAGCGAGCGGCCTCCGGCGTCGCGTGGAGCGGCGTCGACGGCCTCGTCGAGCGGTTGCGGATCGTCAAAGACGACTTCGAGCTCGGCGTGCTGCGCCGCGGTGGGGGCTTGATCTCGGACGTCGCGCGGCAGCTTGGCTCGATCGTTCGCGCAGGACAGACCGAGCGCTCGATTGCGAAGGCGATTGATCTGGCCATCGAACGTGCGGGATTCAGCGGCCCTGCGTTTCCGACGATCGTCGCGTCGGGGCCGAACAGCGCGAAGCCACACGCTCGTCCGACCGACCGGACGCTTGGTCGAGGCGACCTGGTCGTGCTGGACTTTGGCGGCGTGTTAGACGGATACTGCGTCGACGTTACGCGGATGGCAGCGGTCGGACCACTTGCCGACCGCGCTCAGGCGCTCTTCTCGGCTGTGAAAGTCGCCCAGGAGGCAGCCATTCTGGCCGTACGGCCAGCCGCCGCAGCGTCGGACGTCGACTCGGCGGCTCGGTCCGCGCTCGACGCGCGCGGATTCGGCGAGGCGTTCACGCACTCGACCGGTCATGGGCTCGGGCTCGACGTGCACGAGGCTCCACGGATCGGTCGTGCGGACCCCGAGGCTCCCGAAACGCTCCAGGCTGGCATGGTCTTCACCATCGAGCCCGGCGCGTACGTCGAGGGCGTCGGCGGCGTTCGGTTGGAGGACGATGTGCTCGTGACAGCCGGAGGATGTGAGGTGCTGACGACCGCTCCTCGAGATCTGCTGGTTGTCTGATGCTATGAATCTCGACGACATCAAACAGATTCTGGACCTGGTCCGCGAGCACGACCTCGCGGAGTTCGAGATCGAACGGGACGGCCTCAAAGTGCGGATCCGGAAAGCCGGACGGGAAGTCACGTACGTGGCTCCCTCCGCGAGCTTGACGCCGCCGATGGGGTTGCCCATGCCCCCGGCCGTCGCGCCGGCGGCGTCAGGCCCGGTCTCCGCCGCGCCCGACGAGGCCGAGCCGGTCAACCTTGCCGTCATCAAGTCGCCCATCGTCGGCACGTTCTATCGATCGTCGGAGCCCGGCGCGAAGGCGTTCGTCGAGGTCGGCGACACGGTCCGCAAGGGGCAGGTGCTCTGCATCATCGAAGCGATGAAGCTGATGAACGAGATCGAGAGCGACTGCGACGGCGAGATCGCCGCCATCTACATCGAGAACGGCAAGGCCGTGCAGTTCGGCGAGCGTCTGTTCGCCGTGAAGGTCGGTTGAGCGAGCGAGGAGCCGCATGTTCAACAAAGTCCTGATCGCGAACCGCGGCGAGATCGCGCTGCGCATCATCTGCGCGTGCCGCGAGCTGGGCATCAAGACCGTGGCCGTCCACTCGGAGGCCGACGAGCACTCGCTGCACGTCCGCTTCGCCGACGAGGACGTCTGCATCGGCCCGGCGCGGAGCCTGGACAGCTATCTGAACGTGCCGGCGATCATCAGCGCGGCCGAGATCACCGGCGCCGACGCGATCCATCCCGGCTACGGCTTCCTGTCCGAGAGCGCCTATCTCGCCGAAGTGTGCGAGGCCTGCCACATCAAGTTCATCGGCCCGTATCCGAACGTCATCCGGCTGATGGGCGACAAGGCGCGCGCGCGCCGTGCGATGAAGAAGGCGGGCGTGCCGGTGCTGCCGGGCAGCGATGGGCCGGTGCAGGGCGAGGAGCAGGCCGTCAAGGTCGCGAAGGAGCTCGGCTATCCGGTCATCATCAAGGCCGTGGCGGGCGGCGGCGGGCGCGGCATGCGCGTCGTGCGCGGCCCCGACGAGCTGACGAAGGCGTTCCGCACGGCGATGCGCGAGGCGGAAGCGGCGTTCGGCGTCGGTGACGTCTATCTCGAGAAATACGTCGAGAACCCGCGGCACATCGAGATCCAGGTGCTCGGCGACCATCACGGCAACGTCGTGCACCTCGGCGAGCGCGAGTGCTCGATCCAGCGCCGTCACCAGAAGCTGATCGAGGAGGCGCCGTCGATCGCGCTGACCGAGAAGCAGCGCCGCAAGCTGGGCGCGACGGTCGTCGACGCGGCCCGCGCGGTGCAGTACTCGAACGCGGGCACGTTCGAGTTCCTGATGGACCCCGCCGGTCACTTCTATTTCCTCGAAGCCAACACCCGTCTCCAGGTCGAGCACCCCGTCACCGAGTTCGTCACCGGCGTCGACATTGTCAAAGAACAGATTCTGATCGCGGCCGGCCGCCGGCTGTCGTTCCGCCAGAGCGACATCGAGGTGTCGGGCCATGCGATCGAGTGCCGCATCAACGCCGAGGATCCCGACACGTTCGTGCCGAGCCCGGGCGTGATCCACGCGTTCAGCGTGCCTGGCGGACCGGGCGTCCGCGTCGACACGTATGCGCACTCCGAGTGCACGGTGTCGCCGTACTACGACTCGTTGATTGCGAAGATCATCACCTACGGCCGCGACCGCACCGAAGCGATCGCGCGCATGCGCCGCACGCTCGAGATGACCGTCGTCGACGGCATCAAGACGTCGATCCCGCTCCACCTGAAGGTCCTGGCCGATCCCGACTTCGTGGCCGGCAAGATCCACACGGGCTTCATGGAGCGGTACATGCCCGAGAAGAAGAAAGCGGAGAACAGCGGCCTCGCCGAGACCGCCTGATCGGCTCGCTCTACCTCGCGTGCTCCCGCGTCTCTACGCGATTCTCGACATCGATCTGCTGGCGCAGCGCGGGCTGGAGCCGCTGCGCGTGCTCGACGTCTGGCTCGACGCCGGCGTCCGCCTGATCCAGCTTCGCGCCAAGACCATGGCGAGCGGCGCGATGCTCGCGCTGGCGGAGACGATGGCCGCGCGGACGCGCGCGGCCGGTGCGACGTTCGTCGTCAACGATCGCGCGGACGTCGCGAAGCTCTCCGGCGCCGACGGCGTGCATCTGGGGCAGGACGATTTGCGGCCGGCCGACGTGCGGCGCGTGCTCCTGCCGCCGCCGGCCATCATTGGTCTGTCTACGCACAACGAGGTGCAAGCGCGCGACGCGTGCACGCAGCCGATCAGCTATCTGGCGATCGGCCCGGTCTTCGCGACGAGATCGAAGGCGCAGCCGGATCCGATCGTCGGCCTCGACGGCGTCCGCATGGCCGCATCCGCCGCCGCATCGCACGCGCTGCCTGTCGTCGCGATCGGCGGCATCACCCTCGAGCACGCGCCGTCAGTCATCGCAGCCGGCGCGAACAGCGTCGCCGTCATCTCGGATCTGCTCGCGGACGATCTCGCCGATCGAGCGCGCGCGTTTCTCGACGCGCTCGGATAGGGAGGGGACCAGGGGACCAGGGGACGAAGGGACGATGGGACGAAGGGAACGGAGATGTCGGCGTCGGGGCGGCCCTTGTGCCGCCCGGTGTCAGCCGGGTCTAAAGACCCGGCCTACATCTGAAAGAGCTGCGTAGCCCGTAGCCCGTAGCCCGTAGCCCGCAGCCCGCGTCGGGGCCGCCCTTGTGGCCGCCCGGCGCAGACGAACGCGACGTCAGATAGCGAGATGGAAGGCAGATAGCGCGATATCCGATAGCGCGATAGCGCGATAGCGAGATAGTGAGATAGCGCGATACGATCCCGTCCATGTCCGCTCGCCGCCTCGACGGCACGGCCGTCGCCGCTGCCATCCGTTCCGAACTGCTCCCGCACGTCGCCGCGTTCACTGCCGAAGCCGGCCGTCCGCCAGCGCTGTCCATCCTGCTGGTCGGCGACGATCCGGCGTCGCAGGTCTACGTGCGCAACAAGGAGCGTGCGGGCGGTGAAGCGGGGCTGGCGGTGACGGTGCATAGGCTGCCGGCCACCTCTTCGCTCGACGACGTGCTGTCGCTCGTCGCGCGCTTGAACGCGGACGCGGGCTGCGACGGGATTCTGGTGCAGTCGCCGCTGCCCGCGGCGATGGGGAAGCGCGCGGAAGAGCAGGTCTTCGACACCATCGATCCGCGCAAGGACGTCGACGGCTTTCATCCGGTGAACGTCGGCCTGCTCGTGCAGGGACGCGCGACGCTCGCGCCGTGTACGCCGACCGGCGTGATGGATCTGCTGCGGCGCGAAGGCGTCGAGATCGCCGGCCGCCACGCGGTCGTCATCGGCCGCAGCGAGATCGTGGGCAAGCCGATGGCGTTGCTGCTGCTGCACGCCAACGCGACGGTCACGATCTGTCACTCGCGCACCGTGGATCTGCCGTCGCTCGTTCGCCAAGGCGACATCGTCGTCTCCGCGATCGGACGTCCGGGGTTCGTGACGCCCGACATGATCAAGCCGGGCGCCGCCGTTGTCGACGTCGGCACGACGCCGACGAGCGATCGTGCCCTTGTCGCGAAGCTGTTTGGCGACGGAAGCGCGCGCTTGGCGGCGTTCGACAAGAAGGGATCGACGGTCGTCGGCGACGTGCACCCGGCCGTTGCCGACGTTGCCGGCGCGTTGTCACCGGTTCCCGGCGGCGTCGGCCCGCTGACAATCGCGCTGCTGCTGCGCAACACGCTGACGGCGGCGCGGGGACGGCAGTCTCGCCGGGTCTGAAGAGGGCAAAGGTCCCTTCGGAGGGCCGAACCTTCAGGTTCGGCCGCGGTGGGCGGACCTGAAGGTCCGCCCCTCCGAAAGACGTTCCCACGCCTCATCGATCTGCCGATCCGTCTCCTCGAAGCTGCCTGACGTGTCGATGACGATGTCGGCCAGGGCGCGCTTGCGGTCGATCGGCCATTGCACCGCGATGCGACGGTCGGCTTCGTCCGGCGTCAGGTGATCCCGTGCCATCACGCGCGCTCGTTGTTGCGCCGGATCGCAGGCGACGACGATGACGAGGTCGAAGTCGGCGGGACGTCCGGCCTCGAAGAGCAGCGGGATGTCGGCGATCGCGACGATTGACGTGCCGTCAGCCGCCGTGCGCGCGGCCAGCGACGACAGCCACGCATCCCGCGCCTCGAAGACGTACGGATGGACGATGGCCTCCAGATCGCGTCGCGCCGCATCGTCGGCGAACACGATGCGCGCGAGCGCGGCGCGATCGAGCGTGCCGTCCGCACGTCGCACGCCGCTGCCGAACCGCGAGACGACGGCGGCCAGGCCCGGCGTTCCCGGCTCGACGGCCCGTCGCGCGAGCACGTCCGCGTCGATCGTCTCGGCGCCGAGCACGGCGAATCGTTTCAGGCAGTAGGACTTGCCGGTGGCGATGCCGCCCGTGAGCGCGACGCGCAGGACTCGGCCGGCCACGGCGTCAGGCGATCACTGCGCCAGCGCGGCGGGAATCTCCGCCTCGGTGTCGGTCGCCGGCGTGATGCGCTCTTCGACGAAGGTGTTCCACTCGTGGCAGTGCGGGCACTGCCAGATGAGCTCGGTGCTGCGATAGCGGCAGCGTACGCAGACGTGCGGATCGAGATAGAACACCGACTGCCGCGTGATCTCGATGTAGCGCGCGACGAGGTGCTTCGGCAGGTCGAGCGTCGACAGATTGCTCCAGATCGCCTGGTGGATTGCCAGCGCGTGCGGGTTGTGCTCGAGCGCGTCGAAGAGCAGCTCCAGCGCGCGGCTCGGCTGGCCGCGGTGCGCGAGGTGCCGCGCGAGCGCGACGCGCGCCCGCCATTCGCGCGGCGACGCGGCCGTGAGCGATCGGCACAGCTCCGCGAAGCGATCGTGATAGCCGAGCGACGCGTACGCCTGCTCGAGCCGCTCGAGCGCGAGGTACGCGCGATCGGGCGCGACGGCGATGACGCGTTCCCATGTCGCCACCGCGGCCTGCAACTGGCCCTGCTGCGCCTGCGCGTCGCCGAGGTGCAGGTACGCGGGCAGCACGCCCGGGTCGAGATCGATCGCAGCTTCGAAGCGCCGCGTCGCGTCGGCGAGGCGGCCTTCCTTCAGGCCCTGCAATCCCAGCTCGTTCTCCAGAAACGCGAGGATGAGCTGCGATTTCGGCTGGTCCGGCGGACCCGCGATCTGCGCGAGACGACGACGGGTGACGTACGCCTCCTGCCACTGGTGCTGATCTTCCTGGAGCTTCTCGAGGTTGATCAGCGCCGGCTCGTTGTTGGGATCGAGCTTCAGGACGTCGGAGAAGGCTTCGACCGCGCGGTCGACGAATCCGCCGCGCCGGTAGTCGAGGCCGAGGCAGAGCAGCACGTTCGCGTGCTCGACGCGGTTCAGGCGCGGCCGCTGCAGCAGCGACTGATGCTCCTGGATCGCGCGGCCGACCTGCCCCTTCTCGCGATAGAGATTGCCGAGGACCAGGTGCAGCTCGAGGGCGCCGGGATCGAGACGGCACGCGCGCTCGAGCTCGTCGATCGCCGCGTCGACCTGGCCCGCGACGAGATAGTTCAGGCCAAGGATGAAATGCGGCGACTGCCGCACGCGGCGCCGATCGATCCAGCGGCCCTCCCTGAGCTTGTAGCGCTCCCACGCCTTGCCGGCCGCGAGGCCGACGAGCAGCGCGATCAGCACGCCGAAGATCAGCCCGTACCCTTGTATCATCGCGCCAGAAATCCTTCGACGATCGGGTCCCACCGGCCCTTGGCCTGCAGCACGAGCTCGACGAGCTCTCGCACCGCGCCCCGGCCGCCCGCGTGGCGGCTGACCCAGTGCACGCGCGATCGCACGTCGTCGACCGCGTCGGCCGGCGCCGCCGCCAGGCCGACGCGCCCGAGCACGGGCAGATCGAGCACGTCATCCGCCATGTAGGCGACGTCCTCGTCGCCGTAGCCGTGCGCCATCAGGATCTCAGCATAGCCGGTGCGCTTGTCGGCGTTGCCCTGGGACACGATCCCGATCCCCAGCTCCGCCGCGCGACGCGTCGTCGTGACGGACGAGCGTCCGCTCAGCAAGCCGATCGTCACCCCGGCACGCCGCGCCCAGATCAGGCTGATGCCATCACGAATGAAGAACGACTTCGATTCGCCGCCCGCCGAGTCGATCGTGACGGTGCCATCGGTCAACACGCCGTCGACATCCAGCAGCAGCAATTTCACCTTCGCGGCGCGCGCGTGGACATCGTTCAAGTCGAGCGGCATGTACCCTCAGAACCCAGAACCCAGAACCCAGAACCAGAACCGAGAACCAGAACCTCGGAACCCAGAACCTCAGAACCCCGGAACCGTGTCTCTCTAAATCATCTGCGTCCGCCACAGATCGTGCAGGTGCACGACGCCGACGGCGACGTTGGCGTCGTCCACGACGACGACCGACGTGATCTTGCGCTGTTCCATCAGACGCAGCGCTTCGACGGCCAGGACGCCGCGCCCGATCGTCACCGGACGCGTCGTCATCACGTCGCGCGCGCACTGGACGAACAGATTCGAGTCGGGCGTCAGATGCCGGCGCACGTCGCCGTCGGTGACCACGCCCTGCAGGCGTCCGTCCTCGTCGAGGACGCACGTCATGCCGAGCCGCTTGCCCGAGATCTCCTGGATGACGTCGAACATGAGCGTGTCGCGGCGCACGCGCGGCAGCGCGTCGCCGTCGTGCATCACGGCCTCGATGCGCATCAGCCGCTTGCCGAGCCGGCCGCCGGGGTGCAGGTGCGCGAACTGTTCCTCGCGAAAGCCTTTGCGACGCGACAGCGCCATCGCCAGCGCATCGCCGAGCGCCAGCATCGCGGTCGTGCTCGCGGTCGGCGCGAGGTTCATCGGACACGCTTCTTCGGCCACGGCGCAGTTGAGCGTCACGTCGGCGGCCTGGCCGAGCGTCGACGACGGGTTGCCGGTCATCGCGATCAGCTTCGCGCCAATGCGGCGGATCGACTCGAGCAGGCGGATCAGCTCTTCCGTTTCGCCGCTGTACGACAGTGCGATCACGATGTCGTCGGTCTGCACGACGCCGAGGTCGCCGTGCACGGCCTCCGCGGCGTGCAGGAAGATCGCCGGCGTGCCCGTGCTCGAGAGCGTCGCCGAGAGCTTGTGCGCGATGATGCCGGACTTGCCCATGCCGGTGACGATGACGCGGCCCGTGCAGGCGTGCAGCAGATCGAGCGCGCGATCGAAGATCGGGCCCAGTTGCGGAATCAGCCCGAGGATGGCGTCCGCCTCGGTGCGCAGGACGCTGCGGGCCAGATCGAGGGGCGACGAGTTCTTCGAGTCCGGCATGATGGCCTGAGGGATCGCCGGCTAGAGCGATTTGACGACCGCGTTGATCGCGGCCAGCCGTTTGAGCAGCGGCGCCAGCCGCGCCAGCGGCAGCGCGTTCTGCCCGTCGCTCTTCGCGCGCTCCGGGGCTTCGTGCACTTCGAGAAACACGCCGTCGACCCCGGCGCCCACGCCCGCCGACGCAAGCGGCTCGATGTACTGCGCCAGTCCCGCCGTGACGCCGTCGCCCGCGCCAGGCAGCTGCAGGCTGTGCGTCACGTCGAAGACCACCGGCACACCCAGGCCGCGCATGATGGGGAATGCCCGCATGTCGACAACCAGGTTGTTATACCCGAATGTGAAGCCGCGCTCGGTGAGAAAGACGCGCGGGTTGCCGGACGCCCGGACCTTCTGGACGGCGTGCCGCATGTCGAGCGGCGCCAGGAACTGGCCTTTTTTGACGTTGACGACGCGGCCGGTCTCGGCGGCGGCGACGAGCAGATCGGTCTGGCGCGAGAGAAACGCGGGGATCTGCAGGACGTCGGCGACCTCTGCGACACGCGCCGCCTGCGACGCTTCGTGGATGTCCGTGAGGATCGGCACGCGCAGCTCGTCGCGGACGCGCGCCAGCACGGCGAGGCCTTCGTCGATGCCCGGGCCGCGAAAGGACGAGAGCGACGTGCGGTTTGCCTTGTCGAACGACGCTTTGAAGACGTAGGGAAGGCCCGCCTCGCGCGCGGCGGCGGCGATCTCGCGGCCGAGCCAGAGCGCGTGCGACTCGCTCTCGATCACGCACGGGCCGGCGATCAGGACCAGCGGCGCCCGGCCCAGGACGACGTCGTCGGCGACGACGACCTCCTGGACCTGCGGCGTGTCGAGGGCGGCGCTCACAGGCGCGCGCGGCGATCACCGATCGCCGTGACGTTGGAGGCCAGGCCCTGCAGCGCGAGCTTGCGCTTGTGCGCCGCTTCGACGAAGCCGGCGAACAGCGGATGCGGGCGCAGCGGCTTCGACTTGAACTCGGGGTGGAACTGCACCGCAAGGTACCACGGATGGCCCGGCAGCTCGACGATCTCCACGAACTTGCCGTCGAGCGAGCGGCCAACGATCTTCAGGCCGTGCTCGGTGAGCGTCCGCTCGTAGAGGCAGTTGAACTCGTAGCGATGGCGATGACGCTCGTGGATGATCTCGTCGCCGTAGAGCTTGAACGCGAGCGAGTCCGGTGAGAGCCGGCACGCGTAGCTGCCGAGCCGCATCGTCCCGCCCAAGTCGTCGACGCCGAGCAGATCGCGCAGCTTGTAGATGACCTTGTTCGGCGTGTCCTCGGTGACCTCGGTGGAATCCGCGTCGGGCAGGCCGCACACGTTGCGCGCGTATTCGAC
>CAZNMF010000194.1:0-1563 GCA_964573795.1 uncultured Solibacteraceae bacterium
TATCAATGTGGATCCGGGGACGATGAGCCCCTACCAGCACGGCGAGGTCTACGTCACCGACGACGGCGCGGAGACGGACCTGGACCTGGGCCACTACGAGCGCTTCACGAACATGGTCGCGACGCGCAACAACAACTGGACCACCGGCAAGATCTACCTGTCCGTCATCCAGAAGGAGCGGCGCGGCGAATATCTGGGACGGACCGTCCAGGTCATCCCGCACATCACCAACGAGATCAAGAACAGCATCCGGTCGGCGGCCGAGGACGTCGACGTGCTGCTCGTCGAGATCGGCGGCACGGTCGGCGACATCGAGAGCCTGCCGTTCCTCGAGGCGATCCGCCAGTTCCGGCAGGACGTCGGCCGCGAGAACACGATGTACATCCACCTCACGCTGGTGCCGTACATCGCCTCGTCCGGCGAACTGAAGACGAAACCGACGCAGCACAGCGTCCGCGATCTGCGATCGATTGGCATCCAGCCGGACGTGCTGCTGTGCCGCACGGACCGGCAGCTCGATCCCGACCTCAAGCGCAAGATCGCGCTGTTCTGCGACGTGGACGAGGAAGCCGTCATCACGGCGCGCGACGTCTCGAGCATCTACGAAGTCCCGCTCAGCCTCGCGGCCGAAGGGCTCGACGCGATCCTGCTGCGCCGCCTGCACTTGCCGGCGACCGAAGCGCGCATGGAGGCCTGGAGCGAGCTCGTCGAGCGCGTGCGGCACCCGCACGACGAGCTGACCATTCATTTCGTCGGCAAGTACACCGAATACGAGGACTCGTACAAGAGCATCAACGAGGCCCTGTTCCACGGCGGCTTCAAGCACCGGCTGAAGGTGAAGCTCAAATACGTCGAAGCTGAAGCGCTCGAAGAGCCGGGCGGGCTCGACGTGCTCAGCGACGCCGTCGGCATTCTCGTCGCTCCGGGCTTCGGCAATCGCGGCAGCCGCGGCATGATGGCGGCCGCCGAGTACGCGCGCACGCACAAGATTCCGTACTTCGGCATCTGCTACGGCTTCCAGTGGGCCGTCGTCGAGTACGCGCGCAACGTGTGCGGCCTGCCCGACGCCGATTCCACCGAGGTCACCGAGGACACGCCGAGCAAGGTCATCTACAAGCTGCGCGATCTGCTCGGCGTTGACGACCTCGGCGGGACGATGCGGCTCGGCAGTTACGCGTGCCGGCTCGCACCGGACTCGCTCGCGTTCAGGCTCTACGGCGACGAGATCATCCACGAGCGGCACCGGCATCGCTACGAGTTCAACTGCCTCTACGAGCGGACGCTCGCCGAGCACGGCCTGAAGATCGTCGGCCGCTCGCTCGACGGCAAATTCGTGGAGATCGTCGAGCTGCCCGGCCATCCGTGGTACCTCGCGGTGCAGTTCCATCCCGAGTTCAAGTCGAAGCCGCTGCGCCCGCACCCGCTGTTCGCCGGCTTCGTCGAAGCGGCGCACAAGCGCAAGCTCGCGCTGCAGGGCCTGGCCTCCAACGTCACGGCGATCGGCGATCGCCGCGCGCGCCTGTGAGCGCCGCGCTCGACACGCCGCAGGTCCAGGAGGTCGTC
>CAZNMF010000195.1:0-5584 GCA_964573795.1 uncultured Solibacteraceae bacterium
CGCGTGCCGCTCGTGCGCCACATGGGCGAGCTGCTCACGGTGACCGTGCTCGGCGGCGCGTGCTTCGGACTGCCGACGACGCTGGTGAGCGAGCGCGAGCGCGGCGTGTGGCGGCGCATCCGTCTCGCGCCCGTGTCGATGTTGAGCGTAGTCGGCAGCACGGTCGCCGCGCGGTACGTGCTGCTGATTCTCGCGGCGCTGCTGCAGATCGTCCTTGCGATGCTGATCGGCATGCCCTTCCCGCGACATCCGATCCAGTTGGGGATCGCCTTCACCGCCGTCGCGTTCGCGTTCCTCGGCCTCGGGATGGTGATCGCGACGCTCGCGGACAACGTGCCGGCCGTGCAGGCGCTCGGACAGTGCATCTTCCTGCCAATGCTGATCATCGGCGGCGTCGCGGTGCCGCTCGCGAGCCTTCCGGACTGGGCGCAGCATCTGTCCGCGTTCTTTCCCGGCCGATACGCCGTGGAAGCACTGCAGGCGGCCGTCAACGGCAACGGCCTCGCGGCCGCGCGCTTCAGCCTGCTCGCGCTCGTGACGATCGGCGCGGCGAGCGCGATCGCCGGCACGCGGCTCTTCCGCTGGGACGCGCAGCAACGGTTCATGGGACGCGGCGGCAAGGGCTGGATCGCGGCCGCGCTCGTCGCGTGGATCGCGGTCGGCGTCGCCGCGGAAGCGAAAGGCCGCATCGCGTCCGTCCTGCCGGCGGAATCGGCGGCAGCGACGCCGGCGCCATCGGCGACTGCGCCGGCGTCAATCGAACCGGCCGCCTCGCCAGAGCCGTCATCGATCGCGCCCGCCACGCCGTCGCCAGCAACAACGCAGCCTGCGCCGTCATCGACATCAACGCGCAGGCTGCCACCGCCGCCGGAGGCCGGACCATCGACGCCGAGCGATCGCGCATCCGCGCCGTCGACGACCGGACGCGGGCGCGGCGAGTCTGCTCCACCGCCGCTACCGCTCGGCTCGACGGGTCCCGTACCCGGGCCGCCGCCGGTCGCCGGCGCGCCAACGGCTGCGGCCGCACCGGAAACGTCGGCGGCCGAAAAGCCATCAGACGCGTCGTCCACGCACGCGCCGGCCTCGTGGCAAGCCGTCACGATGCAGAACATCGACGACGAGCTCGTCTTCAATCGTCTGCCGCCCGACAACGGCGTCGTCACGCCGATCGCGACGTCGGATCAGCAGCCGGATCAGGATGTGTCGACGGATCTGGATGCGCTTGCGGCGGCGCTGCCCGACTGGGCGCCGGGCAAAGTTGCCGATCCCGTGCAGCGCGTGCGCAATCTGCTCTACGTGCCGTCGGTCGTCGACGTCTTTCAACTGCCGTCGGAGCCGTACGTGCCGCTGCTGGTGTTCGATCAGATCGAGCAGCAGATCCCGAAGGACGACTTGATCAAGATCCTCTACTGGATCGCCGTGCACCCCGATCAGGGCGACGACTCGGCCGTGAGCGCGTTGCGGCCGTTCGGCATCCAGAACGGACCGAGCGATCTCACCGAAGTCCGCGGCCGCGCGGGCGTCTACGCGGTGAAGCTGTTGGGGCGGATCACGGGCAAGAGACCGGGCAAGTAGGGATCTGCAGTTCGCCCCTCGACAGGCTCGGGGCGACGTTCTTCGACGGCTCAGAGCCAGTGAGCGAACGTCGCAAAATCTACTCCGCGCGCAGTGTCTGAACGGGATCGACGCGCGCGGCTCGACGCGCGGGCTGCCACGTCGCGAGCGACGCGGTGACGATCGTCACGATCGCGACGGTGACGTACGTCGCCGGATCGGTCGGCGTCACGCCGAAGAGCTGCGACGCGATCGCGCGCGAGACGAGCACGGCCGCGACGATGCCGATCGCGGCACCGGCGACGACGAGCCGCAGCGATGAGCCCATCACGAAACGCCCGATGCGCGCGCGGTCGGCGCCAAGCGCCATGCGGATGCCAATCTCGCGTGTGCGCCCGGCCACGAGGAACGCCATCACGCCGTAGAGCCCGGCCATCGCCATGACGAACGCGCCGATGCCGAACAGCCCGACAACGCGCATCGCGAGGAGGGTTTCGGCGTGACTTCTGAAAATCTCTTGACGACCAGAGCCAGATAAGTGCACTGCAAGTGCATGGCCGTCAAAACCATCACTATCGACCTCCTCGCCTACACGCTCTTGTCCCGCCACAAGGACGAGGGGCAATCGTTCTCGGACGTCATCAAGGCGCACTTCGGCGCGCAGCCGACGGCGAAGGCGTTTCTCGCGAATGCCCGGAAGGCGCGCGTCAGTGACGATGCGATCGACGCGATGGAGCGTCAGGTGCAGGCGCGTCCGCTCGATCCGGCGCGGGCGGTGACGCTGTGACGCATCTCGACAGCTCCGTCCTGATCGATTTGCTCCGCGAGACCACGAAGGAACGTCTGGGCCCCGCATTCGACGTGTTCGAGTCGCTCGACGAGAACGAGACGCTGGCGATCTCGGTCCACGTCCTGTGCGAGATGCGCGTCGGGGCGGAGCTCGCAAAGAAGCCGCTGCGCGAGCACGAGGAGCTCGATCACTTCCTCGGCAGCCTCGTGATCGCCTACCCCGACGCGCGCTTCGCGCCGATGTACGCGCGACTGCTCGCCTCGACGACACGAAGCGGCGTGCCGATGCCCTCGATGGATCTGTTGATCGCCACGGCCGCGCTGCTCGACGATGCCCCGCTCATCACGCGCAACGTGAAGCACTTCTCGCGCGTGCCCGGGCTGCGCGTGATTGGCTACTGACCGCGCGTCACTCCCCGCTTCCCTTGAACTGATCGTCGTCGTCCGCGAACAGCACGTTGAAGCTCGTCAGCGAGCCGTAGCAGCCAGTGACGTACGACTGCAGCTTCACCTTCGCGTCCTCGGGCAGATCCGACGCGTTGACCTGCTGCTCGAGCGTGCGCAGGCGATTTCGCAGCATGACGACCTTGTGGAAGAACGTCTCGATCGGCCAGGATTTCTCCTGCAGCCCAGGCGTCCCGGGCTTCAGGACCAGCGAGCCGCCCCGCCACTTGTCGGCGGGCACGACGGTGGACACGCCTGCCTCTTCACGGATGATGCGACGCAGCAATAGCTCGAGATCGTCTGACATATGGGACACGCTCACGGGGTCGTGGCGTCGCTCGCGATCGGCGACGACGGGAAATGCGGCGCCGGATCGAGCCCGCGCCGGGAGACTCGCCGCGCGGGCATCGGGCTGAAGCCCAGGCCGCGACGCGGCATCGGGAGACGCGACCGCCGACGGCGTTCCGGTGCGCGGACCGCCGCGGTAGTTGTGCTCGCTGCCGCAATACCCGCACGTCACACGCAATGGCTGCCCGTCGCCGCCGACCACGACGATCGTGTGCATGCGATCGAGCTTGCACGCGCGGCAGAAGTCTTCGACCGTGCCGCCCGCTCGGAACGCCCGCGTGACGGTCATGACGAGCGGCCCTCGAGCAGCGACACGAGCGTCTGCTCGTAGATTACCGACAGGCGCTCGAGATCGGCGATCGAGACGCGCTCGTCGACCTTGTGGATCGACTCGTTCAGCGGGCCGAGCTCGGCAACCTCGCGGGCGATCGCGGCAAGGAACCGGCCGTCGGACGTTCCGCCGCTCGTCGACAACTGCGGCGCCGTGCCCGTCACGCCCAAGACGACGCGCGTCAGCGTGTCGACGAGCGCGCCGCGGCCGGTCACGAACGGCGCGGCGGACAACGTCCAGCGCACGTCATAGTCGAGGCCATGCCGCGTGAGGATCTCGTCGACGCGCGCCTTCAGCTCGTCGTCTGTGGACGCCGTGGCGAACCGGAAGTTGAACATGACGTCCATGGCGGCCGGCGCGACGTTGTGGGCGCCGATGCCCGCGTGGACGTTCGAGATCTGAAAGCTGGTCGGCTGAAAATACGCGTTGCCTTCGTCCCACTCGGTCGTAATCAGCTCGGCCAGCGCCGGCACGGCGGCATGAATGGGATTGCGTCCCCGTTCGGGATACGCGATGTGATGCTGAACGCCGCGGACGGTCAGCGCGCCGCTGAGCGAGCCGCGCCTCCCGTTCTTGATCGTGTCGCCCAGTTGAGAGACCGACGTCGGCTCCCCAATCAGACACGCGTCAATCGTCTGGCCTCGGGCGCGCAGCGTGTCGACGATGGCGACGGTGCCGTCGGTCGCATCGCCTTCCTCATCGCTCGTCAGCAGCAGCGCGATCGTACCGCGATGGGACGGCGCGTCAGCGGCGACGCGCTCGATCGCCGTCACCATCGCCGCCACGGATCCCTTCATGTCCGCCGCGCCGCGCCCGACGAGCCAGCCGTTGCGGTCGACGGGTGCGAACGGATCGCTCGTCCACTGATCGACGGGACCTGGCGGCACGACGTCCACGTGTCCGGCGAAGCCGATGACCGGCGCACCAGACCCATGCGTCGCCCACAGATTCGCGACGCCACCGCGATCGATCCGCTCGCAGGCGAATCCGATCGCCGTCAGCCGCTGCGACACGATCTCCAGGCAGCCGTCGTCGTCCGGCGTGATCGAGCGACGCGCGATCAGCGCCTTCGCCAGCGCCAGCGTCGTGTCGTGAATGTGGCGGTCGATCACGGATCTCCTCGGGCGGCCACGGGGGGCCGCCCCTACATCGGGCCACGGGCCACGGGCCACGGGCTACGGGCTACGGCTACGGGCTACGGGAAGAACCTAGAACCCAGAACCTAGAACCTAGAACCTGACGTCAATCTCTCAACAGATCATTGATCGACGTCTTCGCCCGCGTCTGAGCGTCGACGCGCTTGACGATGACCGCGCAGGCCAACGAGTACTTCCCGTCGGCCGATGGCAGGCTGCCGGGCACGACGACGGAGCCGGACGGCACGCGGCCGTAGGTGATCTCGCCGGTCGCGCGATCGTAGATCTTCGTGCTCTGGCCGATGAACACGCCCATCGAGATCACCGAGTGCGCCTCGACGACGACGCCTTCGACGATCTCCGAGCGCGCGCCGATGAAACAGTGGTCCTCGATGATGGTCGGCGTCGCCTGCAGGGGCTCGAGCACGCCACCAATGCCGACGCCACCCGACAGGTGCACCTGCTTGCCGATCTGCGCGCACGATCCCACCGTGGCCCACGTGTCGACCATCGTCCCTTCGTCGACGTACGCGCCGATGTTCACGAACGACGGCATGAGAATGACGTTCGGCGCGATGTACGCGCCCGCACGCGCCGCGGCCGGCGGTACGACACGAAAGCCGCCCTCGCGGAACTGCGCATCCGTGTAGCCGTCGAAGCGGCCCGGCACTTTGTCGAAGTAGCGCTGTTCGCCACCGGTCATCACGTGGTTGTCGTGCGTGCGGAAGTACAGCAGCACGGCCTTCTTCAGCCACTGATGCGTCATCCATCGGCCGTCGATCTTCTCGGCAACGCGGAGACGGCCGGCGTTCAGGCCGGCGATGATCTCGTCGAGGGCCGCAGCGAGATCGCTCGACACACGCGAGGGCGAGATGTCGGCTCGCCGCTCGAACGCGGCGTCAATCAGGGATTCGAGGGTCTGGGTGGACATGGGTTCGGGGCGGCTTACGGCTTACGGCGACAGGCTACGAGTCGGGCGGCC
>CAZNMF010000196.1:0-23100 GCA_964573795.1 uncultured Solibacteraceae bacterium
GCGACGCGCACTTCGAGATCGGCGCCCGCGACCTGCTTCAGCCGCACGATGCCGTTGACGGCGAACGCCGCGCACTCGCGCACCTTGACCGTCGCCGTGCCCAGCACGAAGTCCACCGGACATGGCACGTCCATCAGCCACTCGAACGCGCCATCGTCGCGGACGGCCACGTCAGAACTGGACGACGAACTCAGAGAAGAGGACATCGATGACCTTCTTGTCTTCGAGCGCGTGCGAGACTCGCGTCTTGATCGCGGCCTTCAGCGCTTCCTTGCCTTCGGGCGTCACGAGCGTCGGCGCCTGCTGCTCGGTCAGCAGCTCGAGGATGTCGGACCGCACGCGGGAGACGACGACCGGCGACTCTTCGAGCTTCTTCGCCGTCTCGGCGTCCTCGACCACGAGCGAGATGTTCGTCTTGAGGAAGCGCGTGCCGCCCTCGTCCGCGAGGTTCACCATGAACGGCTCGAACGTCAGCAGACCGCGCGTCTCGAGCGGCGGCTCCTTCGGCGCGGCTTCGACCGTCGCGCCCGCGCGGCGCATCCACCACCACGCTCCGCCGCCGCCCGCCGCGATGAGCACGACGGCGACGACCGCGAACAGCAAGCCTTTTCCGCGCTTCTTGACCGGCGCGGCCTGACCTTCGACCATCTTCAGCTCCGGCTCGGCAGCCATCGTCATCGCTCCTTCGCCAGCGCCGCGACGAGCGCGCGGACGGCGGCGGCCGCGGGCACGCCCGCGCTCGGGCTGCTCGCGGGCGCCTGCGCCCCGCCGAGCCAGGACAACGCCGACGCGTTCGATGACGCGAGATTGCCGCCGGCCTTCGCGTCGTCGTCGAGCGACGACGTGAGCGTCGTCAGGAGCTCCATGAACTCGGCGCTCGTGACCGTGCCGTCGCGGTTCGCGTCGGCACGCTTCGCGAGCTGCTCGACGAGCGGCGCGACCTCGGTGGCGGCTTTCGATGACGGCAGATGACTGGCGACGGCGTTGACGTTGATCACGACAGGCTCCTCGAACGGGTTACGCGACGACTTCGAACGTCTCTTGTCCCTGTGGGCGGCGCGGGCGGCGCGGGGGCGGCTGGTCGCCGCCACGCTGGCGGGCGTCGTCGCGGCGATCGGCGTCGCGCGATTCCGGCGGCGCAGCGACCTCGAGCCGATCCAGCCTCAGGTTCTGTTCGGCGAGACCGTGACGCAGCGTCTGCTGATTGCTCTGCAGCCACTCGCGCACGACGGGCGTGTCCGCTTCGACGCGCGCGCTGACCTGGCCGTGCTCGACGCGCAGCGAGACGGTGACGTCGCCGAACTGTTCGGGCTCGAGCGTGATGCGCGCCTCGCCCGTGCCGTTGGCCCACTGCAGGCGAATCGCCTGCACGATCTGATTGACCGTGCTCTCGGGCAGCGTCCCGTCCGCCGGCCACGTCGTCACGGCTGTGCCGGCGGTCTGAAGCGGCTGGGCTGCCGGTCCCGGGCTCGCGAACAGGCCGCTCTCGAGCCCGAACGCCACGGTGGCGGCGGCCGGCGACGCCGCCGCAGGCTGCGGCGCGGGCCGCGCGGCTGCGCCGAATCCGGTTTGCGATTCGTGACTGCCAGCGCCAGCGTTCCGGGCCGTCGCGTGAATCGCGGCGGTGGTCGTGGCGCTCACGCTGACGTTGGGCGTGCGGGCCCCACGCGCGCCGGCATTCTGGCGATTCGCGTCCGCGCGATCCTGCACGTGGGATCGATCGTCGCTCGACGCCGACGCCGACTGCGGCGCGCGCGCAGCGCTGGGCGCCGTCTGCTGCCGGTCGCCGTCCGATGCGGCGATCGCCGACGCGTGCGCGTCTTGATCGGCCGTCGCGCGGCTGGCGACGAGATCAGCCAGACGACGCGTCGCCGGCGGCACGCCGGTCTCGGGCTGACGCCGCGGCGCCCGCGCCGCGGCGTCAGCCGGCTTGTCGGTCTTCGACGTCGAGGGCTGCGCGGACGCAGCGGTTGCGGTCGTTGGCGTCGCGGCGGCCGGCGCGCCGGCGTTGGCAGCGCCAAGGCCGGCGCCTGCCGCGTTCGCGGCGTCGGAGACGATCTCGCCGGCGCCGTCCGCCTGCGCGTCCGTCCCGGTCGTCACGAGATCGACTATGTCCGCCGCGGGCGCCGCGCGATGCGCGCCGCCCGCGTGACGATGATCGCCGTGCCGCGGCGCGCGGCCGTGCGCCGCGGCTGCCGACGTGCCGGCATCGCCGGCGCCGCGGGTGTCGTCTGCGGGCGCCTTCGCGTCCGCGCCGGATCCGATCGACGCTGCTGCGGCCGCGCCGGGATCGACGTCGGGCAGCGCCGGCGTCGGCGCGGGAACCGCGGCGATCGCAGCGACATTCGCGGCGGCGTCCGTGTCCTTGTCGTCCTTCGAGCCGCCGGCCGCGTCGGCCGGCGGCGCGCCCGCCTCCCTGCTCTTGCCGTGTCCGTGACGTCCCGCGTGAAATCCGGCCGTCCAGTCCGGCGCGATGCCGGACTGGACGGCGTCTGGGAGGGGACGATCGGAGGCAGGAGATGTCGAGGGGGACGCGTCATCTGTCTGCGCATCGGCCGCCGCGCCGTCGTGCGCACGCGCGCCGGCGCGGCCGTGCATCGCGCCGGACAACCAGGCCAGCGTGTCGGCGAACGACCGATCGGCGCCGTGTCCACCTGCCGGCCGATCCGCGTGGGATCGGCCGCCGGGCGGAGGCGTATTGGACGCGCCATCGGGCGCGGCGGATGTGCGGGCGAGATCGAGCACGGAGAATCAGCTCCTCGCCTAGCGCTTGAGGTTCAACGTGTCGACCAGCAGCTCGTCGGCCACGGCGATGCCCTTCGAGCTGGCCTGATAGCCGCGCTGCGCGAGGATCATCTGCGTGAACTCGCGCGCGATGTCGACGTTCGACTGCTCGAGCGAGCTGCCGATGAGCGTGCCGCGGCTGCCCGTGCCGGCCGTGCCGACGACGGCGACGCCCGAGCCGTCGCTCGCGCCATAGAGGTTCGTGCCGAGCTTGACGAGGCCCTGCGGGTTGTTGAAGTTCGCGAGCGCGATCTGTCCGACGATGACGGTCTGCCCGACGCCCGACGACGCGAGCAGATTGCCGTCCTTGTCGATGACGATGATGGCGGACGGCGAGCGGCTGGGTGAGCCGTTCTGCACCACCGACGCCGTCGCCGACGGCGACGCGTAGCCGGTGATCGTCGCTTTGCCGTTCGCGCCGATCAGATCCCAGTTCATGTCGGTCGCGTCCGCGCCATTGGCCCACGTCGGTCCGTCGATCGTCACGTCGGCCGCCGTCGCGCCGCCGACCGTCGCGAGGTTGCCGAACTCGTCGAACGCCACCTCGCCGTCGGCGATCGGCTCCGGCGTACCCGCCGTGCCGCCGTCGATGTCCTCGCCGGGGACCGTCACGCTGTAGTCCCACGCTCCGGGCCCCGTGTTCGTGAACGTCGTCGTCACGACGTGCGTGACGCCGAGCGAGTCGTAGACCTGCACGGAGGTCGCGAACGTGTCGCCGATCTTCGCGTTGCTGTCGAGGTTGACCACGGTGCCGTACGAGCTGGTCGCCACCGGCGCGCGCAGCACGCCGAGCGGCACGATCATGTTGGTCGGCGGCCCGGACGTGTCGATCTTGCCCGTCGCCGGATCGGTCGTGCTCCACCCCTGGACGGGCTGGCCGTCCGACGTCACGAGCATCCCGTTCGCGTCGAAGCTGAAGTTGCCCGCGCGCGTGAAGGCGCGGTGCGCGTCGTCGCCGACGACGAAGAAGCCGGGGCCCTGGATCGCGACGTTGGTCGCGATGCCGGTGCTCTCGATGTTGCCCTGCGTGAAGTTCGGCGTGATCTCGCCGGTGAGCACGCCGAGCCCGATCTGCATCGGGTTCGCGCTGGGCCCGCCGACCGCCTGGCTCATCAGATCGGCGAACTCGACGGTGCTGCCCTTGTACGCGACGGTGTTCAGGTTGGCCAGGTTGTTGCCGATGACGCTCAGCTTCTGCTGATTGGCGTTGAGGCCGGACAGGCTGGCGGAAAAGGATCCGATCGACATGGAAATGATCTCCTAGGAAGCTGCGGTCTGTGCGGCGTCCGCCGCCGTGCTGGCCGCGTCGGCTCCCGCCTGGACGAGGGCGAGCAACGCGGACATGTCCGTCTTGATCGATTGCAGGCTCTCGACCTGCGTGAACTGTGCGAGCTGCGCGAGGAACTGGCTGTTGTCCTGCGGCGAGAGCGGGTCCTGGTTCTGGAGCTGGGTCACGAGCAGCTGCAGAAACGTGTCGGTGCCAAGGTCCTTCTTGGCCTTGTCCGTCGTGGTGGTGCCGTCGGTCGCGCCGTTCGATGCGCCGGTTCCGGAAGTGGGGTCGGTCGTCACGTGTCGTCCCTCCAGGCGTCTGCCATCACGAAGCGCAGCCGCGCGAGCTCGTCGATCACCTTGAGCTCCTGCCGCTGCTGCTCCTGCTGATACCGGCGCCACGCCCGCTCGCGCATGCGCTCGAGCGTCAGCCGCCGGCGCCGGGCCTCGCGCCACTGCTGCTCCGCCTGTGTCACGGCGAGCGCCCGCGCCTCGACGTCGCGTGCGAGCGCGTCGACGGCGGTCGTGAGCCTGACAATCCAATTCCGGTGCCACTCGATCGTTCCGGCGTCCGTGCCCCGTCGCTCGGCCGATCGCTGCGTTTCTTGAGCAGTCTGCCGATCGCGCGCGGCCTGCTGCACGCGCGCCTCGGCCTCGCGCAGCAGCGCCTCGGCGCGGGCAAGTGCCGTAGACGCTGCGGTTTCCTGCTGTTTTCGCAGCTCGAGCGCGGCCGCGGCGCGGAACCGGAACTCCGCCATCGTCAGAGCGCGTGGAGCGCGGTGATGGCGTCGGACAGCCGGCCAGCCATGTCGGCGGGCTGACACAGGAAGCGGCCGATCGCCTCGCGCCGCGCGAGCGCGGCGTCGATGCGCGGATTGCTGCCGGGCACGTACGCGCCGACGCTGACGAGATCCTCGTTGTCGCGTAGCGTGGCGAGCCAGTCACGGACCGCCGCCGCCTTCGCGCGGTGCTCGAGCGTCGTCACGTCCGGCATCGTCCGGCTGATGCTCGGCAGGATGTCGATCGCCGGATAGTGGTTGCGCGCCGCGAGATCGCGCGAGAGGACGATGTGGCCGTCGAGAATGCCGCGCACGGCGTCGGCGATCGGCTCGTTGTGATCGTCGCCTTCGACGAGCACGGTGTAGAACGCGGTGATGCTGCCCTTGCCGCGCAACGCGCCCGCGCGCTCGAGCAGGCCGGGCAGACGCGCGAAGACGGACGGCGGATAGCCTTTCGCCGTCGGCGGCTCGCCCGCGGCGAGCCCGACTTCGCGCTGGGCCATCGCGAAGCGCGTGATCGAGTCCATCATCAGCAGCACGTGCTTGCCCTGATCGCGAAACGCTTCGGCGATCGCCGTCGCGGCGTACGCGGCGCGCTGGCGCGTGAGCGGCGGGCTGTCCGACGTCGAGACGACGACGACGGATCGCTCGAGGCCGCCTGGACCGAGGTCGTGCTCGAGAAAGCTCCGCACCTCACGGCCTCGCTCGCCGACGAGGCCGAGGACGACGACGTCGGCCTCCGTGCCGCGGGCCATCATGCCGAGCAGCGTGCTCTTGCCCACGCCGCTGCCGCCGAACACGCCGATGCGCTGGCCGCGGCCGCACGTGAGCAGGGCGTCGATCGCGCGCACGCCCGTGCCAATCGCCTGGCTGATCGGCTCGCGCGCGAGCGGGTTCAGCGCCTCGGCGCGCAGCGGGGCGTCGTCGGTCGTGTCGATGTGGCCGAGGCCGTCGATGGGCCGGCCGAGACCGTCGATCACGCGGCCGAGCAGCGCGTCGCCGACGGGAACGGTCAGACTGCCGCCGCGCGCGACGATCGGATCGCCGGGACGGATGCCGGCCGTGTCGCCGAGCGGGACCGACAGCAGGCGGCCGTCGCGAAAGCCGACGACTTCGACCGGCAGCGGCGCGCTGCGGCCCGTCCGCACTTCGCAGATCTCGCCGACGCTCGCCGCGGGCCCGTTCGATTCGACGAGCAGGCCGACGACGCGCGTGACCTGTCCGACGACAGGCGCAGGCTCGGTACAGTCGAGGCGCGAGAAATACTTCTTGAGAGAAACCGTGAGGGCAGAGCCGGAATCACGTTCGAAGTTCGACGTTCGCCCCTCGACATCGCTCGGGGCGACGTTCCTCGACGAGCTCGGAACTGCGTGAGCGACAGTCGAACGTCGAAGCTCGAAGTTCCGGGCCGGCTGTCTAGACGTCTGTGGAGAGGCCATGCGCCGGCTCCTCCTGCTCGTCGTCATCGCCGAGGAGCGCGCGCGAGAGCTCGCGCATCTGCGAATCGATGCCCATGTCGACGCTGCCGAACGCCGATCGGACCAGGCACCCGCCGCGCGGGACGTTGACGTCGGCGACGATCTCGATCGGGCCGGGCTGCGCGGGATCGCGCTGGCTCAGCGCGACCTCGCAGTCGCTGGGGTGCAGATGGATCGTCGCGACGGCGTGCTCGCCGAGCCGATCGATGGCGACGCGCGCCATCACCGAAAGCAGCTCCTTGTCGATGTCGATCTCGCGGCGGACGATCCGTTCGGCCATCGCGAGCGCCAGCCGGACGAGCTCGCGCTCCGAGCGCCGCATGACGCCGGTGCGCAGCGAGGCGACCTCGTCGATCGTCGCGAGGAGCCGCTGCATGACGGGCTCGGCCTGCTGCGCGGCCGCGTGCTCGCCGGCGCGCCGGCCTTCGGCATGGCCCTTCTCGAACGCCTCGCGCTCGAGGGCGTGCAGCCGCTCGGCCGACGGCGACGGCAGATCGCGCATGGCGGGCGCAATCGGCGGCGCCGGCGAGACCGGCTCGCTGCGCCGCAGCAGCGGCGTCGCGCCGGCCGACGGCGCGGCCTGACGCTGCCACTGGAAGCGATCCGTCGGGACGCCGCCCGCGAGCCGGCGCGCGCTAGGTGACATAGGGCTCCCCCGCGCCGGCGCCCGTGGTGATCAGGCCCTCTTCCTCGAGCTTGCGCGCGATCGAGACGATCTCCTGATGGGCCTTCTCGACCTCGCGCAAGCGCACGGCGCCGAGCATCTCCATCTCTTCCTTCATCAGATCGACGGCGCGCTTCGACATGTTCGCGAAGAACCGATCGCGGATCGCGTCGCTCGCGCCCTTGAGCGCCATCGTGAGCGTCTTCTTGTCCGCGCGGTTGACGATCTCGCGGATGCCGCTCTCTTCGACGTTGACGAGGTCCTCGAACACGAACATCAGATTGCGGATCGCCGTCGCCGTCTCCGGCGCCAGCGTCTCGAGGCGCTCGAGGGCCGGGCTGCGCACGCCGCGATCGAGGCAGTTGAACAGCTCGGCGACCGCGCGGACGCCGCCGCGCTGCTCGCGGCTCTGTCCGCCGAGGCCGCGCAGCCGCTGCTCGATCACGCTCGAGATGCGCGCGATGACGTCGGGCGGAATCTCGCCGAGGCTCGCGATGCGCAGCAGCACGTCGGCGCGCATCTCGTCCGGTAGTTGCTCGAGCAGCTGCGCCGCGACGCCCGTCGGCAGGTGCGCCAGGATCAGCGCCGTCGTCTGCGGGTGCTCGCCGAGGAAGAACTTCGACAACTGCTCGGGGTTCGCGCGCTCGAGCGACGCGAAGCCCGCGCTGGTGTTCATCGACTTGACGACGCGATCGACGATGCGGCGCGACTGCTCGGCGCCGAGCGACTTCGTCAGGATGCGGCGCGCCTGCTCGACGCCGCCGAGGCCCGCGCGCGGCGCATTGGCCGACGCGCTGAGCTCGGTCAGCACCTGCTCGCCCAGCTCGGGCGGGACGCTGCCCATCGCCGCGATCTCGAGCGCGATGCGCTCGATCTCGTCCTCGCCGAGATACTTGAAGATCGGCAGCGCGCCGTCTTCGCCGAGCGCCATCACGGCGATGGCCGCCTTCTTCGCGCCGCTGACCGTGGTGGTCGAAGACGTCGACACCGCCATTACCGCCGTTCCTCCGCGATCCATCCGCGCACGATCCGCGCGAGCTGCTCCGGCTCGTCGTTGGCGAGCTTCGCGACGCGCTGCGTCAGCACCGGCAGCCGCCGCCCTTCGCTGTTGGCCGCCATCGCGTCGAGCTCCGCTTCGATCTGCCCTTCCATCTCCTGCACCGTCGGCAGGCGCGCGGCCGAGGCGGTCGGCGCGGGCAAGGCCGGCGCCGACGCCAGGCCCGTCGCGCGCCGCGCGAGCGGGCGCAGCACGCCGAACAGCGCGAAGACCGCGACGAGGAAGATCGCCAGCCCGCGCAGCGCGGCCGGCCAGTGCTCTTTCGCGATGTCGGTGACCTGCGTGCCGAAGCCGGCCGGCGGCGGCTCGGGCGTCTCGGGCGCGGCGTCGAACGCGATGTTCTCGACGGTCAGTTGATCCCCGCGCTCCTGGTCGAGGCCGACGGCCGCCGAGACGATGCCCTGGATGCGCTGAATGCCGGCTGCGTCCCACGGCTTGGTCGTCGTCTGCGCCGTGCCGTCCGCGCCCTTCGTCGTGACGCGCTCGTCGTCGAGCACGACCGCGACCGAGAGACGCGCGAGCTGCCCCTGCGGGCTGATCGTGTGACGCGTGACCTTGCCGACGTTGTAGTTGACGGCCTCGGACGAGCGCCCCGGCGGCAGCGGCCCGGACGCGGCCGTCGAGGCCGCGCCGCCGCTCGCCTGAGCCGTCTGCGCGGCGCCCGCGGCGTTGGTCTCCGCCGCGGACGTCGAGAGCGCGGGCGGCTGATTGGCGCGCGCGCCGGCGACGCCGCCCGTGGGCAGGATCGCCGTGCCGGTCTCCGTGTTCGTCTGGCGCGCGACGACCACCGACGCGGGGTCGTAGCGCACTTCCTCCTCTTCGACCGAGTCGGACTTGAGGAGGGCCGCGACGTTGACGCGCACGCGGCCGGGCCCGACCACCGGCTCGAGCAGGGTCGTCACCTTGGACACGAGATCGCGCTCGATCTGCTGCTGCTTCTCGAGCTGCAGTCCGGTCGCGGCGGAATCGGATCCGTCCGCGGGCTTGGTGAGATAGCGGCCGGAGACGTCGAGGATGACGACCGACTCGGGCCGCAGTTGCTCGACGCTGGCGGCGACGAGGCCCGCGATGCCCTTGATCGTCGACGTGGCGAGCGGGCGATTGTTGTTCTTCAGCTTGAGGACGACGGACGCCTTGGCCGGCTGCTCTTCGCTGACGAACAGCGAGTCCTTCGCCATCGAGATGTGCACGCGGGCGCTGGCGACCTCCGACAGCGTCGAGATCGTCCGCGCGAGCTCGCCTTCCAGCGCGCGGCGGTAGTTCACGTGCTCGAGGAACTCCGTCGTGCCGAACGCGGTGCGATCGAAGATCTCGAAGCCGATGCGGCCGGCCGACGGCAGACCGTTCGACGCGAGATCGAGCCGCAGCTCGGCCGCGCGCTCGACCGGCACGCTCACGCTGCGGCCGTCCTCGCTCAACTGGTACTGAATCTTCTGCGTCTTCAGCTTGCCGACGACCGACTGCGCCGTCTCGGCGTCCATGTCGGCGACGAGCAGCGTGTACTGCGGCGCGGAGATCCAGTACGCCGATCCGACGACGACGGCGACGACGCCGACGAAGACGGCCGCCAGCCCCGCCAGTTGCCGGGGAGACAGCGTCGACGTGAGCTTCTTGAGATGCGAGATGAGCTGATCGATGTTCACGGGTTATCGCCGCCGCCTACGTGGGCATGCGCATGACGTCCTGATAGGCCTGGACGAGCTTGTTGCGGACCTGCACGGTCAACTGCAGCATCGTGTCCGCCTTCTGCATCGCGATCATGGCCTCGTGCACGTCGCCGGTGCCGTCGAGCATCTTGCTGATCGCCTGGTTCGCCTCGCCGGCCGATCCGTCGACCGCGTCGACGAGCTGTTTGAGCGCGTCGCCGAAGCCGGCGCCGGCCGTCGACGAGGCCGACGACGTGGACGCGGGCGCGATGGCGGGAACGTGGCCGATGCCGCTGATGGGTGTGATGGCCATGGCTATGACTTCGCGAGATCCAGCGCGCGCTGGATCGTGTCCCTGATGAGCCCGATGGCCGTGAGATTGGCCTGATAGGCGCGCGCGGCGCCGAGCATGTCGACCATCTCCTCCGGCACGTCGACGTTCGGCACGGCGACGAAGCCGTCGGCGTCCGCGTCGGGATGCGAGGGCTCGTAGCGGCGCCGGAACGGCGTCTGATCCTCGACGATGCCCGCGACGCGCACGCCGTCGGGCTGCGCCTGCACGTCGAACACACGCTCGCCGTCGACCGGCGCGGTCTCGAGCACGACGGCGCGGCGGCGGTACGGCTGTCCGTCCGGTCCGCGCGTCGACTCGGCGTTCGCGAGGTTCGAGACGGCGACTTCCATGCGCGCGCGCTGGACGTCGAGCGCGCTGGCGCTGGCGTTGATGGCTCCAAGCAGCGTCGACATGATCAGCGTCCTTCGTTGATCGCGTAGCGCACGAGGCGGAACTTCGCCGCGAGCACGGTCTGCGCCGCGTTGAAATCGCCTGTCGCCCGCGTCATGTCCAGCAGCTCGCGATCGAGCTGCACGTTGTTGCCGTCGCGGCGCGCCGCGAGACCCGAGCTGTCGACGACCGCCGATGTGGACGATGCGGTGCTGCCCGCGCCGAAATGACGCGGATCGGTCGCCGCCATCTGCAGCGTGCCGAGCTCGTCGTCGAGCGCGTCGGAGAACTTGACTTCCTTGGTGCGATAGCCGGGTGTGTCCAGGTTCGCCAGATTGCCCACGGCGACGGCCTGGCGCTGCACGGCTCGCGTCATCTGTCGACCGAGCGCAGCGGTAATCGCGGCGTCACTGAATGGATCTGCCATCGGCGGCTCCTCGAACGCGGCCCGTCAACGCGAGTCGCGACACAATCGGCGCAGCGTTGTGCAAGAGGAATGCCGCTCGGCAGAAGATCGCGCAGGAACGGCCGATTTGCAGGGTATTCCGCGGCCCAGCGACGCGGGAATCCGTCGTAGCCCGCGCTCGAACCTGTCGTAGCCGGCGGGCTTCAGCCCGCCGGAGCCCCGCCCGCTGGGGCCCGCCGGGCTCACGCCCTGCGGCTACGTTCTGTCCGGCCGGCCGACACCCCAAAGCCGGCGGACCGACACGAGCGCTGAGCCTCCAGGGCGCGGTCCCCGGTGCGGCGCGCATGGCCTTCGATGTCGCCCAGACGACGCGCCTGACGCGAGATCCGGCACCCTGTCAACGCAACGACAGCAGGAATGCCGACACGGTCGGCGGCATGACACCCCGGCGTGAAGACGCGCCAAATCGTGACGGAACGGCAAAAGCTGTAACTGGCACAGCAGTTGCCTCTTCGGCGGACGTCGCTGGAACGCCAATCGGCATCCGGCTGCAGAACCTGAGGGATCGAGGTCCTTCCCTCCCGAGGAGACCGCTGTGTCCGACCGTGCCCGCCCGACTGTGTTGGTCGTTGAAGATGAGAGCGAATCCCGACAGATGATCGTCGAGTCCCTGGAAGCCGCCGGCTTCGCCGCGGCCCAGGCGCCGAACGCCGCCGACGCGCTCGCGCGGCTCGACGGCTTCGCGTACGACGCGCTGGTCGTCGACGTCCAGTTGCCGGACGGCGACGGGCTCGATCTGCTGGACGAAGCGCTCTCGCGCTATCCCGACATGCGGTGCGTCGTGACGACGGGATTCGGCAGCATCGATCACGCGGTGCGCGCGCTGAAGCGCGGCGCCGTCGACTTCCTGATCAAGCCCTTCCAGTTGATCCAGCTCGTGCAGGTCCTCAAGACGTCGCTGAGCGAGCGCCGCCTCCAGTCGGAGAACGCCGAGCTGAAGGCGCGCCTGAACGATCGGTTCCGCTTCGGCAGCCTCATCGGCAGCAGCCAGGTGATGAAGCGCCTGTTCAACACGCTCGAGCTCGTGTCGCCGATGAACAGCACGGTGCTGATCCAGGGCGAGACGGGCACGGGCAAGGAGCTCGTCGCGCGCACGATCCATCACAACAGCCCGCGCCGCGATCAGCCCTTCGTCGCGTTCAACGCCGCCGCCAGTCCCGAGGGCCTCGCCGAGGCGGAGCTGTTCGGGCACGTCAAAGGCGCGTTCACCGGCGCGGTAAACGCGCGCATCGGCCGCTTCGAGCTCGCCGACAAGGGCACGCTGTTCATCGACGAGGTGTCGTCGATGTCGATGGCGCTGCAGGCCAAGCTGCTGCGCGCGCTGCAGGAGCGCGAGGTCGAGCGCGTGGGCACGTCGAAGCCGCTCAAGATCAATGCGCGCGTGATCGCGGCCACCAACGACGACCTGCTCAGCCTCGTCCGCGACGGCCGGTTCCGCGAAGATCTCTACTACCGGTTGAACGTCGTCCGCGTCGTGCTGCCGGCGCTGCGCGAGCGGCGCGAGGACATTCCGGTGCTGGCGCAGCACTTCGTCCAGCAGTCGTGCGAGGGCAACGGGCTGCCGGTGAAGACGCTCAGCCAGGGCGCGCTGCGCCAGCTCATGAACTACGCGTGGCCGGGCAACATCCGGCACCTGCAGAACGCCATCGAGCACGCGGTGACGATGAGCGGCGCGTCGACCGAGATTCTGCCCGACGCGCTGCCCGACGAGCTGATGGCGCCGGCCGGCCTCACGGCCGTGGCGCTGCCCGCCACGCCGGACGAAGGCATCAACTTCACGTCGACGATGTCGCAGGTGGAGCGCGAGCTGATCCTGCGCTATCTGGCCAAGGCCAACGGCAACAAGCGCCAGGCCGCGCGCCTGCTGAACCTCAGCCGCACGACGCTCATCGACAAACTGCATCGGCTCGGCGTGACGGACACCTCGTCGGCCGCGTAAGTCCCTGGATCCGGCGGCATCGCGTCTGGGACTACAATTTGGAGTTCCAGACGGATGTCCGCCCATGCCCTTGCGCTCATCGTCCTGACCTTCGGCGCCGCGATCGTCAACGGCGCGCTCGGATACGGCTTCTCCTCGATCACCGTTCCCGTCGCCCTGCTCTTCCTGACGAACCGCGTCCTCAATCCGGCGCTCGTGCCGATCGAGGTCGTGCTGAACGCGTGGGTGCTCTGGGTGAACCGCGCGGCGCTGCCGTCGATCTGGCGCCGCGTCGCGCCCATCGTCGTCGGGCTCGTGCCGGGCGTGCTCGCGGGCACGCTGATCGTGAGCACGATCAGCCCGGGCTGGCTGAAGTTCGGCACCTACGTGGTGCTGCTGCCGCTCATCCTGCTCCAGGCCGCCGGATGGCGGCGGCCGATCAAGGCCGAGCGCGCGGCGGGATTCGCCTTCGGCGGCGGCGTGGGCGTGCTCTATTCGGTGACGACGATCTCCGGGCCGCCGCTGGCGATCGCGCTGAACAACCAGGGCGTCGCGAAGCAGGAGTTCCGCGCCGCGCTCGGGTTCGTACGGCTCGCGGAATCGAGCCTCACCGCGGCCGCGTACTTCTACGCCGGCCTGTTCACGGTCGAGAGCGGCCGCCTGATTCCGCTGATCCTGCCGAGCATTCTGATCGGCGTCCCGATCGGAGCGTGGCTGATCCGCCGCATCCGCCACGAGACGTTCCGGCGGATCTGCATGAGCTTCGACGCCTGGGTGGTGGCGTTCGGCATCTCGACGCTGCTGCAGCAGCTCGGCCTGTTCCCCGGCGCCCGCGCGTACAGCGTGCTCGCGATCGTCATCGTGATCGATGCGGTGTTGCTGTATCGGTTCTTCAGGGATTGAGGCGTGGGGGCTTATGGCTTACGACTTACGGCTTACGTGTCGCCTGTGATCGGTAGCCCGTAGCCCGTAGCCTGTGGCCCGTAGCCCGCATCAATATCTCCGCTTGATCTGCCGCATCAGATCGAACTTGGCCGTGTCGGCGACGGCCATGACCGCCATGACGCCGGCCTGCACGGGATCGCTGACGACGAGATCGGCGGCGTCCGGGACGCTGCCGGCCATGTTCAGCGAGATGACGTAGACGCCGTTGCGCCGCACGTCCTCGACGGCCGTGGCGATGTCGCCGCCCATGAGCGATCCGGCCAGGACGATCAGCTTCACGCGCGGCAGACGCATGACGCCGCGGACGGCCGCCGCCAGCTCCTTCTCGCCCACGAGCGGAATGGTGTCGATCGAGATCCGCTCGCCGCGGATGTTGTGGCGATCGGCCTCCGCGATGGCGCCCATCGCGACGAATCCCACCTGCGCGCCGCCGCCCATGACGATGATTCGCTTGCCGTAGATCTTGGCGAACGGCGCCGTCTCGTCGATCGCGTGTACGCCCGGCACGGCCCGCAGGTCGGAGAGGACCGGCTCGACGGGCGTGTCCGGCAGCGTGAACTCGAAGGAGATCTCCGAGACGTCCGCGCCGGCGTGAATGTCGACCAGCGTGATGTTCGCCTCGTGATCCGCGAACACCTTCGTCAATTGGAACAGGAGCCCCGGCCGATCCGCAGCGGAGGCAACGACGGCATGAAAGGTCGCCATGGCGTGGCATCATCATAAGACGAAGATGTCTCGACGTCCTGTCCTGGCCGCAGCCGCCGCCGGCGCGATGGTCGCGCTCGCCGCAACGGCGGCGTGCCACCGCAACGGCGCCGCCGACAGCGGCGAGCCTCCTCCCATCGCCGTCACGACGGCCGCCGCGCGGCTGCAGACGCTTCGCGACGTCGTCTCCGCTCCGGGCCTCGTCGTGCCGTCGAGCGCGGCCGATCTGACGGTCTACGCTCCCGAGGTCGCGCAGATTGTCGAGCTCCCGAAGAAGGAACAGGACGAGGTCGCGGCCGGCGACGTGCTGGTGCGCTTCGAGATCCCGTCGCTCACGCAGGAGACGGGCGCGATGCAAATGGAGCTGCAGAACGCGACCGCGCGGCTCGATCGCGCGAGAGCCGAGCTCGCGCGGCAGGAAGCGCTCGACGCGCGCGGCCTGACGCCGCGCCGGACGCTCGACGCGAGCCGCCTCGAAGCAGCCGCCGCGGAGAGCGCGGCCGCTCAGGCGAAGGGCCGATTCGACGCGGCGCAGAGCAACCAGGAGCGCGCGACCATCCGCGCCCGGTTTCCCGGCAAGGTCATGCGCGTCTGGCACGCCGTCGGCGACCTCGTCCAGCCGACGCCGGACGACCCGGTGATCCGTGTCGCCGATCCCACGCAGATCCAGATCAGCGTGCAGGTGCCGATCGCGTCGCTCACGCGCGTGACGCCGGGCCAGCCCGCCACGGTCATGTCGGAGGCGGGACCGGCCGCCGCGACCGTGACGAATATCATCGGTACGACGACGCCGTCGGCCCTCACGGGCGAGGTCCGTCTCGCGTTCGCAGAGCCCGTGACGCTCGTCGTCGACGCGCCGGTGAACGCGGAGATTCTGGTCGGCCAGCGCCCCAACGCGCTCACCGTGCCGACCGGCGCCGTCGCGCACGACGATCTCGGGACGTACGTGATGATCGCCGGCGACGATCGACGCGCACATCGCCGCGAGGTCCGCCCGGGTCTCGTGACGCAGGCGCTCACGCAGATCGTCGACGGGCTGGCTCCGGGCGATCGCGTGATCGTCGGGCATCTCGCCGACGTCGGCGACGGCGCGGCGATTACCGACAGCCAGTGACAAAGATCCGCGTATCGCGCTATCGCACGATCTCACTGGCGCACTATCTGGGATCGGGCTATCAGGCTATCTCGCTGTCTGCGGCCCGCGCCATTCGTCCCCTGACGCGCGTTACCGTGGTCGTGTCGACGGCCGTCCTGGCGCTCGGCGCGCAGGTGCGCGAGGATCCGCAGGCCATTCAACGCATGGCCGCAGCGGAGCGCGCGTTTGCGGCCGCCGCGGCCGAGCAGGGCTGGCGCGATGCGGCGCTGGCGTTCGTCGCGCCTGGCGCGGTCGTCGTGCGTCGCGCACCGGCCGGGTCGCCGCAAAGCGCCGACGCGCGGGCGTGGATTGGCGATCTTCCTCCCGCGAAGCTGCCCGTCGCGCTCCGTGAGATCTGGGAGCCTGCAGTCGGCCAGGTGTCGAGCGACGGCACGGTCGGCTGGATTGCCGGCGGACGCGCCGCGCTCGCGCTGCCGCTGCAGAGTCTGGCCAATCAGGGCGCGTTCCTCCACGTCTGGAAACGCCAGGACGAGGGCACGTGGAAGGTGTCGCTGATCGACGAGGTGCCGTTTCCGAGTCTGTGGAAGGACGCGGCGCCGTTCGCGGCGATGCCCGCGCCCGATGCCGGCACGGCTGGAGGTCCGGACGAGTCGCTCGCCGACGCCGAGCGCGCCATCGCGGCAGGCGGCGACGCGTGGCGGGATCGCCTGGCCGAGCACGTGCTGGTGCTGCGCGCCGGCCAGCAGCCCGTCACCGGACGCGGGCCCGTGCTCGCATCGGCCGCCAGCAGCCGCGGGCTGGCGGCCCGGTTCGGCGACGCGTCTGTCGACGTGGCCGGCTCCGACGATCTCGGCGTCGCCTGGGGCCGCTACACGATCGCCACGCCTCGCCCCATGGCCGGCACCTGGGTCCGCGTCTGGCACCGCGACATCGGCGGACGGTGGAGAATCGTGGTGCAGATCGAGAAATAAGCTGTCGGTCGTATCGCGCTAGCTCACTATCGGCACTATCGCGCTATCTGGGCATCGGGCTATCGGGACATCTGACTATCTGCCTCCATGATGGAGAGCCCTCGGCGAATCTAACCGGAGGTCCGCGAGGGCGGAGCGGCGTCTTGGGAGGCAGACAGGTGCTTTTTGAAGGCAGATAGCCAGATAGCCCGATGCCAGATAGTGCGATAGCGAGCTAGCGCGATAGAGCGATGCCACGGTACACTACCGCTCCCTTGTTCTTGCGAGCGGCACGGATCGGGTCGACGCTGCAGGCGTGGCTCCTCCGCGGGCACACGCGACAGTCCGCCGAACGCCAGCCCCACACGTCGGCCTGGTGGCGCGTGATGTGTCTCACGGGCGTCGACTACTTCTCGACGCTCGGCTATCAGCCCGGCATCGCCTTCCTCGCGGCCGGGTTCCTGTCGCCCTTCGCGACGATCGTCCTCGTCGCGCTCACGCTCTTCGGCGCCCTGCCCGTTTACCGATCGATGGCCGCGCTCAGCCCGCGCGGCCAGGGCAGCCTGTCCGTCCTCGAGGACCGGCTGCCGCGCTGGCGCGGCAAGGCCCTGGTCCTCTGCCTGCTCGGGTTCGCGGCGACGAGCTTCATCATCACGATCACGCTCTCGGCCGCCGACGCGACGGCGCACATCATCGAGAACCCGTTCGTGCCGGCGTGGATGGACCACCGGCTCGCGCTCACGCTCGTGCTCGTGGCCGGTCTCGGGGCGGTGTTCCTGCGCGGCTTCACCGAGGCGATCTGGCTGGCCGTCCTGCTCGTCGCGTCCTATCTGGCGGTGAACGTGGTCGTCATCGGCGGCGAGCTGTTCGCGCTGGCTCACGATCCGACGGCCATCGCCGCGTGGCGCGATCACGTGTTCCGGCAGCAGAGCAATCCGGCGATGATCGCGGTGCTCGCCGTCCTCTACTTTCCCAAGCTCGCGCTGGGCTTGTCCGGCTTCGAGACCGGCGTCGCCGTCATGCCGCTCGTCTCCGGCGCCGGCGAGACCGACGCCGAGCGCCTGCAATCGCGCATCGTCAACACGCGCAAGATGCTGACGACGGCCGCGAGCATCATGAGCGTGCTGCTCATCGGCAGCTCGCTCGCGACCGCGATGCGGATCCCGCCCGAAGCGCTGGCCGCCGGCGGCGCGGCGGACGGCCGCGCGCTGGCCTATCTCGCCCACCGCGATTTCGGCGCGGTGTTCGGCACGATCTACGACCTGGCGACGATCGGCACGCTGTGGTTCGCCGGCGCGTCGGCCATGGCCGGCCTGCTCAACCTCGTGCCGCAGTACCTGCCGCGCTACGGCATGGCGCCCGACTGGGCGCGCGCAACGCGCCCCCTGGCCGTGCTGTTCACGGCGATCGGTTTCGTCGTGACGATCTCGTTCAGCGCGTCGGTCGAAGCACAGAGCGGCGCGTACGCCACGGGCGTGCTGACGCTGATGACGTCGGCGGCCGTCGCGGTTGCCGTGGCGCTGCCGTCCCATCGCTGGCGCTACGGCACGATCGCCGCGGTCTTCATCTACACGACGCTCGTCACCATCATTCGTCAGCCCGAAGGCATCAAGATCGCCGCGTGGTTCATCGTGGGCACGATCGCCTCGTCGCTGATCTCGCGCGTGCTGCGCTCGACCGAGATCCGCATCGAGGGCGTCGATTACGACGAGACGGCGATGTCGTTCATTCGCGAAGCGGCCGGCCGACGTCAGCTCCGCATCATCGCCAGCCGCCCGAACACGGGCAGCCGCGAGGAATACGCGCGCAAGCTGCAGAACGCGCGGCAGACGCACCATCTGCGCTCCGGCGACTTCGTGCTCTTCCTCGAGGTCAAGCCCGGCGACGCGTCGGCGTTCTCCGACGTGCTGCACGTCAAGGGCGTCGACGTCGATGGCCATCACATTCTGCGCTGCGTCAGTCCCGCCATTCCCAACGCGATCGCCGGCCTGCTGCTCGACCTCCGCGATCGCACCTACAGCATCCCGCACGCGTACTTCGGCTGGACCGAAGGCAATCCGATTGCTTATCTGCTGAAGTTCCTCGCCTTCGGCGAAGGCGACACCGCGCCCGTTTGCCGCGAAGTGCTGCGTCAGGCCGAGCCGATGCCCGAGCGGCGCCCGCGCATCCACGTCGGGTAGGCGGGCTGCGGTCCGCAGTCTGCGGGCTGCCGCCAGCGGACCGTCGCCGGCAGGCTGCGGACCGCCGCCCGCAGCCCGCATTTGACTCAGGCTAAGATCGATCCAGCCTAAGCGGTCGCATCGCGACCCGCGGGGGACCCAGCGCGGCGACATTCCGCCGCAGGGGCGAATCGGGAACTGCGCGCATTTCGAAGTTCGAAGTTCAAAGTTCGAAGTTCGAAAGTGTTCTTCAGGACCCGACGAGGACTACCCACCTCGAGCCCGTCAGCTAACCCCGTCGGCTTTGGGAGCTGTTCGTGTCCGCATCCGCCTTTGGGGCCGGGTCGCCGCTGCGCGCCTGGCTGTTTCACGATCATTCGAGCGCCGCGCACGAGCACGCGCACGCCGCCGCGTGGTGGCGCGTCATGTGCCTCACCGGCGTCGACTACTTCTCGACGCTCGGCTATCAGCCGAGCATCGCGTTCGTGGCCGCAGGCTTTCTGTCGCCGTTCGCGACGCTCGTGCTCGTCCTGCTCACGCTCTTCGGCGCGCTGCCGGTCTACGGGCGCATCGCGGCGCTGAGCCCGCACGGCCAGGGCAGCCTGTCCGTGCTCGAAGAGCGGCTGCCGCGCTGGCGCGGCAAGGCCTTCGTCCTCTGCCTGCTCGGATTCGCAGCGACCGACTTCGTGATCACCATCACGATGGCCGCCGCCGACGCGACGGCGCACATCGTCGAGAACCCGCTGGTACCCGCATGGCTCGATCATCAGCTGATCGTCACGCTGGTCCTCGTGGCCGCGCTGGGCGCGGTGCTCCTGAAGGGCTTCCGCGAGGCGATCGGCATCGCGGTCGTGCTCGTCGGCGTCTATCTGGCCCTGAACGTCCTCGTCATCGCCGGTGAGCTCACCGCGGTCTTTCGGGATCCGGCAGTGCTGCGCGACTGGATCGCGCACGTCCGCACGCAGCAGTCGAATCCGCTGCTGATCGCCGGTCTGGCGCTGCTCTATTTTCCGAAGCTGGCATTGGGCCTGTCCGGCTTCGAGACCGGCGTCGCGGTGATGCCGCTCGTGACCGGGCATGGCGCCACCGACGCCGAGCGGCTGCAATCGCGCGTCGTCAACACGCGCAAGATGCTGACGCTGGCTGCCGTGCTCATGAGCGTGCTGCTGCTCGGGAGCTCGCTCGTCACGGCCACGCGCATCCCGGCGGACGCGCTGCTCGGCGACGGACCGGCCAACGGCCGCGCGCTGGCCTACCTCGCGCATCGCGATTTCGGCGCGTGGTTCGGCACGATCTACGACGTCACGACGATCGCGATCCTCTGGTTCGCGGGCGCGTCGGCGATGGCCGGCCTCCTCAATCTCATCCCGAAGTACCTGCCCCGCTACGGCATGGCGCCGGATTGGGCCGCGGCCACGCGTCCGCTCGTGCTGCTCATCACCGCCATCGGCATCGTCGTCACGATCGTCTTCGACGCGAACGTCGACGCGCAGGGCGGCGCGTATGCGACGGGCGTGCTCGTGCTGATGACGTCGGCGGCGATCGCGGTGACAATTGCCGTCCGCCATCGGCGCCGGCGATTCATGCTGATCACCGGCGTCTTCGTGTACACGACCATCGTCAACATGGTCGAGCGGCCCGAAGGCCTCAAGATCGCGACGTGGTTCATCGTCGGCATCGTCGCCTCGTCGCTGATCTCGCGCGTGCTGCGGTCGACCGAGATTCGCATCGAGGGCGTCGACTACGACGAGACGGCGATGACGTTCATCCGCGAAGCCGCCGGCCGCCGCCAGCTCCGCATCATCGCCAGCCGTCCGAACACCGGCGGCCGTGAGGAATACGCGCGCAAGCTGCAGAACGCGCGGCAGACGCACCATCTGCGCTCCGGCGACTTCGTGCTCTTCCTCGAGGTCAAGCCCGGCGACGCGTCGGCGTTCTCCGACCTGCTGCACGTCAAAGGCGTCGACGTCGACGGCCACCACATCCTGCGCTGCACGAGCCCGGCCGTGCCCAACGCGATCGCGGGCCTGCTGCTCGACCTCCGCGATCGCACTTACAGCATCCCGCACGCGTACTTCGGCTGGACCGAAGGCAATCCGCTTGCCTATCTGTTGAAGTTCCTCGCGTTCGGCGAAGGCGACACCGCGCCCGTCTGCCGCGAGATCCTGCGTCAGGCCGAGCCCATGCCGGAACGGCGGCCGCGGATCCACGTGGGGTGAATGCTCTCGGAGGGCCGAACCTTCAGGTTCGGCCGCAGCGGGCGGACCTGAAGGTCCGCCCCTCCACTACGTATCCGCTACGCGATCGCGGCCACGAGACGATCGAGCAACGGCGCCTGGCCGACGTTGATCGCGACCTTCGCGTCGTCGATTGTGAAGAACGCGGCGCGATCGATCTCCGGCACGCGGATGTACTGGCCCGATCGCGGCGGCCATTCGATGGACGTGTCGATGCTGACGATCGCGGCCGGATCGCAGTCGCCTTCGAATGCCCACGCGTGGACGATCTTGCCGCTGAGCTGACGTATCGATCCGAGCGGGAGAAACGGGCCTGAGGCCGCGAGTCCGGTTTCCTCCGCGAGCTCGCGGATCGCGGCGTCGAGAAACGACTCGCCACTGTGCCGCCCGCCTTTCGGGATCGTCCACGCGCCGCGGTCCTTCGGCGCCCAGAACGGGCCGCCGGGATGCCCGAGCAGCACTTCGACCCTTCCGGACGTACGCCGGAACATCAGCAGCCCTGCGCTCTCCCGCGTCGCCATCGCGCGAAGAGTCTACGACGGACGCGCCTTGGCCACGCGCTTCGTTCCGGTCTCGAGCTTGGCGGACACCTCACGCCGCACGAGAGCCGGCAGCGTCGATGCGTGCTCCGCCAGGAATGCCCGCACGGCGATCGGGTCGTGCGCCACGAGCGCGCGCAGCGCCCAGGACAGCGCCTTGGCCAGCATCGGATCGCGCTCGGCCGCGAATCGGCGGCACACCATCAGCGTCCGGCGCGCGTCGCCTCGCCCGCCGCGCGACCGCAGGTTCAGCGGCACCGTCGCGACAATCGCCGTCCGCCGCCACCACGGATCCCGCGACGCCGCCCACCGGCGCACGTCGACGTCACTGATGATGCCCAGAAGCCACGCGGGGCCGGCAATCGTCGTGGCAAACGTATCGACCGCAGCCCAGTTGTCGTTGCCGCGGCCGAGCCGCTCGACGTCGGTGCGCCGCAACGCCGCGATCGCATCGCCGTGACGCGCCAGCAGTTCGTAACCCGTCAGCCGGCATTCAATCGTCGTGCTGCGCGCCAGCGCCAGGGCGAGCGCGATGACCGCGCGCGGCGGCTCGTCCTTCATGCGGCGGCCAAAGTCGCGCGCCAGCGCTCGCATCGCCGGCACCGGCACGCCCATCCACTGCAAGCGGCTCTTCGCGTATCGATCCTGAAGGAAGGCGCGCCGCGCCGGAATGACGTGCGGCCGCAGCCAGCGCTCGACGCAGCGCACCTGTGCAGCGACGCCGCTCGGCCATTGACGATCCGCGCGCCGATCCGCAGATTTCACAGCGTCTGGTTCCGCAGCCGAAGGGCGTTGGCGATGACGGACACGGAGCTGAAGCTCATCGCCGCCGCGGCGACGACGGGGCTGAGCAGCCAGCCGAACACGGGATACAACACGCCGGCCGCAATCGGCACGCCCGCGACGTTGTAGACGAACGCGAAGAACAAGTTCTGTTTGATGTTCGCGAGCGTGGACGCCGACAGCGTGCGCGCGCGCACGAGGCCGGCGAGATCGCCATGGACGAGCGTGACGTCGGCGCTCTCCATCGCGACGTCCGTGCCCGTGCCCATCGCGATGCCGACGTCGGCCTGCGCCAGCGCCGGCGCGTCGTTGATGCCGTCGCCCGCCATCGCGACGACGTGCCCGTCGGCCTGCAGCCCTTTGATGACCTCGAGCTTGGTCGCCGGCGTCGCCTGCGCGTGGATCCGATCGATGCCGAGCGCGCCGCCGACAGCCTTCGCCGTCGTCTCGCTGTCGCCGGTCAGCATGACGAGCCGCACGCCCGCGCGCGCGAGCGTCTGCACGGCCTGCGCGGCGTTCGGGCGGATCGGATCGGCGACGCCGATCAGCCCCGCCGGACGTCCGTCGACGCCCACGAAGACGATCGTCTGCCCGTCGCGTCGCAGACGCTCCGCCTCGCCCGCCAAGGCGCCGCACTCGATTTGCTGCTGCCGCAGCCAGTCGATCGTGCCGACGACGACCTGGCGGCCGTCCACGACGCCGCGAACCCCGAACCCGGCCGTCGACGCGAACGACTCCGGCCGCCGCACGTCGAGGCCCCGGTCCGCCGCGCCGGCGCGAATCGCCGACGCGAGCGGATGCTCGCTCGCGATCTCGAGGCTCGCGGCCAGCCGCAGCACGTCACGCTCGTCCATCGACGCCGCCGCGACGATCGACGTCAGCCGCGGCTTGCCGCTCGTCA